>CAXYYS010000004.1:0-74890 GCA_964293585.1 uncultured Acidaminococcales bacterium
TGCAGCTTAAATTATTTGGTTAAAGGTGTTCAATTTGAACTTGCAATTTTAGAATTAGGTATGATATAATAAAAACATAGAAAATTATTTCTGCATCAGTGCTAAATTTGCCACGGTGGTTTTAAACTGTTGCGCCTAATTTGCGGCAGATGTTTTAACTGTTGCGCCTAATTCACGGCAGCCGTTTAAACTGTTGTGCCTAATTCACGACAGCCGTTTAAATTGTCCGTGCTAAAATTTTAGCAGGTGTTTGTTAGTTGTCACAGCGGAGGTCCGCCATGAGAAATTATTCTGAACCGGGGCGCCTGACCTGGCGCCGCATCAGTTCCATGTTACTTGTGTGTTTGTTTTTTATCACCGGCTGCGCCGGGCTCAACACGCCTATCGCCAGCGGTGTGGCTAAGAAAGGAAGTGCTCCTATGCCTACAAATGTAGAAATTACCGAAAAACCCTTGGATGCCCATAAGCATTCTATTTATTTAGCCGGCGGCTGTTTCTGGGGCCTGGAAAAATTAATGCGTTCCCTGCCAGGCGTCCTGGAAGTAACCAGCGGTTATGCCAACGGCAATAAAGCCAATCCCACTTACGAAGAAGTGTGCAGCGACCGTACAGGTTTTAAAGAAACCGTAAAAGTAGATTACGATCCGGCCCAGGTGAGCCTGGAAACCGTCTTATACGCTTATTATTCCGTCATCGACCCTACGGTAGAAAATAAACAGGGCCCGGATGTGGGCAGCCAGTACCAGACCGGCGTGTATTACACGGATCTGGCCAGCAAAGCGGTAGCAGCCAAAGTAGCAGCCACGGAGCAGAAGCGGCACCGGGAATTTAAAGTGGAACAAAAACCCTTGAGCAACTTTTATCCGGCGGAAGCTTATCACCAGCATTATTTGGATAAACATCCCGGCGGCTACTGCCATATTCCGGCGGCAGCTTTTAAGCGAGTGGCAGAGATGAAAGTGGATGCCGGGAAGTACGAGCGCCCCAGCGATGCGGATATCAAAAAGCGCCTGTCTCCGGAGCAGTACATCGTTACTCAGCAGCGGGGAACAGAAGCGCCTTATCACAATAAATATGATAACCATTTTGAGCCAGGCATTTACGTGGACGTGGTCACCGGCGAGCCGCTCTTTTTGTCCAGCGATAAGTTTGACAGTGGTTGCGGTTGGCCGGCTTTCAGCAGGCCTATTGACCCTAACGTGGTAGTGGAACAAAAAGATACGTCCCTGGCCCGGGAACGGACAGAAGTTTCTAGTCGCGCCGGTGGTTCGCATTTGGGACATGTCTTTGTAGGTGAAGGTATTTCGCCAACGGATGTGCGCTACTGTATTGACAGTGCGTCGTTAAAATTTATTCCTTATGCCGAGATGGAGAAGGCCGGGTATGGTGCTTACAAAAAAATGGTGGAGCAGGAAATAAAAAAATAAGTTGGCTCATATTTTAGTTGGCCCCAAGTTTAGCGCCAACCGAAAGTGACGGCACTCTAAAAAATCAGGCAGCCTGGAAAAATTCCGGACAGTTGGTCTTTTCCGGATTTTGTTATATAATACAAATATATTCCTGCCGGACCTAAAGTTACTGTCATAGGGCGGCAAAAATCCGGGCCGGGAAATTTATTTTGCACAGAATAAGCGGGGTATACAAGATGATTTCTTTTGAAAGTGATTATATCGAGGGTTGCCATCCTCAGATTTTGGAGCAGTTGACGAAGACGAACCTGGAACAGTTGTCCGGTTACGGTAACGATAAATATTCGGACAGGGCCAAGGAGAAAATAGCGGCAGCCTGCAAGTGCCCAGGGGCACAGGTGCATTTTATCTGCGGCGGCACCCAGACTAACCAGCTGATTATTGATGCGCTTTTGCAAAAATACGAAGGCGTGGTGGCTGTGACCACCGGTCATGTAAGTGTACACGAAGCCGGCGCCATTGAGTTTACCGGCCACAAGGTGCTTACCGTTCCCGCCCATGAGGGCAAGATGGACAGCAGGGAGTTGTCTGCCTATCTAAAAACTTTTTATGGGGATGGTAACCACGAGCATATGGTGCAGCCGGGAATGGTGTATATCAGCCATCCCACAGAATACGGCACTTTGTATACGGCGGCGGAGCTACAGGCTATCCAGGCGGTATGCCGGGAATATAAGCTGCCGCTCTTTGTAGACGGCGCCCGTTTAGGTTACGGCCTGCAGGCTATCGGTACAGACGTGGATCTGCCAACTCTGGCCCAAAGCTGCGACGTCTTTTATATCGGCGGCACCAAGGTGGGTGCTTTGTGCGGCGAAGCGGTGGTCTTTACCCACGGCAATACCCCGGCCCATTTTGTCACTACTATCAAACAGCACGGCGCTTTACTGGCCAAAGGACGTTTGCTGGGCATCCAGTTCGATACGCTTTTTACGGACGACCTGTATTTTAAGATCAGTAAGCATGCTATCGACATGGCTCAGCGCTTAAAGAACGTTTTTATGGCCAAGGGCTACGAATTTTTTATAGATTCACCCACGAACCAGCAGTTTGTGATTTTGCTGCCGGACCAGTATGAAAAATTAAGTAAGGCCGTTAAATTTAGTTTCTGGGAAGCTTTGCCTGACGGACGCATCGTGGTCCGTTTTGCTACCAGTTGGGCTACACCGGCACAAAATATTGACGAGCTGGCTAAAATCCTCTAACCGGGAGGAATAGCGACATTCCTGCTTTTGTTATGCAGTATGGGCGATGCCTAAAAATTTGCAACGGGTATTTCTGACACGCTGGCATCATTTTGTTTCTCATAAAAAAAGAGCTGTGTACTAAAAACTTTTACGTTCTTAGTGCAACAGCTCTTTTTTATTTGTAGCAGCGTAACTGCTTATATTTTTGTTTTGGGGAGTTTGGCGGCGATGGTAGTCGTCATTTTTTTATCCAGGCTTTGGAACATTTTTAGTATTGCGCCCTGATTAACTTTATGGCCGTCACTGGCGTCGGCAGTTTTTGCCAACAGATGCTCGTTAGCAAGGTACTTGCCTTGTTTAAGGTCGATGATGCGGAAATCTACCTGGATTGTTAAATCCCGGTGGGACGGCGTCCATTTTTTCCCGGCGGCTGTCCGGAAAGGGGACACGTCAAAGCACAAACAGTAATCATAGCCACTATGCTCAAATGTCGGCAGAATATCGCTTAAATCTGCACCTGCGCCGTCCACGATACCCATGTGGGCCAGCTGCTGAATATAGGGCGAGCCGACGGACCAGTCATAAGTTTTGGCGGGCAGGGCCTGGCCCAGGTCTTCCATAACTTGTTTGTAGATAGCGTCTGCAAAATCCGGCTCATCCGTGATACCGTACAAGACGGAAACCGTGGGCCGGTTATCTACCGCCTGCTCCGGGTCACGGGCTGCGGCTAAGGTTGTCAGGGTCATGCCGCACATCAAGATGGTTAAAAACAACAACAAAATTTTTTTCATAATTAGCGGCTCCTTCCTCGTTAAAAATTTACGTACGCCTGAAATTGTAGTTTTGGTTTCGCGTACATCTTACCATAAAAATTATAAAATAGACAGCTTGGCAGGCAAAACGAAGATTTTGTAAGCAAAAATAAATAATATGCTAGAATAGATATTATTACTTAAAAATGATTATTATAATGTTTTTATAATATATTGTAATATCTTTTAGTTTTTGACTTCCTTTTTCTTATGAAAGTGATATAATCATATGGAGTGGTTTAAGCACATATATTTATATTTTTGCCTGCAGGTTTAGGCAGACAAAAATTGGGGAAAAGAGGAGTAAGAGGCATGAGGATGACAAGGCAAAACCATAAACTGGCCAGGTACATTACTTTGACCTTACTGACAGGAATGTTGGCATCGGCAACAGCATATGCGTTGCCGCAAAATGGACAGGTGGCTGCCGGCAGCGGCAGTATAACTCAAAACGGTGCTACTATGACTGTGCAGCAAAACACCGCAAGGATGGGTGTGAACTGGCAGTCTTTTAATATTGCGAAGAGCGAGACCGTAAACTTTAAACAACCGAATGCATCTTCCGTGGCCTTGAACCGTGTGCTGGGCAACGATGCTTCTGCTATTTACGGTTCCTTGAACGCCAACGGTAAAGTATTTTTGATTAACCCTAACGGCGTGATGTTCGCACCGGGTGCCAGCGTTAATGTAGGCGGTATTGTGGCCAGTACCAAGGATATCAGCGATGCCAACTTTATGGCGGGTAAATATAATTTTGCGGGCAGCAGCACCGCCGGCGTGACTAATCAGGGCAGCATTAATGTAGCTGACGGCGGCTATGTAGCGCTGCTGGCTAATAATGTTACTAATGAAGGTTCGATTACGGCTCCTAAAGGTAGCGTTGCCCTAGGGGCTGGCAATGCTTTTACCCTGTCAACGGACGGCACGGGCAAAGTAAACCTGGCTGTAGATGCGGCTGCTGTGAATGCGGCGGCTGTCAATAAAGGAACGATTAAAGCTGATGGCGGTTATGTGGTTATGAAAGCTACGGACGCAGCCAGCGTTCTAAATTCTGTGGTTACCAACACCGGCGTCATCGAAGCCCGTTCTTTGAAAAATGATAAGGGCGAGATTGTTTTGGACGGCGGCAGCCAGGGTATTGTCAACGTGAGTGGCAAACTGGATACCAGCGCAGCCGAAGCTAACACTGCGGCCGGAAACCTAACTGTCAAAGGTCAGTATACTAATATCAACGCCGGCGCCGAACTGTACGCCAAAGCTACCGGCGCTCAAAACGGCGGCACGATTGAAACCAGTGGTAGTGGACTTTATGTGGATTCTACTGCGGTGATAGATGCTGCCTCAGAAAATGGTAAAGGTGGTAACTGGTTACTGGATCCGGAATATGTAGAAATTGTAGATGCTCTTCCCAGTGGCAAGAGTGCTGCGGCTTATACTTCCGGCAGCACAAACACTTATAACAACGGTTCCAATAATGCGACGCATTCTTACATTCTGACTTCTACGATAGAAAATGATTTAAACAAGGGTACTAGTGTTGATATTGTTGCCACTGATCATAATAGTGTAGCAGATATTCTAGTGGAAGGTAAAATTTTAAAAACTGCCGGTGGCGATGCAGATCTAACTTTAAAGGCAGAACGTGCTGTTACCATTGATGCAGATATTACCAGTACCAGCAATAAACTGAATATGAATTTTTGGTCAGATTCCGTAGGTGATGGTATCGGTGCCGTGGTACTGAACGCTAATCTGAAGTCTAATGGTGGTAATGTCACTATGTCTAGTGGTACGGCACAGACAGTTGAAGCTGCGACGACTGGCACTTATATCGGGTTAACTACTGCTGAGCAAACCGAATTGATAGCTGCAGTTGCTAGCGGCAATATCAATGACAGCAATAAACCAAAACGGTCTATTATCACCAATGGTGGTAAAATAACTATGTATGGCGATTTATTGTTAGGAACAGGTAGCCCAGTTACTTTTGATACCACCAATGGTACAACCGGTGGCGATGTGACCGTGACCGGTAAGATTGACTCCGGCAACTTCTATGAATGTGTAGTTTGGACTACAGACCTAAACACGACAACTGGTCACACTTGGGAAGATGCCAGAACTCAAGCGTATAAAAATGTTTTTAAGAAGATAACTCCAGGTAAATCTGGTCTATGGGATTCCTATCTGACGAATATCACGTCTGCCTTGGAAAATTCCATTGTCTTATCTACTTTTACCAAAAATTCCGATAAAGATGCGTATTACATTGGTGCTCACGCCGAAGCAAAGGATGGAGTAGTTAACAAAGGTTTTAAAACTGACTCCGAAACTCTAAATAATCCCATCAAGGGCGACAGATATTTCTACTGGACCGATGGTCAGGAAGCCGGGACACCATTCTATTTGTCTACAGCCAGAAGTAACCATAATACCAGCGGTGATACGGCTTATGGCTATACCGGTTGGTATCAGAATCCAAATGAACCAAACAATGACTATAATGCTTTTAAGACAGGACAAAATGCTGTAACTGTTGGTTATGGCTGGGCTTCCAAATGGGATGACAACACTGCTGCTAATAGGATTAACAATAGCTCTATTGAAATCAAAGGCTATATCCAGGAAACAAATAACTTCCGTTCTGCCTTGACAGTAAAGGCTGCCTCCGGCAATGTTGATTTCAAAGGTGCTATTGGTTCTCAAAAAGAATTGTATGCCTTAAATGTCAATAATACCGGTAATGTGACCACGGGAAGTACCGTAAAATTAGTCGGTGACAAATTTAATGACGTGCAGTACGGCGGCGATATGGATATCGAATCTACCGGGAAAGTCGAAATGATGGGGGCAGTTAACGCTACCGGACATATTTATATTGATCAGACTGTAAAAGGTGCTGCCGTTATTGCTAATGATACTTTAACTGCCGGCGGAGACACTGCCGTCCGGGATGATACCGATCAAAACATTAAGATTGGTACGGCTACCAATAGAGCTAATTCTGTACAATTGGATAAATTGGCAACTGCCGATGATGGCATTGCCATTTATACTACCGGTAATATTACTACCGGCGATGGACTAACTGCAAATGGCCTGCTCAAGACTGGCGATATAATTCTAAACGCCAGCGGTGCCGAAAGTATGATCACCTTAGCAGGCACGACCAAAGTAACCTCTACTGCAGACACTAAAGATGATATTTATCTTACGGCAGATAAAATGGCTTTGAACGGACCTGTTACAACAAATTCTAATACCGGTGTGGTTGCAGTTTCTAACTATACGGAAGGTAATAATATTGATTTAGGTTCTACAGCGGCAGATACTAAAGCTGATACTTTGGAATTGTCTTCGGATGAAATTAATAAAATTACTGCGTCCAAATTAATTGTCGGTACCAATGATACGACAGCCGGTGATATTACTATTACTCAAGGTAAGAATACTAAGAATATTAATATCATCAACGCCATCACCCCGGCAGGTACTTCCGTAGTACATATGTACACTGGTGTTGCTGGTGGTCAGATTAAAGAAACTACTACTCCTACTACTAGTGGTACATTAACTCCTGGTTTGAATGGTAAATTGAATCTGGCTATCACAGCTGACAATATGATTTACCTGGATAATGTCAATAACATTACTACATTTGCAGCTACCAGCACGGGCGGTACTAATGACAGTATCCGCCTGAATACCGGTGACAACAATCTGACCATTGGTACGGTGGACGGTGTGACCGGCGTTACTTCTGACTACACTGCTTCTGATGATAGTCGTTATAGCGCTATAGTTTTGGCGACAAATAAGAATTTTATTAATAATGTTGGTGCTACAGGAGTTAGTGCTACCGGGAATAATAGTTTCTGGAGAATTTTCTCGGAAGATCCTTCCACGGATAAATTTGGACCCGGCGCAACTTCAACTTATCTGGCCAGCGGCAGTTATGCTGACTGGACGACTTCTTATAATCAGGGGACTTCAGTTGGTACAAATTCTATCACGCATGTCGCAAATAAAAACGATGCCGCTAACCATTATATTTTTAAGGATCCCAAATCTATTGTCTTTGTACCGGTGGATACCAGTAAGGATTATGGTGCCGATTTAACTTCTTACGCAATTGCCGTTATGGGCACTAATTATAATATGATTGGTTCTATTTATGATGAATATATAGCTAGCGATGAAGCCTTAATTAAGTCTGAAACCAGCAACGCCAAATTGAGCAGTACAGCTTTACCCGCTACTGCTGATGCCGGTACTTACAATGATCTAAAGGTTACTATTTATAAAGCCGATGGTGTAACTCCTTTGGAGTCGACCACGAACGGTTATCTCATTAAATATACTCCTGGTACCGTCATCGTCAACAAGGTTCCACTAATCATTACTACCACGGGTACGAAAGTTTACGGCGAAGCAGATCCGGCAACTTCTACTTACACCGTGACGGCTTCCAACGGCTGGAAGAATAACGATGCAGCCACTGTCTGGGATGCTAATAAAGGAACTTGGCAGGGAACTATTGGCAATGCTACGGATGAGCAGTCTGCTGTTGGTACTTATGGCACGGCCAACGGTAAAACTCAGGTGCTCTCATATACAGCTGCAGGTATGGCGAATGCATTGAAGAACTATGATGTGACTTATGTAGACGGTTTCACTATTACTCCGGCAGCGCTCGTCATCGATATTGGCGCCAGCAGGACTTATGGTGCTACCAAATCTGGTGATACTTTTGCCAGCGCAACTTATACGATAGATAACGCCGATGCTATTAGTGGTTTAAAGAGCTGGGATAAGGCAGGTTATAAAACCCAGGTGGCAGATGCCGCTGCTTATTTGGATAAGACTTCGGCTACGACGGATGCTGGTTCTTATAACAGCACTGATGGTACTTATCTCACTTTGACCGATGCAGTGAAGGGCGCAGCAGTGCTGAAGAATTATACGGTTACATACAAAGATGCTTACGCAATTACTCCTGCAGCTTTAACCATCAACTTAACAGGTACCAGGACTTACGGTGATACCAAGAACGGCGCTACTTTTGATGCCGCCACTTATACCATCGATAATTCCGGTATAGCCAAGACTAATGGCCTGATGAGTTGGGATGTGGATAATTATGATAAGCAACTGACTAGTGTGCATAGTAACTATTTGGATAAGACTGATTCCACTTTGAATGCTAAGACATCTTATGAAGATCTGGATTATCTGGAACTTACTGACGCAGTTAAGACCGGATCTGTACTTAAGAATTACCAAGTAACTTATCACGATACTTATACTGTCAATCCCGCACATCTTACCATTACGGCTGATAACAAGTTTATGGCTGAAGGTGCTACGGTGCCGGAGTTGACGAAACAGTTTAGTGGTTTCAGAAATAACGATGGTCCCAGCGATATTGCGGATACCGGTTTGTTTACTACGGGAACTTCAGCAAGTCCGGATGGAAGATATCCGATTGATTTCTCTGGTACGCCTAATAATCCCAACTACATTATTACCATGGTACCCGGTACCTTGACGATCATTCCTCCGTATACGCCGAATCCTAATCCGAACCCCAATCCCACGCCTGACCCAACTAATCCGACCGATCCTACCAATCCCACGAATCCTACGACGCCCACTAATCCCACGACGCCTACCAATCCTGTGGTTGTACCGAACACACCCACTAACTACGGCGTTAATAACAGCGGTATCGACAACGGCGGCCTGGACCGGAACATTGTGCGCGAATCCATGCCGGTGTACACGGTAACGCCGACGGCAACTACCAGGGTAGGTGCTTATGATATTGCCGACGACAAAGACGGTGTCAAAATGCATCCGACCATGAACACGGTTCCGGACCCTGCCGATGACAAGAGCGAAAGCAGGACCACTACCGTGGCTTATACCAGAAATAATGTTACCGGCCAGTTCAAGATTGTCTTCGATGGCAGCATCGTGAAGGTTTATCCGCAGGATGCGGGCGCCAAGACCATGGTGGCTGAGACTAAGGAAAGCCGTTACGTAGATATTTACCGTGGCGCTTTGAACACGGCTTTGAACGACATGGGCGTGATCCTGCAGAGCGTACGCGCCATGTATCTGGTACTGTAACCGTCTGAAGGCAAATGTAAATTACTGTAGCGGTAGCGGTTTTCCAAATGAACTGCGCTGCCGCTGTTAAAAAATAATGAAGGGATGCAGAATGAAATGATAAAGAATAAGATGCTGACCGCCATGGTCCTGGCAGGTATCCTGAGCGCAGGGTTCGGCGTGGTAAGCGCCGCAGAAGCGCCTACGGCCGGTTCTACCATGCGTGAGATTAAAGAAACTAAGTTAAATATGCCTATCCAGCACAAGCCGGAAGTGGAAATCACGGACAAGGAAAAAGTTTCCTGGCCTATTGACGACCAGGTTAAGATTAAGGTCAACGGCTTCCGCCTGAACGGCCAGGATGTTTTGTCTCAGGCCCAGGTGGATAATCTGTTAAAATATAAGATTGGCAAAGAGCTGACCTTTAAGGAATTACGGGAAGCTGCCAATACCATTACCAAATATTTGCAGGACAAGGATTATAGGGTGGCCAAGGTCTATCTGCCGGCGCAGCGTATCGGCAAAGGTATCGTGAACCTGACGGCCGTCGTCGGCAAGTACGACCAGATCCTGGTGCAGAATGATTCCAAGATTGATGATGACCAGATTAAGAGACAGATTGTCCGTTTGAAACCGGGCAACTATATTAAGCGCAGCGAGATTGAACGTGGTGTGTGGCTGATCAGCGACCTGGCCGCGGCGGACAGCAAAGTTACCATTGCCCCGGGCAGCAAACCTGGCACCAGCAACGTTACTTTTGTGGTCCACAAACATAAAGGTCCGGTCGGCAGCGTGTTCGTAGATAACTATGGCAATCGTTACACGGGACGCAACGAGCTGGGCGTGAACTATAACTGGCTGAACCCGGCCCACGAGGGCGATACCCTGGCTATTTCCGGTCTGACCACCGGCAGCGGCAAGAATAACGGCGACCTGACCTATTATATTCCCTTTGACGAAGACGGTAATCAGCTGGAAATTGGTTACAGCCACCTGCATTATATTTTGGGTAATGAGTACGATGCTTCCGACAGCTACGGCACTTCGGATACGGTGCATGCCGCCTGGCGTTATGCCATCCGGCGCAGCAGCCGCAACAACCAGTACGTGCGCCTGGGTTTTGAATGGAGCAAGCTGGAAGATAATAAGAACGGCGAGCTGTACTCTGATAAAAAAGATACGGGCATGACTTTGTCTTTGTTTGGCGACGAGATTGACCGCAAGGGTTATAGCAGTTACGATTTTACGTATAAATGGGGCAGCCTGGGTCTGGACAACGACTATGCGGCGGATTTGGATGCCAGCGGTCCTCAGACCAGCGGCAGCTTCCATAAACTTTCTACACGTTTGCTCAGACAGCAGACTTTAGATCCTCGCAGTTACATCTTGTTAAGCTTGCGCGGCCAGTTGGCCAACAAGAACCTGGATTCTTACGAGAAACTGGAACTGGGCGGTGCTTACGGCGTGCGGGCTTATCCTCAGGGTGAGGCCAGCGGCGACGTAGGTTATGTGGCCAGTGCAGAATATCGCTATTTGATTCCTATTAAGGGACATCCGGATCAGAGTTTACAGTTGGCGGCGTTTGTGGATGGCGGTTCCATCTGGGCCAATAAGGATGTGTACTATGACAGTACCAACGTGCGCCACTTGTATGGTTACGGCATCGGCGCTTTGTGGGGCCGGACCGATGACTGGCTCCTGCGTGTAAGCTATGGTTGGAAACTGGGTCACGAAAGCTACCAGTCCACCCCGGACAGCAACGGTATGCTCTGGTTGCAGGCGGTTAAATATTTCTAAGGTTTAAGTTGAGGCACACACCGTTACGTTTAAGGTGTGTGCCTTTTTTAAAATATTATTTAAGATGAATTTATGATATAATTATTATTAGTGAATAATAGTAGCGCTTTTTGTGGAAGTGGTTGTGGAGGGCATGGAGATGGAAATTACCGAGAAGGATTTGCAGTTGATCATTCAAAGTAATCCCGGAGACATCATTATTTATAAGTTAAATGAGTACGGGGCGACGCCGTTGTATTATGCACCCACCATGCCTTCCTATACCGGCTACACCGATGCGGAATACAAAAAGATGCTGACTACTAATGCCATGGAGCGGGTGTTGCCCCAGGACAGGGATTTGGTGTGGCGTAAGGCCCAGGAAGCTATGGCTGGGGCCCGGGATATGGATTACACTTACCGCATCCTGCACAAGGATGGTAAAGTAGTCTGGGCCCATGTGCGGGCCCGGGGCCTTGGTACCATGCAGGGAGCTCAGCTGCTCCTGACGGAGTTTTTTAATATTTCGGCGGAGACTGATGCTTTTGCCAGTATGGTGGACCGTATCAACGGTATGGTTTACGTGATTGACGCCGATACTCGGGAACTCTATTATTTTAATAAACAAGGGCAGGACATGATTGGTAAGACCCTGCAGGCAGGAGATACCTGCTACAGCTTTTTACAGGGTCTGGACCATGTTTGCCCCTGGTGCCCGCTGACACAGAAAAAACTGGCGCTGGGCGAGGGCTTCCAGATTCATGAGTTTGAAAATCCTTTGACCCATAAGTATTCTGATTTGGAATACCGGAGCCTGCACTGGTTTGACCGCCAGGCCGTTTCTGTTTTTCGTTATGATGTCACGGACAGCATCATGGCCAGGAAACAGTTGAAAGACGATAATCTGGCCATGGAGCAGACCATTAATAATATTCCCTGCGGTATCGCTATCTTTAAAAAGATTAACGGCGAGGTGACCTGCATAGATGCTAACCCGTACGTGCATACTTTGCTGGGTTTGCCACCGGGGACACAGACAGGAAGAACTTTTAAGAAAATCCTGTCCAACGTACATCCGGAAGACAGGGAACGCTGCGTCCGGGAAACTGTGGACGGTTTGGATGAGCATGGTTCCTGTGATGTGACGTACAGGATTTATAATCAAAAGAAGGACCGCTACATCTGGCTGCATCTGGCCGGGAAACTGGTGCCCACGGAACAGGGAGAACCTCTGGCTTATTTCTGTTACAGCGATGCCACTGCCTCCAAGATGCAGGAACAGCAGTATCAGCAGACCCTGCACCAGCAGTTGCTGACCAATCCTAACGCCTTGTGTGCTTTTAAGATGAATCTGACCCGGAATACTTGTGAGGAAGGTGTCGGATCTGCACCTTATCTTCAAAAATTTATGAGGGCGGCTTCGGCCGATGGGACCATTGACAATATTGCCAGCCTGATCGTGGACCAGGAGGAAAAGTCCCGGTTCCAGGAAGTTATTAACCGGAAGCATTTGCTGGAGGCTTACACTAAGGGCACGCATCATGTGCAGCTTACGTACCGGCGCCGCAACGAGCAGGGCAATCTCATCTGGGTGAAAACCTTTGTTAATACGCTGCAGAATCCACACAATGATGATGTGGAAGCGCTGGCTTATTCCGTGGACGCCAACCAGGAAATGGAAGAGTCGCAGATTATCAGAGCCATCACCGGTAAAGAATATGATTACATTGCGCTGGTGGATGTGTGGACACAGAAGATGCGCTTTTTTGATATCAGCAGGACGGGGCAGTCCACCAGGCCGGAACAGCGGGAGACTTATGATGAGACCATGTACCAGACCTTTGCCAACTATCCGGCCTGGGACAAGGAACGCAGCATTAAATATCTGACTTTCAAGAATGTGCTGGCCCAGCTGCAGGCCAACGAAGAATACACCTATACCTTTGACCTGCAGGATAAGCAGGGAAGAAATTATCATAAACAGGTGGCTTTCCGTTACCTGGATAAAGATAGGAAACAGATCCTGGTTACCAGGACGGATATGACGGCGGCCTTCCGGCAGGAAAAGGCGCAGACCCAGCGGATTAAGGATGCCCTGCTCATCGCGGAACAGGCCAACGAAAGCAAGAGTTCCTTCCTGTCCAGTGTCAGCCACGATATGCGGACGCCACTGAATGCTATCCTGGGTTACGCCAGGTTAGCCGGAGAAACGCAGAATGTGCGGCAGAAAGATGATTATGTGGCTAAGATTGGCCTGGCCGGCCATACTTTGCTGGACCTGATCAACGATACACTGGACCTGCAGAAGATTGAAACCGGCGTCAGCACGCTTAAGCTGGCCCCGGCTCCCTGTGCGGATGTGGTCAAGGGCATCCTGACCGCGGTGAAACCTATGATTGCCGCCAAGCATATTAATTTTGTCTTTGATAACAGCAAAGCCATCATGGCGAATATTAACGTGGATATGTTGCGGGTGCAGGAAATTATGATTAATCTGCTCAGCAACGCCGTTAAGTATACGCCGGAAGGCGGCAGAGTGGAATTTGTCGTGGAATGTGTGGGACAGGACCATGGCATTATCCATGATAAGCTGGTGGTGCGCGATAATGGTATCGGCATCAGCAAGGAATTTTTACCTAAAATTTTCGATCCCTTTACCCAGGAACGGACGGCTGCCACGGCCCATATCGGCGGCAGCGGTCTGGGACTGACGATTGTGAAACGCCTGGTGGATATGATGCACGGCCACATCGAGGTTAGAAGTGAGCTGGGTAAGGGCAGTGAGTTTATTGTTTACCTGGACTTTGAGCGGTTGCCGGATCAACTGACAGATAAGGACCAGAGCGAGGAGCGTCATACCTTTGACTTAAAAGGTCTGCGAATCCTGATGTGCGAGGATAACGCCATGAATACGGAAATTGCCAAAGCGCTGCTGCAAAAGCAGGGCGTGGAGGTGATTTGTGCCGCTAACGGCCAGGAAGGCCTGGAGAAATTTAATGCTTCGGCTCCCGGTGAATTTGATGCCATCCTCATGGATATCCGTATGCCGGTCCTGGATGGTTATCAGGCTACAGCCGCCATCCGGAGCAGCAGACATGTCCGGGCGCTGAGTATCCCTATCATCGCCATCTCGGCCGATGCTTATGAGGAAGATGTGAAACGCAGTTTACAGGCAGGGATGAACATGCATCTGGGCAAACCTTTTAATCCTGATCAATTGTACGAAACCCTGGCTAAGTTCTGCCATCGGTTGGATAATTAAGCAGTAAGTAAATACAGGCAAACGGTTCCGTCTTACATGAAGGCGGAGCCGTTTTTTTAAACGGGCTTTTGCTGGTTGAATACGGAAAGCTTGCGATATGATTTATGCGCATTTGACCAATTTATTAAGATTTGTTATCATTAATATATAAGAACCTTGAAACTTTTAAACAGCCGGGCGGGATTTCCTACCCGGTTTTTGTTATAAGAAAGGGGACATGGTAATGGGAATTTTTGCAACGGCGGTGGATTATTTTCAGCGGGGCGGCGTGTGTATGTGGCCCCTGCTTTTGTGTTCCCTGGCGGCTATCGCCATCGGGGTGGAACGGTATTTATATTATAAGAAAGCCATTTCCGGAACGGCTTTTGTCCTGGAATTTGAACGCCTGATGCACGATTTTAACCTGGTAGGCGCCAGGGAGTTAGCAGGACAGACAACCGGAGATGCGGCGGCTATTGCGGCCGAGATTCTGGATATTCCGGAAGACATGGGTTCTCGCCTGGAAACCATCGTTTATGAAAAAGTGGACCGGAGTATTGACGCCTTGCAGCAAAATCTGGATTATCTGGGCGTGGTCATCGGCCTGGCGCCCATGCTGGGGTTGTTGGGAACTATTACTGGTATGATGGCGACTTTTACTGCCCTGCACGGGCAGATGCAAAATACGGCGGCAGTGACGGCAGGGCTGGCGGAAGCGCTGATTACCACGGTCTTCGGCCTGGTTATCGCTATTCTGGGAATGATTATTCACGCTTATCTGAACAGCCGTTTTAAAACGGCGTCCCTGAACCTGGATGCGATGGCGAACGTGCTCACAACGATTATTCCTGCTAAGGAACATAACCTGCAGTAAGGAGGCCGGCAAGATGCGCAGACGCAAAAGACAACCCAGCTTTGTGCCAGGTTTGATGATCAGTCCCATGATAGATTTAATCTTCCAGCTGCTGGTATTTTTTATCGTCAGCACCATGTACATGACAGACGTGCAGACAATCCCTATCCAGTTGCCGGTAGCCAAGCATGCGGCACAGACCCAGAAACAAAATTTTGCCGTTACGGTGAAAAAGGACGGCAGCCTGTTTTTGAATGAAAAAAAGATTGAGCAGCAGCAATTATTACAGACGGCGGCTCAGGCGAAAAAGTCCGACCCTAATTTTGCGGTCATTATTCGCAGCGATGGTGACGCTAATTATAAAACAGTGATTGGTTTATTGGATGCTTTGAAAGGAGCGGGGATTACCAGGTTCGGTCTGGCAACAGCCCCGGCGGTACAGCCATGAATTTTTTGCCAGTGCGGTGGCGTAAAAGTTTGGCGGCAACCGTGGCGTTTCATATAGCGGCTGCGGCAGCCCTGGGACTTTTTGTGTACCTGCACCCTATTTCAGAAATTGAACCGGAAATTTTAGATGTCAGTCTGGCTGACGAGGCCGGACCGGCTGCACCTGCGACGGTAAGTCGTGTTGTTGTACCTGTGGTGGAGAAGAACGCCATTGCGGAAAAGCCACAGGAACAGGTGCCGTCCCAGGCACCGGAGCAAACGGAACCGGTACGGCCTGCTGCCGGAGGCAGCACTACTACGGCGTCCCAACGGACAGGCAATAGTAGCAGCGCAGAGGGTTCTGCTTCCGGTAGCGGGCAGGGTGCAGCTGCACCTGCTAAACCTGCAGGTCCTCCGCCCGGTACTAATGTCCCGGTGACCAGACCATACAAAGTAAGCGGCGGCAATCCGGCTTATCCTGGCAGTGCCAGGGCACAGGGAATTCAGGGCACGGTTTATGTACGGGCGCTGGTAAATGCCGGCGGCGGCGTGGATAGTGCGTCTGTTACCGGCAGCAGTGGCAACGCGGCCCTGGATAGCGCGGCGGTTCAGGCGGTATATGGCTGGGGCTTTAGTCCGGCCCGTGATCGGTATGGCGCCAGATGCAGATGTTATATTAGCGTACCGGTCAGCTTCCGCTTGCGGTGACATGCGGTCCGGTGACAAAAAAAGACAAATTATAGCGTACATTAATTAATGCTTAAAAAAGTAGTTTGAGTTGCGCAATTATAACAAATATGATATACTATAAATAAGAAAAGTAGCCAGTGACAAAAGCATAGAAGCGCCGGACAAAGCAGAAGTTATCCCCTTGGGGAATCAGATAAAATGCTGTGAGGGGTTTGCGGGGGAGGCGACGGATATGTTACAAAAAATTGTGGTTCCTGTAGATGGTTCCGAGAATTCTTTGCGGGCGTTGGATTTTGCAGTAACTCTGGGGAAGAAATTCAATAGCCATATCATCGTGTTCAATGTTGCGATTCCCTATGATTACACTAAACTTCCACCCAAGAAATCCGGCAAACCGGGAAAGGTTGAAGAACCTGAAGTTCATAAGGATACCGCTCTGGAAATCGCTGAAAAACATTTGGCTGCGGCACCTTATGCAGACCTGGAATATCGTCAGCTGGTAGAGGTTGATCCGGCAGACAGGATTTTGGATCTGGTAGCACATGTACATGCAGATGCAGTAGTAATTGGCAACAGAGGCATGGGACATTTGATGGCGTTCCTGGCCGGCAGTGTCAGCAGCAAATTGATTGCGGTGTGCCCGGTTCCGGTAATCGTTGTAAAATAACGTAAGGCAGACCCTAAGCAGCACAAAAGCCGTGTGGACAAAAGTTCACACGGCTAATTTTATGGACGGCGTCAATTGTGGCGCCGCTATTTTTTTACAATTTGCCAAAGGTCACGGTAATTTCGGTGCCTTCGCCGGGCGTGCTGGCCAGGTTGATGGTGCCTTTATGGAGCAGAACGCCGTGTTTTACCAGGGCCAGCCCCAAACCGTTACCGGGAATCGTACCTGTGTGGCTTTTCTCACCCCGGTAAAAGCGTTCAAAGATACGCTGCTGATCTTCTTTGGCGATGCCTTTGCCGGTATCACGCACCCGTAACTGGACCGTACCTTCCGGATCCGGCGGCAGGGAGACAGTGACGCGTCCGCCCGGCTGATTGTATTTGATGGCATTTTCTACCAGATTAAAGACAATCTCGTCCACCACGGCAGGGACACAGCGTAAGGACACGGGCCTTTCCGGCAGCACCTGCATCAGTTCCACCTGCTGGGTGCGGGCTCTTTCTTCCAGACGCTGGCAGCAGGAGCTGACAACGCTTTTCAAATCAATATTTACCAGCTGATCTTCTAAACCGCCTTCATCTAGGCGGGACAGTTTTAGAATATTGTCCACCATCTCAATCAAACGGGCGGCTTCGCTGCCAATCTTGGCGACAAAGCGCGGCACGTCTTCCGGCTTGGCGATGCCGGCATTAATAATTTCCGCGTAGCCGGAAATGGATTGCAGCGGTGTCTTCAGTTCGTGGGACACGTTGGCGGTAAATTCCCGGCGCAAATTGGCGGCATCCTTCAGTGCCTGGTTCTGTTTGGCGATGCGCAGTAAAAACGGCGCCAGTTCATCGTAAGTTTCGCTGCCCAGGGGGTGGTCTAAATCTACGTCTTCCAGGGGCAGGATGAGTTTATTGGTCAGGCGTCTTGCCACCAGATAGGCTAAAAAACCGATGCCTAAAGCCATCAGTACCAGCCAGGGAATAAAGCTGATCAGGGTGCTGAACATGTCGTCGGCACTGCGGGCCACTCGCAGGATGCGTCCGTCCGCCAGGCGCTCCGCATAATAGAAATCCCGCTTGCCCACCGTGGCCGAAACCCGGTCGGCATTGCCGTGACCGTCGCGCTGGGCTGTCTTGACTTCGGGACGGTTTTCATGGTTCTCCATGGCATCGTGGTTAGCTTCGCTGTCGTAAATTACCTTGCCCTGGGTATCAATGAGGGTGATGCGGGTAAGGGGACTGGCCGGGAAATTAACCTGGTCCGGCTTTGCCAGTAAATTTTGGCGCAAATAAGCAGCATCTTGCTGCAAGTCCTGCTGCACCTGGTTGATGGTGTTGCGGTACATGAGTGCGCCGCACAGGAGCATGGTTACAAAGATGCTGCCTAAGACTAATACTAAAAGGTTTTGTAAAATTTTCTTGCGCATAACGGGCCTCGCAAACTTTTGCAAACAAATTTTTAGCACGCCGGTCAGGAGTGTAAGCCGCTACTGCAGCTTATTCCTGTAAACGGTAACCGACGCCCCGGACGGTTTCAATAATCTCACCGCTGGAGCCTAACTTTTGCCGCAGGGTACGGATATGGACATCCACGGTGCGGGTATCACCGGTATAATCGTAACCCCAGATATCATTTAACAGTTGGTCCCGGGTAAAGACCCGGCCCGGATGTTCCAGGAATTTTTTTAAGACTTCAAATTCTTTCAAGGTTAATTGGACCGGCTGGTCCTGGTTCCAGACTTTAAAACAGGCCGGATCCAGTTTCAGGCTGCCATGGCTTAACAGGCGCGGCGCGGCGGGAGCAGGTTCACCGCCGGTGCGGCGCAGTACGGCCTTAACCCGGCTGACCAACTCCAGCATACCGAACGGTTTAGTCACATAGTCGTCGGCGCCGGCATCCAAACCTTTAACTTTATCAAATTCCCGGTCCTTGGCCGTAGCCAGGATAATAGGAATATCTTTATAAGTAGCACTGCTTCTCAGACTGTGCATGATGCTTAACCCATTAACTCCGGGCAGCATGATATCCAGGATGATGAGGCTGGGGGTAGTCTTTTTTAAAAGCTGTTCCAGTTCCTTGCCATCCCTGGCGCCACAGGCAGGAAAACCCATGCTGTGCAGGGTATAGACTTCCAGTTCTCTGATGTTGTCGTCGTCTTCCACACAAATAATCATGGGCGTGCTCCTTCTCTGCTTAATCCCAGGTGCCGGACTGGCCTGTTTCCCGCTGGCCGGTAATGGCATACATGACCCACTTGGCGATATGTACCGCGTGGTCGCTGATCTTTTCAAAATATTTGGCCACCATGAGCAGGTTCAAGAGTCCGTCTGCCTGAGGCGGCTGGGCCGTGCTTAATTCCCGGGCCAGGTCTTTTTTGACGGTGGCAAACAACGCGTCCACCTCGTCATCCTTGCTATTGGCGCCGCTGGCTAATTCCAGGTCGTTGTCCGCATAAGCTTCCATACTGTCACCTACCAGATTTTTGCTGGCCCGGGCCATCTGCCTTAAGCAGGCCATGCTGGCGTGTTCGTCCGGTACCAGTTCCAAATGCTGGCACAAATCGGCAATATCTACCAGCTGGTCCCCGATGCGTTTGCAATCGTGGACAATTTTGAGTGAAGCGCTGATCTGGCGCAGGTCGCTGGCCACCGGCTGCTGCCGGACCAATAGGCTAAAACAGCTGTTTTCAATCTCGTTGCCCCGGGTTTCAATCCTTTGGTACAAAAGGCGGATTTCGGGTAGTTCTACCTGGTTGCTGCCGTTCAAAAAAGCGGCGATTAATTCCAGGGAATTTTCACATAACAAGCCTAACGAGATGACCGAGCGTTTTAAAGCCTGGAGCTGCTCGTCAAATAAGTTGCGTACCATTGCCGTACCTCCACAGATTGCTCCGGCACTTTTAGTATAAGTCTTCCCGGCGCCGGGAGCAAGTTTTTTATAGGCAGGGGCACTTGCCCCTAAACTTGTTTTCAGTTTAGCCGTGTTCCATTAAAAGCAGGGGAAGACTATGTTAAATTTATGTAAAAAAAGAACGCCGGCAGGAGCTGTACGGCTTAGGTTAAACCGGGGAGCTGCTGGGAGCGTTCTTGGTAGTGCAAGTATTTTATTTTTTGGCGGCCGGTTGATAGATAAAAAGGCTGATCAGGCGGCTGATAATCTTCAGGGAGGTTACCGTTTCGTTGTCCCACAGGCGGGGAGCCGTGGTGTCAAAACCCAGGATGCCGCGGAAAATTCCCAGGCGGACCAGGGAGAACTGCAGGGTGGCTCCGGCGCCAAAATGCTGCAGGACTTCCTGGGTGTTGGCGTCAAACTGGGCGGCGTCGGTGCAGACAAACTGTCCTTCCCGGTCAAAGTTTTGCGCATATTTGATGTACGCAGGAGAAGTTTGCATCGCAATTTTACTTAGATCCGGCAGCTGCGCCGCAGGATCCTGCCAGCAGTAAGGCAGGGTAAATTTGTGGGCGCCTGGCTGCAAAAGGAGCAGATAGGCACAGCTCAGATGGTAATAACTGCCCAGCAGGGCCAGTAATTTATTGATGGCTTCCCGGGTATCAATGGCTGAGTATAGGGACTGGAATGCTTGTTCCACCAGGAGGCTGTTGTAACTGGAAGGCTGCTGGCTGATGTGCAGGTTTTCCTGTAGCTTGGTCAGGAGTTCTTCCCGTTCTTTTTCAGCCTGCACATCCAAAACGGTGCCTACCATACGATATACTTTGCCGGTGCTGTCTGCCAGGCTGGTGTAATGTACCCGCACCCAGCGGAAACCATTACCCCACAAATTGGCCCGGTACTCCATAAAGGCGGTAGTGGGCTTAGATGCGCCAAGCTTAATATCCTGGCGCAGTTTGGTCCGGTAGTCCGGATGAATAATCGGACTGCGGGCCAGATAATCCCAGTACCGTTTGTAATTTTTGCGGAAAATCTCGTTATTTTTCAGCCGGATTTCGAAGCGGAGATAATCCGCCAGCACGTCGTAATCAAAGATGCCGATGCCGATATGTTCTACCAGCAGACGGTTCCGGGTATTTTCTGCTTCCTGGTTGCGGCGTGCGGTAACGTCTTCTATGGTCAGGATGGCCTGACGAGGCTCGCCGTTTTCGTTACTGACACTGAGGGCTTGGCAGGATTCCCAGGAGTAGGTGCCGTCCTGATTTTTAAAGGGAATCGGGTCCTGGGTTAAACAGGATTCCTTACCCAGACGGTCATAAAAATTCTTATAGGCCGGCCAGGCTTCAGGGCTGACCGTATGCCGCAGACTTTCTGGCACACCGGTGACTACCTGGGGAACCTTGTGCTGTTTGGCATAGGCTTCCGGCATAGACAAAGTATGTTCTTTTAAGTCGTAACGGCAGATGACCTTGCCCATCTGGTTGATGGATAATTCCAGTAAGCGGTTGCTTTCCCGCAGTTCGTCCTGTAAATGTTTTTCAGCGCTGCAGTTGCTAATGGACAGATAGAACAAGGAACGTTCCCGGTTCTGGGCGAGTAATCTGGCCCGTATTCGGAGCCACAGACTGTTGCCGGGTTTGGAAAAACGTTTATTGCAGACGATGCAGCCTGTTTCGGCGGCACTGACCGTGGCGGTTTCTAACATCTGCATGATCAGAGCTTTGTTGGCAGCGTCAAAATCGTTCAGGCAATGTTCGGCAAAGGGCAAAAAATCTTGCCGGGTACAGCCCAGTTCCCGGTAATAGTTGTCATTGGTACGGATAATTTCCAGGTTCTGGTTGTGGTATTCGGCGATGGCAGCTCCGCCTACAAAGCTGTTAAACAGCAGGGCGGTCTGTGCGGAAGGATCCCAGAAAGATGCAGCGCCTTCCAAATCCAGGTTGTGGAACAGCTGCGGATGAGACACATTGCTGTGCCGGAGCAGCTTGGAAAATTCAGCGGCAGGCATGGGCTTGGCAAAATAATAACCCTGCATCAGCGCGCAGTTTAAACTTTTTAAATAATCGGCCTGAGTTTGAGTTTCCACACCTTCGGCCACCACGGGCAGCTTTAACCAGTGGGCCATACGGATCACGGAGCTGAGAATATTGCCGCCCCGTTCTTCGTTACCCATTTCCAGGAAACGCATATCTAGTTTTAAGATATCTACCGGCACCATCTTCAGCATGTTAAGCGAAGAGTAACCGGAGCCAAAATCGTCCATCTCTACCGAAAATCCCAGGGCGTGGAGCTGGTCTACGGTTTTGATAAGCTGCGTGGAATTTTCTACGTACGCGCTCTCGGTGATTTCCAGTTTGAGCAGCGCCGGTTTCAAATCGTATTTTTGTACCAGATCATGTAAGTGTGTGCATAGCTCCGGGTTGTACAAATCTACCCGGGACACATTCACGGACACGGGGAGTTCTTTTTTTGAGGCATCCTGGCGCCACAATTTTAAATAGCGGCAGCTTTCTTCCCACACAAAAGCATCCAGCCGGGTGATAAAGCCGTTGCGTTCAAAGAGAGGAATAAATTTTCCCGGCTGGAGCAGACCTTTTTGCGGATGCTGCCAGCGTACCAGGGCTTCGGCGCCGATGAGGGTGCCGGTATCGTAATCATATTGAGGCTGGAACCAGACCTGGAACTGGCGTTCCGCCAGGGCGTTTTCCATTTCTTCGGTCATTTGCTGTTCGTCCAGCAATTGCTGACGCATGGCTTCGTCATAAAAAGCCAGGCGGCTTTCGGAGTGGCCCTTCAGGGAAATCTGGGCCAACATCGCCCGGTCAATCATCAGGTTCACATCCAGGGAAGGGTCGTCTACCACAAAGATGCCCAGCCGGAAAGTGACCTGGAGCGGGATACCCAGCTTCCGTTCTTCGTCCCGGACCGTGTTTAGTAAATCTTCCTGCAAGGTCAGCGTGTTAGGCCGCAGCAGCAGAAAAGTATCTGCCACGTCGTGGCCAACCACGATATTTTCATCGTTGTGACGGTAACGCAGTAAACTTTCGCCCAGCAGGCGCAAAGTTTTATCGCCCACTACATGGCCGTAGCGGTCGTTGATAATTTTAAAATTGTTTAAATCGATACTGATTACCACATAACTGCCCGCCGGTTTATTTTTTAAAAGCTGGACGGCCTGGTCTACGAAAGTTTTGCGATTGTACAAACCGGTGAGCACATCAAAGTTGGACTGGTAGTCAAAAGTAACGTCGCAGCGGGTTGCCACCAGGGTCTGCTGCTCTTCGTCCAGCCAGGTGAAACGCCATTTTTTATACTGGATGCGGCCGGCGGTAGCTTGTACCGGGAAAATCATGGAATAAGTAGGCTTAAAGGACAGGCCGCGGGTAATGGCAGGCAGCTTAAACTTAGCGGCGGCATCTTCCTGATATTCCGGTGCCAGCAGGGTGCTGATGGCATGGCGGACATATTCGGTGTAGGCCACACCGGGTTTTAAAGTTTGCGGCAGCGCCTGCTGCGGGTTCAGGACATTGAGCAAGGTAGCAGACTGGACATCGATGAGAGCCAGATATTCATAATCCAGTTGGATAAGATGCCGGATTAACTTAGCAGCTCTGCTGGCGTCTTGCGGGCTAAAGCTGCGCTCTATCGTGATCATGCCTTGGTTACCTCCTCCGTTGGGACTGTTAGTCTTAAAATAGTCTTAAAAAAATACCGGTTTAATCCGGTTAGATTAATCGGGATCGCTTAAAGTATCATGATTTTATTAAATAAATGCGCTTTTGTCAAATAGGAAGAGCAGCGTCAAATAACACGCTGCTCTTCACAAATATTTTACCACATACCAAGAACTTTCCACCAGATAGCGCCAATGCCCAGGAAGCAGATCATGTTGACGATGGAAACAAAGAAACCAACTTTCCACCATTCAGGCTGCGTATGGTAGCCGGCGCCGAAATAAATAGGTGCAGGGCCGGTGGCATAGTGGGTCAAGCCGCCCATGATACCGGTCAGGCAGGCCAGAACCATAGCTGCGAAAACCGGCGGTGCGCCGGCAGCGATAGCTACGGCCAGGAAAGCTGCGTAGACGGCGCTGACGTGAGCGCTCAGGCTGGCAAAACCATAGTGGATATACATATAGATGATAGCTAACAGGTACAGGGTAGCAAACCAGGAAATACCGGTGAGGCTGCCGGCTACGCCTTTAGCGAACCAGGCGATGAAACCGGATTTGGCCAAACCGCCGGCCAGGCTCATGAGGCCGCCCATCCAGAACAGGGTATCCCAGGCGCCTTTTTCCGTGGTAACGTCTTCCCAGTTAATGGCACTGCGCACCAGCATGATACCGATGCAGACAAAGGCCACCATGGTGGCGTCCAGTTTGGTGAAAGAAGCGGTAGCCCACAGGATGAGAGCCAGGATGAACACGCCCAGCACAGTCTTTTCGTCCTTGGTCATGGGACCCATCTTGGACAATTCTTTGCGGGCAATTTCCGGAGCTTCCGGCGTTTGTTTTAATTCCGGAGGATCCAGTTTATAAACCAGGTACGGGCACAGGAGCAGAGCGATGATACCGGGTACGGAACAAGCCAGCGCCCAGAAGCCCCAGCTCAAATCTACTTTGGCCGTTTGTGCAGCTAAAGTCACGCAGAGCAGGTTAGGTGCTACGGAAGTAACGAACATGGAAGAAGTGATGCAGTTATTTTGGAAAGTGCAGGCCATCAGGTACGAACCGATTTTTTTAGAAGTAGGACCGGGCTCGCTGCCGAAAGCGGAGCACAGACTGCGTACGATGGGGAACAGGATGCCGCCACCGCGGGCCGTGTTAGACGGAGTGGCCGGCGCGATAATCAGGTCGGTGATAGCCATGGTGTAACCAAGTTTTAGGGAACTGCTGCCGATAGCAGCCATGATCTTATAAGCGATGCGTCTGCCCAGGCCGGTCTTAATGAAGCCCTTGGCAAACAGGAACGCGGAGACAATTAACCAAATGGTGGTGTTACCGAAACCGCTTAAAGCTTCCGCCGGTTTTAAAACTTTCAAAAAGCCGGACAGGCCTACCGCAATGAGGGCGATAGCGCCAATGGGCAGAGGATGCAGGATAAAACCGACGATGGTGGCAACGAACAGGGCGAACATATGCCACGCCTCAGGTTTTAATCCAGCGGGCATCGGACAGAACCAGATGATGACTCCTACCAGGACTGTGAAAATACCTTTCTGGAAATCGTTTTTAAACATGAATATCCTCCTCCTTTATGGAATGTTTAAGTAGGCTACGCTAATCCACAAAAATTATAACATTTACAGGCTAATTAAGCAATATGGACGGCATACCCGGTGCTGGCAGTGATACTTTGCTTCAGCATCTGGCGCTGGGGCGCGTCTAAAAGCTTGGCGGCGCTATCATAAATATCCTGTGCTACCTGGGAAGAAACTCCCTGCAGCTGCGGTACAACGAACAAGGTCAGAGCCTCGGCGTAACTTTCAGCGTCGTTGGTCTGGAATTCCCGTTTGGCTACCATGTAGGCAATCATGGAGCGGAAGATGGCCGGTCCCAGTTCCCGTTCGCCGGCTACGGCGGTGAGCAGATCCTGCATGTTGGCAGTCACCGGCGCCGCAATCTGAGCCGCATCGGCCCAGACTTTTAAATCGGCAGCATAATTGGTAGGCAGGCCCAGCCTGATGATGGCAAAACGCCGCATCAATGCGTAGGACATGTCGAACAAAGATTTTTTATCGTACTCGTTCATGGTGGCTAAGAGTCGCCAGTCCGGCGGACAGGTGTACACATCCGCCGTGGAAAGTTCGTCGCCCATCTTAATCTCGATACGGCCTTTGGTTAAACCGTTGCGGAAAGGCAGGACCACGTTACCGCCGGCCAAAACCGTAAACAGCTGGCCGATGGCCCGGTCAATGGGCGCGCGGTTAATCTCATCAATGATGATCCAGCGCCGGCTCACCATGCTCTGCAGGATGATGCCGGGCTCGAACGCCGTGCCGCCGGTGTTCATGCCGTTGCTGTGGCTGATACCTTCCATGTAACCGCCCACCGTGTCAAAGGTGGTCCAGTCCGCCGAAGCAGTGCTGAGGATGGGGTCTTCTCCCTGATAAGCCTTGGCCACGGCTACGGCCAAAGTAGTTTTGCCGGTGCCGGGAGGACCGCTGATAATTACATGGTTACCACTGTTTAAAGCGGCGCTCACTTCGCCCAGGACCAGATCGTCCACAAAGAAATCCGGCGCCAGGTAGTTTCTAATTTTTTCCGGAGTTACGTTTACGCTCATAGGAAACCATCCTTTTCTCTTCATATTATGTATTATACAAAACTTTTATAAAATACGGGAGTAGCTGCTTTTATTTTAACACGGACAAGCAGGACTGGCAATTTTAAGTTAACCTAGTAAACTACTAATGGTTGACAGAAAGCGAAATCCTGTTAAAATAGGGATAGTGATTAGGTAAACCCAAGGAGGTAATAAAGTTGACTAATTTAGGAAGTTCTGCGGCGGCGGAACGTAATAAAACAAGAGAATTAGTTTTTTGCGGCTTGTTCACGGCGCTGATTGCCGTGGGCGCTTTTATCAAGGTGCCCGTACCGGTGTGTCCGTTCACGTTGCAACTATTATTTACAACCTTGGCCGGTCTGCTGTTAGGCGCGCGTCTGGGCCTGGTGGCAGTGACGGTGTATCTGGTTTTAGGCTTGATGGGCGTGCCTGTCTTTACTGAGGGCGGCGGTCCCGGTTATGTATTGCAGCCGACTTTTGGTTATTTGATTGGCTTTGCCCTGGGCGCCTGGCTGACAGGTTTTATTGCCCGCAGTGTGCCGGCGCCTTCTTTAAAACGGCTGCTGGCTGCTAACTTTGCCGGGCTGGCCGTGGTATATGCTTTAGGCATGATTTACGTCTACATCATTAATAATTTTTACCTGGGCCATGCTTTAGGTTTGTGGCCTTTGTTCCTGTACTGCTTTGTCCTGGCAGTACCGGGTGATATTTGTTTGTGTATCGTGGCTGCCTTTATCGGCCGGCGTCTGATCCCGGTCCTGGGCAGACTGGGTTAGGAGGCATATGATGGCTAAAGGTTTATTTATTACTGGTACCGGCACGGATATCGGAAAAACTTATGTGACAGGTTTAATTGTAAAAAAAATGCGGGAAGCCGGTTTTGACACCGGGTATTATAAGGCGGCGATCAGCGGTGCGGAGAACGTGGCCGCCAGTGATGCCGGTTATGTGAACCGGGTAGGCAACATTCACGAAGACGAAAAATTAATCCTTTCCTATTTATATAAGACGGCGGTTTCGCCCCATCTGGCTGCCAGACTGGAAGGCAATCCCGTAGAGCGGGCTAAGGTGGAAAAAGATTTTGCCGCCGTGACCGCCCGTTATCCTTACGTGACCATGGAAGGCAGCGGCGGTATTATCTGCCCTATCCGGTACGACGAGCAGGCCCATTACTTTTTGGAAGACGTGGTACACTGGCTCAAGCTGCCGGTACTGGTAATCGGCCTGGCCGGTCTGGGGACCATTAACGATGTGGTGCTGACGGTGTACTATCTGGAGCAGCACGGCATGGAAGTACGGGGTATTATCCTGAACCATTATCAGGGCGGCGTCATGGAAGAAGATAATATCAAGATGATCGAAGCTATCACCAAAAAGAAAGTGGTGGCTTTGGTCCGGGACGGCGCTGAGACTTTAGATATCGATCCCCAGGTTCTGGCGGATCTGTATAAGGAGGTTAAATAGATGGCAAAGACAGACTGGCAGGTGGAAGACGCCAAATATATCTGGCATCCGGCCCAACAGATGAAAGATGCGGAGGTATTCCCGCCGGTGGTGATTGACCACGCCCGGGGCTTGTACCTGTACGATACGGACGGCAAGGAATATTTGGATATTATCAGCAGCTGGTGGTGCAATCTTTTGGGACATTGTAATCCTAAGATTAACGCCGCGATCAAGGCTCAGGTAGACGAACTGGAACATGTTATTTTTGCTAACTTCAGCCATAAACCGGCGGTACAGTTATGTGAAAAACTGGCGCCGCTGCTGCCTAAAGGACTGTGCAAATTTAATTTTTGCGATAACGGTTCTTCAGCTGTGGAATGCGCCCTTAAATTAGCATTCCAGTATCATTATCAGACCGGCCATCCGGAACGGCAGCGTTTCATGTGCCTGTCCGAGTCTTACCACGGGGAAACCATCGGGGCCTTGTCTGTAGGCAGCATGGACCTGTATGCTAAGATTTATAAACCCATGATGATGCAGAACATTCATTTTGACGGGCTGGATTGTTACCGCTGCCCCTTCCATAAAGACCGGGAGCACTGCCAGTGTGAATGTTTTGTCAGCGCTGAGGCGGCTTTTAAGAAATACGGCAAGGAAACTGCGGCCGTGATTGTGGAGCCCATCTTGCAGGGTGCGGCCGGGATGCGCATCTATCCGCCGCTCTATTTAAAGAAACTGCGTCAGCTGTGCGATGAGTATGGAGTCCTCATGATTGACGATGAGATTGCCGCCGGCTTTGGCCGTACCGGCAAACTCTTTGCCATAGAACATGCCGGCATCAGTCCTGATATCCTGTGTACTTCCAAGGGCTTGACCGGTGGTTATTTGCCCATGTCCATCGCTATTACCACGGAAAAGATTTATGATGCCTTTTATGCCGATTACAACAGTCATAAAGCTTTCGTACACAGCCACACTTATGCCGGCAACCCTATTGGTTGCGCTGCGGCTTTGGCGGTGCTGGATATTTTGCAAAAAGAAGATATCTTGAACAAGGCGGCTATAACAGGAAAATATCTGCATGAGCATTTAGAAAAAGCTTTAGGCGGTCATCCTAATGTAGGCGAGATCCGTCACATCGGACTTATTAATGCCATTGAGCTGGTAGAGGATAAAAAGACCAAGCAGCCTTTTGATGCTAAGCGCCGTATCGGCTGGGAAATTTTCCGCAAGGCCATGGACTTGGGATTGGTGTTGCGGCCTATCGGCGATGTGATTTATTTTAATCCGCCTCTCACTATTGATACAGCAACTTGCGACAAAGCCATTAAACTTTGCAAAGAAGCTGTGCTGGCCGTGCTGCCGGAAAAATAAAACGTCCACTAAAACGTAAAATCGAATTTATAAAGCAAAGTTCATAACCCCCATATAAAAACGCAGGCCTGAAAAATTTTTCAGAACCTGCGTTTTACTTTGTAAAAATTTTTATGACTCAGCGGTTTAGAAAATGCCCATCATCTTCCAATAAGTATTAGCGAAGATCAGGAGCAGGATGTAACCGATGATGGTGACAGGAATACCAACTTTCATGCAGTCTTTAGCCGTAAAGGTTTCGGTAGCAAAAGCCAGGATGCCCTGGGGAGAGTTAACCGGCAGGATGAAACCGAAGCTGACTACGAATTGGAGCAGCATGGTGATATCTACGATGTTGAGACCCTGGATATTCAGGCTCTTCAAAACGGCAATCATGATAGGAATCATGGAAGAAGCCACAGCCGTAGCACTGGCAAAACCCAGATGGATGATGATCAGGAACATGGCCAGGATAGCGAACACGGCAAAGACGCTCATGTTAGCCAGACCAAAGCCGGCCACGATCTGATTAGCAATCCAGGCTGCTGCCTTGGTGCTTAACAGGGCGGTACCTAAGCTGATGCCCACGCCGAACAGGAGCAGGGTGCCCCAGCTCATTTTAGCCTGAGCCTGTTTCCAGTTCATGATATTGATGCCGGGCATGAACATTAAGGTTACAGCTACGCAAGTAGAAAGGGTTGTAGGAATCTTATGCAGGATACCTTCAGTGACCCAGAACAGTAACAGGACGATGGAGATGACTACCAGTTTCTTTTCGGTGCCTTTCATGGGTCCTAATTCTTCCATGGATTTGCGCACCGTTGCATCGCCGCCAGCCACTTCTTCAGTTTCCGGAGGTAAAACTTTGATGCAGATGAAGTACAGGATAACAGACATGATGGCCGCATACGGAGCAGCGGAGATAAACCAGTGCAGCCAGGTGATATCAGAATTTAATTCCTTGTTGATAAAACCGATAGCGACCATGTTCTGAGCCGCTGCGGTTTTGATACCGATATTCCAGATGCTGGCCGCATGCACGGTAGCAATCATGAGCAGCGCCGCAAAACGGCTGTCTGTTTTCATACCGAAGGCCGAGATGATACCGAGCACGATAGGCACGATACAACCAACACGAGCCGTGGTGCTGGGTACAAAGAAGGCCAGGACGAAACCGATGAAAATCATGCCGGCCACAATCCGGTTGGTCTTGCTGCCGACCTTGGACAAAATGCCCAGGGCGATACGTTTGTCCAGACCGGTGCTCATCATGGCCGCAGCCAGGAACAAAGCTGCACCTACCAGGATGGCGCCGCTGCTGCTGATGCCGGCGAAAGTTAAGGAAATGGCTTTGCCATAACCAAAAGTGCCCTTGCCGTCAAGAGCTGGCGCTGAACCTAAACCTAACATCATCAACGAGGCGATGATGGTGGCGCTGACGGGATACGTAACTGCTTCACTGATCCAGGTGATGACCGCGAATAGTAACACGGCGATCATACGCTGGCCGGCAATGGAGAGTCCCTTCGGCGTCGGGAGAATTAAAACGATAGCGAGAACGATAAAAGCCAGGAGAAGTCCGTATCTTTGGAAGAGGGATTTCTGGGGCTCAGCTTCCAAAGCTTGAGCCGGTGTTTTGGTAACCTGATTCATTTCTGCCATGACGATCACTCCTTTATGCACGACTGAGGCGGGCCTGTCTGACCACTACTTTTCCCCAAGGCATTTACGTGATGGAACTACTGCCAGGCAAGCTTACCAAAAAGAGCCGTACGAACTATGTATAGTTCGCACGGCTCTGTGCTTTCTTAGATTATAGCCTGTTCTTAAAAGTTAGTCAATAATTAAGTCAAAAATCATGATAAAGAATTAGAATACAGCAACCGGGTAATACAGGTTTTAGTCACACGGTGTTGCAAGGCTCTGATTTTTTAGTCTTGAGCAGTGGCGCTGCCGCTATGCAGGGCATTCCAGACGATGGCTGCCAGAGCGCCGCCTACCAGAGGCGCCAGGATGAAGACCCAGACCTGGGAAAAGGCCAGACTGTCGGTGCCTAACAGCAGGGCAGGAGCCAGGCTGCGGGCCGGGTTAACCGAAGTGCCGGTCAGGGGGATACCCATGATATGGACAAAGGTCAGGCACAGGCCGATGACCAGGCCGCCCAGGTGGCTGGTCTTATTATCGGCGGTCACACCTAAGATGGTCATTACGAACACAAAAGTTAAGATGATTTCTACGATAAAAGCGCCGCCGCAGGAAAGACCAACGGCAGAAGCGGCATCAAAACCATTCTGGCCCAGGCCGGTCTTGGTATAATCTCCCAACTTGGAGCTGGCGCTGATAATATAAGCCAGGATGCCGGAACCGATTAAGGCGCCGATGACCTGGGCTACCACATAACCCACAAAATCTTTGGCACTCATACGTTTTGCCACCAGCATGCCCATAGAAACCGCCGGGTTAATATGGCAGCCGCTGATATCGCCAATGGCATAAGCCATGGCTACGATAGATAAACCAAAGGCAAAAGCGATACCCAGGGTACCTAAGCTTTTGCCGGCAATGGCGGCGCTGCCGCAGCCAAATAAAGTTAAGACTAAAGTACCAATTAATTCTGCAGCGTATTTTTTCATGAACAAGACTTCCTTTCACAATGAAATTAAGAATAAGTACGTTTAAAACCGCATAAAAATTATAAAGCTTTTTTGGTTAATTTGCAAGACAATTCACCTAAAATCACATTTTTGTTGACAAACAAAAACCCTGCCAACCCCGAAAAATATAGGGGATTTTCGATTTTTCCATTGTATTAAAGATAAAATGTTGTTATAATGTTCTTGGTCATTTCGATTAGTTTATGTAAGTTGTTAACTTAGAATATGTTCCAGGAAAGCTGTAAAAAGTCTGACAATATTTAGGGGCTAACGGGATAGGTACAATGTCTGGACCTGAACATTAGAATTAAGGGGTGTTACGATGGCAGGACTCAACCTGAAACAGTACAAAGTTTGCTTTGATCGCAGTCCAATAGCGTTCTGTGTGATCAGGGTTACAAAAAATAAAAAAGGCGCTTATAATGATTTTATTTTTGAATATGTGAACGAGGCTCTGGCGGAACTGGAAGGTTTGACCATCGCGAACATGATTGGTAAACATTTCTACCATATTTTTTATAATGCCAGCGTGAAATGGCTGCAGCCTTATGGGAAAGCTGCTTATGAAGATATTACCAGCAGCTTTATCGAATTCAATACCGAAATTAATAAATATCTGCATATCCGTTGTTACCAGATTAGTGATGGTTATGCTGCCGTAATCCTGAATGACGTTTCTGCCAATTATAGGTTCATGGCTGAAGAGCTTAAAGCTCTTATCAGTCTGGACGTAAATACAGTGGCGATGTATCAGATCAGCGTGAGCGATGATTTTTATACCAATACTTTTAGCAGGAAGAAAGTAAATATCAGGGAAGCCGAGACCGGTAAGTTGACCGACCTGGTGCAGGAGCTGGCTGAAAAGCTGGTCTTGAAGCATGAACAGAAAGATTTCATGCGGACCTTCGGCTTGGAGAATCTGCAAAATTCCCTGACTTACGGCAACAGGAATGTGATCCTGCAAAAGTGCTTCCTTAATGAAAGCGGCACACAGGTCTGGCTGCAGGTGATGGTCAGGTTGAGATTAAATCCGCTCAGCAATAAGACGGAAGGCGTCCTGCGGATTAAAGATGTGACCATCCCGGTGATTAAGTCTAAGACTTTGCAGCGCCTGGCGGATGATGAATATGATTACCTGGGCATCGTGGATCCCACGCGGGGCCTTTTAACTTTGAATTTTGTCAATAAAGCTCTGCCAGCCAGGTTGACCACGGGTATCCATCTGGAAGGCAAAGAGATGGATTTTGAAGAAGAACGTAATTTTGTGGCTGACAGCTGGATCATGCCGGAAGACAAGGCGGATTTCCTCAAGAAGAGTAATTTAAAAAAGATTGTGGCGGAAGTAAAGAAGAACGGCAAGTATATTTTCTATGCTCGTGCTTTGCGTGATGGCATCATCCATCACAAATGTTTCCGGTATACGTATCTGGATGAAAATGAGCAGCTGCTCCTGTTTAAGCAGCGGGATGTAACTGATTTATATCATTAAATAGTAAACCGGACGCATGAGCAGTAAACCGGACACCGCCAGCCGGGAAGTACGGCAGGGCCAGGCACCGGAGCGTACCTTGGATAAAAAATTAACGCGGGCTTCCTTGTTGGGGAAACCCGCGTTTAGTTTTGTACAGGGACGGCGGTAAAATGAGCCGGTTCAGAGACCCGTCGTTTATTTTACGGCAGCCGCTCTCTTTAAAAAGTCCCGGATGATATCGCAGCTCTTGGCAAATTTAGCCAGTTCTTCCCCGGTCAGCGGCAGGGTCAGAATTTCTTCGATACCGTTCTTGCCAATCACGCAAGGCACGCCGGCGGCCACATCTTTCTGGCCGTACTCGCCGGTTAAGACGGTGCTGCAGGGCCAGATCAGTTTCTGGTCGTGGAAGATAGCTTTGATGAGCATCAAAGCTACGTTAGCGATGCCGAATTCTGTACTGCCTTTGCCGTCAATCTCAATATCGCCGGCTTTTTTAACCTGGGCCTGCAAATCGTCCAGGGAGAGTTTGCTTAATTCCGGACGCAGTTCCCGCAGTTTTAGGAAGGGCAGGCTGCCTACGTACAGCTGGGACCAGACGATAAAGCTGCTGTTGCCATGCTCGCCCATGCACAGACCGTGCAGGGACTGACGCTTGTAACCGGTAACGGCGCTGATGACCCGGAGCAGACGGTAGGTTTCCAGGCTGGTGCCGGTGCAGAAACAACGGTGGCTGTCCCAGTGCATATTACGGCGGATATATTCACAGACGATGTCTGCAGGATTAGAGATGCTGATCATGATGCCGGAGAACTGCACTTGTTTTAAGTGTCCTAACACTTCGTTAGCCATGCGGATGGTGTCGTCGAACATATCCAGACGGGTTTCGCCGGGGCGGCGGCTGCGTCCGAAAGCGATGACCATGATGTCGGCGTCGGTTAGTTCTTCGTAACCGCCGGCACGGATGTGGGCATCTTTACCGCAAATGGAACCGCTGATACAATCATCCAGGTCCAGGGCCTGGCCTGCGGCTTTTTCTTTTAAGATATCGATGAGGACGATGTCATCGGCTTCACCGGACTGAATCAGGGCCAGGGCTACATGAGAGCCTACATGGCCGGCGCCAATGATTACAACTTTACGTGTCTTGAACATTTTTCTCCTCCTTGAGAAAAGATGCGGGAAAAACTGGCATCTTCCTTTCCTGTGTTTTATAATGGATATACACAAATATTATACACTAAGTCTGCGAAATACAAAAGTGGCGGAAAGGAGTACGACTGTGCATAAGAATCTGTTCAGGCTGGTTTGGCTGCTGCTCACAGCAACGGCTATTTTTAGCTGGGGCTGCGGGAAAGAAGAGAACCAGCTGGCACTGATCGTACCTGTTCAGGTACCGGAGGCGGCGGTGACAGATCATTCTGCCCTGCTTACCTGGTACTGGCCGTCCTCACGGCCTGAACCCGCCGGAATCGTGGATTACAATTTATATATTAATGACTGGGCAGCGGGCGGAACGAAGGACTGGGCCTACGGCCGGCCGGGACAGCCGCGGCAGGCTCAGGTATTTAAGGTGGCGGGAGCAGACGCCCAGGCCAGATATCAGTGTACCCTGACCGGGCTGGAAGATTATACTTACTACCAGGTGTATCTGGAACCGGTCCTGGCCAATGGTAAAACTTTGCCCCGCAGCATGATGGCTTTTGCCACCCGGCCGGCAGGGGAAGTGCTCCGGGTCATGGAATACGGCGTGCTGGGGGAGCAGTCCACGGACGACACAGAGTTATTGCAACGTATCCTTAATTTATGCCCGCCCGGCGGGAAAGTGGTGTTGGGCCGGGGACGATACCGGAGCGGTCCTTTGCGTTTACACGGGGATATGACTTTGCAGCTGGACGCAGGAGCGGTGCTGACGGCGCTGCCTGCGGCTACGCCTAACGTGGCGGCGGTCCTGCCTCTGCCAGGTTTGCCGCTGGGTCTTTTGAACTGCGCGGGCGGCGACGGTTTGCGCCTGACCGGCCAGGGCCGGCTGGAAGGCGGGGCTTATCCGCTGCTGGTCTGCCGCCGGACCGGTAATATCTATCTGCAGGATGTAGAACTTAAAGCCCGCGGCGATGCAACTGCGGCGCTAACGTTGCGTGAATGCCGCGGCTTGGCTTTTAATAATGTGCAGTTTCAGGACTTTGCTCCCGGCAGCCTGGAACTTACCGGAACTACCGACGTGGTGGTGGCCAACGGCCGTCTGCCATGAGCGGCGTAAAAATAGCAGCTAAAAATTAAGTGTATGCCGGTCGTACAGGCATACACTTTTTGCTGACAAAATTATGCGGATGTTTTTATGCCCAGGCCTGGGCCAAAAGCTGGACGGCGGGGGCGATATCCTTGTGCGCGATGCCGGCGATGGAGAGCAAAATCTCGCCGGTACCCGGTACGGGCAGTACGCGTACACCGACGCTCAGAGCCTGCCTGGTCCTGACTTCGGAAGTTACGCCGCCGCTGACGGTGATGCGCAGATGCAGGGCGGATTCGTTGGCCAGGATCTGCACGCGGGTTCCTAATTCCTGCTCCAGACAGTGCCGGAGCCAGGAATTTTTTTGATTGTACAGATGCCGCAGCTTGCGCAGATGACGCCGCAGGCTGCCTTCCCGGATAAAACTGGCCAGGGCCAGCTGCTCCATGGTAGAAGCAGTCTGGTTATAGAGAGGACCCACCCGGGCGTACAGAGGCAGCAGCGCCGGCGGCAGGACCAGATAACTGAGCCGCAGGCTGGGGAGCAGCAGCCGGGAAAAGCTGCCCAGATAAATGATATGGTTACCGTCGCTTAGTCCCTGCAGGGAAGAAACCGGTCGGGAATAATAACGGAACTCGCCGTTGTAATCATCTTCTAAAAGATAACGACCCGGTTGTTCGGACCAGTGCAGCAGTGCCTGACGCTGCAGGGAAGTAAGGGACTGGCCACGGTAGGGATTGCCCGGCGCCAGATACAGAACCGGCGCCTGCACCCGATCTAAACGGGACAGGGAAAAATGCTCCACCTGCCAGCCCTGGCGGGTAAAAATTTCTTCGGCCTGAGGAAATCCGGGCAGCTCTAAAGCCAGGCTGTGGGGCGCAGGCAGTTGTGTACCCAAGAGCGCGGCCAGGATGCCCAGCAGATTTTGGATGCCGGCTCCGGTCACGATCTGTTCAGGACTGGCGGCGACGCTGCGGGAATCACGGCTGTAATCAGCCAGCGCCTGACGCAGGACGGGCTCGCCCTGGAAAGAACCGAAAGTGCTCAGAGCGGCCGGATCGCGCAGGGCATAGTTCAGATGCCGGCGCCAGCTGGCCACGGGAAAAGTGGCAGCATCTACATAGTTATTAGCAAAATCATACCGGGGCGGTCTCCCGGCATGAGCGGCAGAACCTGCAGCCTGAACCGGCGTGGTGGCTGGAATGTTAGACAGGGTGGCCACATAAAACCCACGCTGGGGTTTGCTGAGCAGATAACCATCTGCCACCAGGATGTTGTACGCCGTTTCCACGGTGGTACGGCTGACCAAAAGAGCATCCGCCAGTTTGCGGATACTGCTCATACGGCTGCCGGCCGGTAAAGCGCCGCTGTGAATCTGGGCTTTGATAAAATCCAGCAGCTGCAGATAATCAGGCTTTTTGGTGCCGATGGCAAAAGTAAAGTTGGTCAGTAACATGGCTGAGCCTCCGTATAATGATGAAAACAGGCCGTGCGCTTCTTTCGCACAGTAGTTTTGGTGTCCTTATTGTACACCATTTTCCTGAAAAAAGCTTTTATAAAAATATTTCTGCCACTTTGCCCGGGATATGATATAATTATTGGTAACTTAGATACTTTTTGTATAATTGCGGGTTAAAGGAGCGATAGGTATGATACCAGTATTAGTATTAGGCTTGATAGCCGCAGCAGTGGAAGGTACGGGTGTTGTTGCCGCCGGCGACTATATCCAGAAGCATTACCTGGCCCAGGATTACAGCAAAGAGATTGACACAGAACAGGCGCGGATTGATGCTGAACGGCTGGGAAAAGGTTTTCAGGTAGGAGGCACGATTAAGCCGGGTGAATATAACTATGGTTATGCCCTGGTGGCCATTGCTAACCATGTGGCCAACCTGGACGGCGTGGCTCCGGATGAAAAGCATACCGTCAGTCTGCTGTACGGCAGATATGCCGCTGAACATCCGTCCAAGGATGCGGATACCTTTAAGGTGATTCTGGCCAGCGTGGCCAAGGACAATCTGAGTTTTGAGGAGCTGAGCAAAGCTTATCTGTCCAAATTATCCCAGGCTGACCTGGATAAGATGGATAATGTGGTAAAACGTGTGATTGCAGCTGACAATCAGTACAGTGATGCGGAAAAAGCTTTTATGAAAAAGGACTGGGAACCGTATCTGGCTTCCAGGAAAGCGGCACAATAAGGCGCTTTTTAGGCGCGGCCGGAGACTTGTGGCAACGTGAGCGGGCATAAAAAAAGAGCTGCCATGCAGCTCGTATTTACTGGAGCGGGCGATGGGAATCGAACCCACCTCTGGAGCTTGGGAAGCTCACGTTCTACCAATGAACTACGCCCGCCTGTATGTGAAAAATGATAACATATTAAACTGTTTTTGGCAAGGAAACCTTCTTAAAAAAACTCAGAAAACTTAAAGGAGTCTTCATTATGGACAAGTTGGAAAAATTAGGAGCATGGGGTGCGGATATACCCGGTACCATGCAGAGACTTTTGAACGATAAGGAATTATATGATAACTGCCTGCAGATGTTCGTAGGCGATGAGAATTTTGCCGCCTTGGGTGAGTCGGTGAAAGCCAAGGATTACGCCCAAGCTTTTAACGAGGTGCATACCCTGAAAGGTGTGGCCGGTAATCTGGGTCTGGTACCGATGTTCAATGTGCTGAGCACTATGACCGAAGCCCTAAGGGCCAAAGATTATTCCAAAGTGGACGAGCAGTATGCCGACGTGATGCAGAAATACGCCGAGTTTAAAGAAATCGTCAAGTAAAATTAAAAACTAAACCCCGCCAGACGGACCGGTGCAGAACCGGTTCCGGGGCGGGGTCTTTTTATTCCAGGGTTAGCGTGGCGGTGACGGTGGCGCCTTCTTGCAAATCTTCGGGTTTATTAGTACTGGTGATGGTCACCTGACCATCCTGGACAGTGGTGATGACACCGGTGAAAGTTTTAGGAGAACCTTTTACGGCCAGTTGTACCGGTAGTCCGGGTTTGAAAGCTGCCGTGGAAGGCAGACTGCCGACGCTGGCTTTCAGGGTGCAGTCCGTCAGGGAACGCACATTCATGATGTTCTGGCCTACGGCTGCCGTGGCGCCGTTCTTGACCAGCACTTCCAGCACGCGGCAGGTGGAAGGTGCATGCACCTCGTTAGCCGTCTGGTTTTTCAGTTCGGCATCGTAAGCCGCTTTCAATTTTTGCACCTTGGTTTCCAAATCAGAAACTGCCGTAGGCGTAGCACGGGTTTGCAGCTGCTGCAGATGCTGCTGGGTAGCCGCATAGTTTTCCTGGGCTGCCGCCAGATCGGCCTGGGCCTGGTCTACTTTTTTCTTGGCGATACCGCCTACTTTGTACAGGTTAGCCAGCTTAGTATACAGCTGCTGGTACTGGGTGACGGCAGCTTCGGCACTGGCTACGGCGCCGGTGGCCGCACCAATCTGGGCCGCACTGGCGCCGCTCTTGGCATTTTTCAGCTCGGCCTCGGCTCTGGCCAGGTCCGCAGTAGCTTTTTCAATACCGGCATCCTCACCCTTTTGGGTGATAGCGAAAAGAGGTTCGCCTTTACGGATCCGGTCGCCTTTTTCCAGAATCAGTCCCAGAATCTTGCCTTCCCTGGGCGCCGTGATGGCCAGGGGTGGAACTTCAATTTTTCCGGTCAGGGTCACGGTACGTTTGGTTTTAGTGGTGCCGCAACCGGCGGCGCACAAACTCAGCACCAGCACCAGAGCCAGCAGGGCATAAAATTTTACACGCATAAAAACCTTCCTTTATTAATACTGGTATCATTCTACCATAAACTTTGCAAACAAATTGTGAATTTCCTGGGAAAACTGTAAATATTTTACAAAAGATGTTACACTTTTGGCAAAAATGTATTATAATATCTAAAGCAAAATGTTTTAATTGTTGCAATTAAAAAAACCACTTTTGCAGAAGTGTAACATTTAGTGCACGTAAAATTTAGTGAGGAAACCGAAGGAGGTCCTACATGTTTTTTGACAACTACGATACCCCTGTTTTTCGTCCCCCCAGTGAAGCGCAGAGCTTCATCCTGCGCCTGACCCGAGGCTGTGCCCACAACAAATGCACCTATTGTAATATGTACAGGGGGGTACCGTTCCAGGTTTTAACTGACAAAGAAATCGCAGCGCAGATTGCCAAAGCAGCTGCTTATAATCGTGAGGGCGTGCGCCGCATCTTTTTAGCGGATGGCGACGCCATGGTTTTGGCTGCACCGCGGCTGATCCGCATCCTGAACACTTTGTACAAGGTGTTCCCGCATCTGCAAAGGGTGTCCAGCTACGCCGCGCCTAAAGATATTCTGGCGAAGACGCCGGAAGAGATGCTGGCTTTGCACGAGGCCGGCTTGAAATTATTATATTACGGGATGGAAAGCGGCGACAGCGAAACTTTGCTGGCGATCAAGAAAGGCGTGGATGGGGAACAATCCATCAAGGCCGGCCAGATGGTACGCGCCGCCGGCATCAAACTTTCTATCATGGTCATCCTGGGCATTGCCGGAGTGGAAGGTTCGGAGCGCCATGCCCTGGCTACGGCCAAGGCTATCAATGCCATCCAGCCTACTATGTTGAGTGCGCTGTGCCTGATGCTTTACCGCGGCAGCGAACTGAAAGAGCAGTTTGAGCGGGGCGAGTTTAATCCCCTGCCGCCTGCGGGCCTGATGGAAGAATTACAACTGATGATGCAGAAGATTGAGCTGCCGCCGGAACATCATTGCCTGTTCCGCAGCAACCATGTTTCTAATTATGTCCAGCTGGCGGGAACGCTGCCTCAGGATAAGGAGCGTTTGCTGGCGGAGATTGAATACAGTATCGGTGAACTGAAAAAAATGAAGCATTGGGATGTTTATAACAACGATAACTACTGATGCAGCAGGAAGTTTAGTCCCGGGAGGTTAATCATGTGGAAGAGAGCGTGCGTGTGTGCGATCCTGGCGGCAGTACTGCCCCAGGTGGTAACATGGGCTGCTTACGGTGATGTCATTAGTAATGTGCCCACGCCGCCGGCGGTTACAGAAACAGCCAAGCCGGCAGCGGCGGCATCAAAAACGGCAGCGGCAGCGCCAAAATCTGCGGCGGTTTCGCAACCGGCAGCGGCAGTGCCAAAATCTGTAGCAGTTGCGCCAGCGGCAGCGGCAACGCCAAAGTCTGTAGCAGTTTCGCAACCGGCAGCGGTAGCGCCAAAATCTGTAACAGTTGCGCCAGCGGCTAAGCCGGTTAAAACGCCGGTGTCCGTTACGCCGGGTCCGGCAGCACCACCGGTGAAACCGGAACCCGTAACGCCAAAACCTATTACGCCGTCACCGGCGGTTACGGCCAAACCGGCACCACAAGTTCCAGTACCGGCGGCTCCCAAGCCAGGTCTGGTCCCGGAAACAAAACCGGCATCAGTACCGGCGCCTAAAGTTTCAACTACGGCGCCTAAAGAGGTTGTGCCTGCGCCTAAAGTTACAGCACCGGCACCCAAAGAAACGGTTCCCGCTGTCACGGCCAGAGTACCGGTGAAACCGGTCCTGCCGTCAATAACAGCCAAGACCACGGCCCCAAAAACGGCCCGGGCTAAAAAGACGCGCCGGGAAACCAAGAAACCGGCGACCCAGTACAAAGCCGTCTACGAGGTAGGCGACAGCGGCTGGAAAGTACGCGAGGCCCAGCGCAAACTGCGCTTGTTAGGCTACGAGGTAGAAGATCAGCAGGGACATTTTACGAAAGAGATGTCCCGGCAGCTGAAAAAATTCCAGAGACATGCCAAGCTGAAAGCCGACGGCAAACTGGATGAAAAAACCTACGAAGCCCTGGGCTGGGGCGTTTTTGATAAGACCGGCATCCAGAAGATTCAAGCCCGTGATATTCTGAGCACGGCAGCCAGATATAAAGGCGTACCCTATTATTTTGGCGGGACCACGCCGCGGGGCTTTGATTGTTCCGGTTATGTCCAGTACGTGTTCCGGCAAAGGGGCGCGCAGCTGACCCGGACCGCTGATACCCAGTTCCTGGAAGGTATGTCCCTGCGCAAGAGCCAGCTTAAACCCGGCGACCTGGTCTTCTTCTCCACTTACGAAGCAGGCGCCTCCCATGTGGGAATCTACGCCGGCAACGGCCAGTTCTGGAACGCTACTTCCTCACGAGGCGTCATGCTCTGTCAACTGAACGACAGTTATTGGGGCCCGCGCTACTACGGGGCCAGACGCGTGCTGGCTACTAACGGGGCGGTTAACGCTAAATAGAAGCGTATGGAAAATATTAAACAGACCCGGATTAAATACTTAAAGAAATAAAAGAGAAAGAGGGGTCATTCACATGATTCGTGAAAGACGTAATAAGGAAAAGCTCACCGCTTATTACAGTAAATTTATGGAAGAGGGATTAGTCGATACCAACGTGCATCCCTGGGTAGAGACTTCCTGGCTCCGCTGCCGTAACTTAAATTTGCAGACGGAAAATCTGTCCGGCCTGACCAGGCTCAACAAGACAGAGCTGACGTCGCTGCTCTAGGCTAACGCCTCGGTGATAAAATTTGTGGACGGTCTGTTTGACCAGGTCCGCAATCATTTTGCCGCTCATAATATGAGCATGCTGCTGCTGGATGAGCAGGGCTACGGCCTGAAAGAATATAATGCGGCTTATTTCCCCAAGACCCAGCTGGGCGATGTGGTAGGCTGGCGCCTGCAGGAAAAAGATATCGGTACTTCCAGCATCAGCGTGGCCATGGAACGCGGCACCGCTTTCCTGATGTTTGGACCGGAAATGTGGATCAAACAGTGCCATGGTTTTGACTATTTCAGCGGCCCGGTGAACGTGAACGGTAAGGTACGTTATATTATCTCTTTCTCCTGTCCTGACCAGAACGAGCTGCCTTATGATCTGCTGCTGTCCTTGCTGATGACCATGAAGTTTGCCCTGGAACAGTTCCTGTCCCGAATGGAATACTGGGGCATCAACCAGCTGATGATGTCGGAGCTGCCGGTGAGCGTATTCTGGGTGGACCAGAATGAAAAGATCAAGTTCTGCAACGACAATGCCCGGGCCCGTATGGAAGGTAAGGAACGCATGGAAGATGTGTTCCTGAACTACGAACATATCCCGGTGCGCAAAGCGCTGGAAGGCGTGCCCACTCATAGAAGGGAAATTACCTGGATTACCCAGGACCGGACCTACGAAGATATCACCACCGTGGTACCTGTCAAGGTAGGGCGCGAGGTGAACAGCGCCGTGGTCCTGACCATGTCCATTGAAGATTTAAAAACGACGATTGCCCATGCTACGGGCTACAGCTCCCGCTACAGCCTGTACAGCATGGTAGGCCAGACGGCCGAATTTTTGAGCCTGCAGCATAAAGCTTCCCGGATAGCCCGGGGTGAGCAGAATATGCTGCTGCAGGGCGAACCCGGTACGGGCAAACAGCGCCTGGCGCATGGCATTCATCAGGCCAGCCCCAGGGCAGCGGCGCCTTTGATTGTGGTTAAATGCACCAACGGTCCCCAGGAATATCTGTCGGAGCAGTTCTTTGGCAGCCTGGATAAGGATAACCAGCCGATTGCCGGTAAACTGGAACTGGCTATGGGCGGCACCCTGTTCCTGGATGAGATTGAGAAGCTGCCGGTAGAGATGGGCGACCAGATTGCCGACGCTTTAAAGAACGGCCTGCCCAGCCTGGAAAAGGGCAGCAAGGTACGCAAGGCGCTTAACGTCCGCGTCATCGCGGCCTGTGATTCCAACTTAAAACGGCTGGCGGACAAAGGTCTCTTCAGCCGCAGTTTATACGAGATGGTCATCGATACGGTGATCAGAATCCCGCCCCTCCGGGAAAGAGTTAAGGATATCGAGGTTATTGCCAACCATATCCTGGCCGAGATGAGCGCCCAGCATAACATGGCGGCTAAAAAACTGGCGCCGAAGGCGTTAGCTATGCTGACCAGCTGCAGATGGCCCGGCAACATCAAACAGTTGCAGGGCGTGATTGAGCAGGCTTTCTTCCATACTCCGGGCAGCATCATCGAAGCAGAAGATATTAAACTGCCGGGTGATAAGGCCATGGAAAAATCCTGGAAGACGGATGAAGATGCCTTTATCGCAGCATGGAAAGCTGCCGGCGGCAATATCAGCAAACTGGCAGGGATGCTGGATGTAAGCCGGGTCACCTTGTACCGGTATCTGAAAAAATATAAACTGGGTCCCAACAGCGAAGAGAAAACAGCTGAGGGAAATGCGGACAAGAAAATACTGAAGTGAGGTATCTGTATGCGCTTAAGAAGGAAGCCCTGGATTGATAAGGCGCTTACGGAGGTCTTGGAATCCTATCTGTATATGGAACGGCTGGAGCGTTTTAGCGGCCAGTGGCAGCAGCGTTTTCCGGGCAAAGAAATCTGTCTGGAGATCGGCTGCGGCAAAGGCCGGTTTATCACCGGTATGGCGGCGCTCCATCCGGAAAAAGCTTTTATCGGCATTGAGTCAGCCCGGGACGTAGCTTTTTTTGCAGCCCGGAAAGCCAAAGAGGCGGAGCTGACCAATGTCTGCATCTTGTACGGTAACGCGGAGCATGTGGCGGAATGGTTTGCCCCCGGGGAAGTCGCCAACCTGTATTTAAATTTCAGCGACCCCTGGCCCAAGGCGCGGCACGCCAAGAGGCGCCTGACCCATCATAATTTTTTGGCCCTGTACGAAAAACTGCTGGCTCCCGGCGGTAAATTGCGTTTTAAAACGGATAACCGGGCCTTATTTGATTTTTCTCTGGCGGAGTTCCGTGACTACGGTCTGGAACTGACGGCGGTAAGTTTTGATCTGCATCACAGTAATTACGAGAATGAGGTCCAGACGGAATACGAGGAACGTTTCAGCTCCGCCGGTACGCCCATTAATTTTTGCGAAGCAAAGTTTAAACAGAGGCAGAAGGCATGAATAAGCGTTTTATGATTTGGGAAAATCCCAGGGATGCGGTCCTGAGCATAGTTTTCATCTTGATGGCCTTAGGGTGCATGAATGTTTTCAGCGCCAGTTTTGTCCGCGCCGACGCCATGTTCCATGACAGCTACTATTTTTTGAAACGGTATCTGATGTGGGGTACCCTGGGTCTGGTGAACCTGTGGCTGATTGGTTTTAAGCTGAACTATAAGATTTTCCTGTCCCGCCGCTTTATCAATATCCTGTGCGTCATTACTTTTCTGCTGCTGCTGGCGGTGGATGTGATAGGCGTGGTGGTCAACGGTTCCCGCAGGTGGCTGTACATAGCCGGTGTTTCCCTGCAGCCTTCCGAGCTGGCCAAAGTGGTGGAAGTCATGCTGGCAGCCAGTTTTCTGGGCCAGCGCCTGAAAGAAAATAAACCTATCTCCCTGACCAGGTACGTGTCGGCGAAAGCCATGTTCGTGGCCGGGGTTTTTGCCGTACTGATTTTTAAGCAGCCGGATATGGGCACCATGGGTATCGTGGTGGCACTGATGTTAGTCATGTATGTCATCGCCGGTATTCCCGTGTCCCAGATTGTGAAAGTGGTAGGCGCCGGCCTGGTGGGTCTGATAGGCCTGGCTTTGCTGGCACCGTACCGGGTGCAGCGTTTCCTGTCCTGGCTGGATCCCTGGAAAGACGCCCAGGGCTCCGGTTACCAGCTGGCTCAGTCCATCCTGGCTATCGGCAGCGGCGGTTTTGTTGGCGTACCCTGGGGACAGGGCAGCAGTAAATTTTTCTATCTGCCCGAAGCTCACACGGATTTTGCCTTTGCGATTTTTTGCCAGGAATGGGGTTTTGTAGGCGCCCTGCTCCTGATTGCCTTGTTCGTCATTTTTGCCCGGGCGCTGATCCGTATTGCCGGGCATACCAAGGACGCCCGGGGCTTTTTGCTGGTGGCGGGGGCTACCTGTCTTTTGGTGGGCCAGTCGGCCGCCAATATGGCCATGGTCTGCGGCCTGCTGCCGGTTATCGGCGTGCCGCTGATGTTTATCAGTTACGGCGGTACTTCCATGGTTATTAACATGATCTGTATCGGCCTGGTTATCTCGGTGTACCACGACGAGTGCCGGCGGGAGAAGATGGCAGAACGGATAGCGCAAGGTTTGCCGCCTATCGAACATCACCAGCTCCGGGTGGTAACCTCGCACGGTGTCAGGAGGGGTGAATAATGCACAAACCCTTCTTTATGAAAGATGCCCGCATCAGGCTGGCCCTGGTGGGCGGCATTATCATGTGCATCTTTTTGGGCGTGGTGGTGCGGCTGCTGTGGGTGCAGATTATCAGCGGCACGGAACTGGGCAAGAAAGCGACTACCCAGATTACCGGCCATCTGAAAAAGACGGCGCCCCGGGGACGTATCCTGGATTGCAACGGGGAAGAGCTGGCGGTCAGCATCATGGCCAATACTCTTATCGCCAACCCGAAAGAGATGGTGGTAAACCCCAAGGGAAAAAAGGACCAGGCGGTGCCCCGGGATGTGAAACGGGAAGCGGCCAGGCTTTTAGCGCCGGCGCTGCAGCTGCCGGAAGAAGAACTGTACAAGGATTTTTCCCGGGAGGGAGAGTATGTCCGCATTAAACGGATGCTGGAGCCGAAAGCTTCTGAAGCCGTGGCGCAAATCATCAAGGACAACAAACTACCGGGTTTATATTTTGAGCAGGAAAGCAAACGGTATTATACCAAGAAGTCTATGGCCGCCCAGGTTTTGGGTTTCGTAGGCGAGGATGACAGCGGCTTGTCCGGTTTGGAACTGGCCCTGGACGGAATTTTGAAAGGCGCCTTGTTCTATCAGGAAGAAAAAGTGGACGCCCTGGGGCGCCCCGTAGCGGAAAGCAGTCTGATGGATAAACGTCCGCCCAAGGTTTCTTCGGTGTACCTGACCATCGACAGTAAGATGCAGTTTGTGGTGGAAGATGCCCTGGACGACGCCATGAAGCGGACTAATGCCGCCGGCGCCGCCGTAATTATCATGGACCCGGAAACGGGCGCCATCCTGGCCATGGGCAGCCGTCCTACCTTTGATCCCAACAACTACGGCAGGTTCGCTCCGGAAAACTGGCTTAACCGTGGCATCAGTATCATTTACGAACCGGGCAGCGTATTTAAACCTATCATGGGCTGCGCCGGGATGAGTGAAGGTATCGTGTCGCCGGATACGCCGGTGCAGGATAACGGCAGTATCCAGGTGGCGGACCGTACCATCCGCAACTGGGATGGCAGCGGTATGGGTGCCATCCATTTCCAGGATGTCATTAAGTATTCTATTAACACCGGCATGGTACAGCTGGGCTTAAAGCTGGGGGCAGACAGAGAAATTGCCTACGCCAAGAAATTTGGCTTTGGCAAAGAAACTGGCATTGAGCTTCCCGGCGAAGAAGACGGTATTTTGTACGATCCTAAAAAGATGGTGCAGCCTGATGTGGCTACCATGGCTATCGGCCAGGGCGTAGCGGTAACGCCGCTGCAGATGCTGCGGGCTATTTGCGCCATCGCCAACGGTGGCGAACTGTTGCAACCGTATATTATTGATAAGATCATAGCGCCCAACGGCGATGTGATCAGACGGGGCGGCAAGAAAGTGGTGCGCCGGGTTATTACCGAAGACGTAGCCGCCCAGATGCGTATGATGATGGAAAAAGTGGTCAGCGAAGGCGGCGGCAAGACGGCCCGCATTAAAGGGTACCGCATTGCCGGCAAGACCGGTACGGCCGAAAAACTTTCACCGTACGGCGGTTATGCTGCCGGTCAGTATATCGCCTCGTTCGTAGGTTTTGTGCCGGCGGATAAACCCCGGTACGCCATGCTGGTTATGTTAGACCGGCCGCAGGGCGCTTTCTACGGCTCCCAGGTTTCGGCGCCTATCTTCAGGGATACGCTGCAGCAGATCCTGGTGGCCAAAGGCGTTCAGCCTTCCGTTAAGGAAGAACTGCCATCCTTTGATGTGCACGCCGGTCCGGCCGCAGGCGGCGCTGCACCGCAGTTGCAGCAGCAGGGTGAAAAATGGATTTTGCCGAACCTGGCCGGTTACGATGTACGTACGGTTTCCAGTATCCTGGAGCCGGGCAAGATGCGTCTGGTGCCTGTCGGTTCCGGTACCAGTTACCAGCAGGATCCGCCGCCGGGCACAGCTTTAGGGCTGGGAGCCCAGGTGAAAGTCTGGTTTAAGTAAAGTTAATTTTTATAAATATATTTAATGAGGAGGATGAACATGCTATCTGATATTGAGATTGCCCAACAAGCCCACATGTTACCCATTACGGAAGTAGCCCGGAAATTAGGAATTGGCGAAGAGGACCTGGAGTTATACGGTCGCTACAAAGCCAAACTGTCCATGAACCTGCTGAAGAGACTAGAAACGAAACCTGATGGAAAACTGATCCTGGTGACGGCCATCACGCCTACCCCGGCCGGTGAAGGCAAGTCTACCACCACCGTAGGTCTGGCCCAGGGTTTAGCCAAGATTCATAAAAAAGCCATCGTGGCCCTGCGGGAACCTTCCCTGGGACCGGTCTTCGGACTGAAGGGCGGCGCTGCCGGCGGCGGTTATTCCCAGGTGGTGCCCATGGAAGATATCAACCTGCATTTTACAGGAGATTTCCATGCTATTACCTCGGCGCATATGCTGCTGGCTGCCATGCTGGATAACCATATCCACCAGGGCAACGCGCTCAATATCAACACCCGCCGTATCGTCTGGAAACGGGTGGTGGATATGAACGACCGGGAACTGCGCAAGATTGTGGTAGGACTGGGCGGCACTGCGGATGGCGTACCTCGTGAGGACGGCTTTGACATTACCGTGGCCAGCGAAGTTATGGCGATCTTCTGTCTGTCTACCTCTTTACATGATTTAAAGGAACGTCTGGCCAAGATTATCGTGGCTTACGATTTTAACGGTAAACCTGTAACCTGCGGGATGTTACATGCGCAGGGAGCCATGGCGGCACTTTTAAAAGACGCCTTGAAGCCGAACCTGGTACAGACTATTGAAAATGTACCGGCTATTATCCACGGCGGTCCCTTTGCCAACATTGCCCACGGCTGCAACAGCATCATGGCTACCAAGACGGCGCTTAAGTTAGCGGATTACACCGTGACGGAAGCCGGTTTCGGTGCGGACCTGGGCGCAGAGAAATTCTTTGATATCAAATGCCGTTATGCCGGTATCAAACCGGATGCTACGGTAATCGTGGCCACGGTACGGGCGCTGAAGATGCATGGCGGCGTGCCGAAGACGGAGTTGAAGAAGCCCAACGTGGAAGCACTGAAGCGGGGCTTGTGCAACCTGGAAAGACATATTACCAATGTGAAAAAGTATGGCGTGCCCCTGGTAGTGGCCATCAATATTTTTGCCCAGGATACGCAGGAAGAACTGCAGACAATTTATGACAGCTGCGCCAAGATGGGCGTGCCCGTAGCTTTAAGCGATGTCTTTGCCAAAGGCGGCGAAGGCGGCGTGGAACTGGCCAAGAAAGTGGTGGAACTGGCGGAAAGCGGCAAGGCAGATTTTAAACCCTTGTACGGGCTGGATACTACTATCAAGGAAAAAGTGGAAAAGATTGCCAGGGAAATTTACGGCGCCAAGGACGTGGACTACAGCCGCAAGGCGGAACGGTCCTTTGAAGAATATGCTAAGCTGGGCTTCGGCAATCTGCCGGTATGCATGGCTAAGACGCAGTATTCCCTGTCTGACGATCCGACCAAGTTAGGGGCGCCCAGCGGCTTTACCCTGCTGGTTAAAAATTGCCGTCTCAGTGCCGGCGCCGGCTTTATCGTGGTCCTGACCGGTGAGATTCTCACCATGCCTGGTCTGCCCAAGGTTCCGGCTGCCGAAAAGATTGACGTCAGCGACGACGGCGTGATCAGCGGCTTGTTCTAAAAAGGAGAATTAATGACTACTCTAAGCATGCAGGGCAAACCTGTAGCGGCAGTGTACCGGGAAGGTTTGCAAAAAAAGCTGGCAGCAGCCAAAAAACAAGGTCAGCAAATTACCCTGGCTATTTTAACCGTAGGGGACGATGCGGCTTCCCATATTTACCGGGACCGGCTCGCTAAAGCTACGGAGGCCGTGGGAGCGGCGGTGCGGCAGGTGAATCTGCCGGCGTCAGCCACCCAGGACCAGATGCTGGAAGAGCTGCGGGCATTAAATGCGGACCCGGACATCACGGGAATCCTGCCTATGATGCCCCTGCCCCAACAGATTAATGAACGGGCGGTGTGCGCGGCCCTGGCTCCGGAAAAAGATCTGGACTGCCTGCAGCCGGCGAACTGCGGCCTGTTATATTTAGGCCAGAGTAAATGGGGTCCGTGTACGCCCCGGGCCTGCCTGGCTATCCTGGATTATTACCAAGTGGATGTGGCCGGTAAACATGTGGTAGTCATCGGCCGCAGCAATGTGGTGGGGAAACCGGTAGCGCTGCTTTTATTACAACGCAACGCCACGGTAACCATCTGCCACAGCAAAACGGCTAATCTGAGTGCTATCATACAAAGTGCGGACGTGGTAATTGCCGCCGTGGGCCGGGCCGGTTTTGTAAAGCCGGAGATGCTCAGGGACGGCGTCATCCTGGTGGATGTAGGTATTAACGCCCTGCCTGAGGGAGGAATCATGGGGGATATTGACCCGGCCTGTTATGCCAAAGCCGCGGCGTATACCCCGGTGCCCGGCGGCGTGGGCGTGGTCTGCAACATGATGGTTCTGGAAACCCTGCTGAGAAATTTGGATGAGGTTAAAGCACATGCGTAAGTTAATCTGGCTCTTGCTGCTCATAGTCATGGTAGCGTTCATTTTTTATAATTCCTCGCTGCCGGCGGTACAGTCGGATGGCGCCAGCAGGCTTCTGGCTTCTTATATCCAGGGCTTTGCCAACACTTTGCACATCCATCTGCCTACCACGAACCTGAATCATGATTTGCGCAAGCTGGCTCAACTGTTTGAATTTTTCATGCTGGGCCTGATCCTGTGTAATACCTACCGGGAATTCCATGTGTCCCGGCGGGCTGCTACCGGCTATATCTTTTTTCTGAGCCTGGCGGTGGCGGTGGTGGATGAATACATCCAGTTGTTTTCTCCGGGCCGCAGCGGCATGATCAGCGATATCTTGCTGGATTTTGGCGGCGCCTTTGTAGGCTGGCTGGCTTACGAGGTCTGGCAGTGGTGCCGGCATTGACAACTTAAGTTTTTTGATTCTGACGCAGGCAGCTTCGGCGGCCTGCGTTTTTTGTACTCCGGCAAATTAAGGTTGCGGTGTTTTTGGCGCGCCGCAAATTAAGGTTGCGGTGTTTTTGGCGTGCCGCAAATTTAGGCTGCCGGTATTTTTTGTGTTCGTAAATTTGGTACTGCCGTATTTTTAGTGTAACTTAGGTTGACATATTTTTGGCAAAATGTTAAAATTTAGCTTAATCTTGTAACATATAAGCAGAAAGAGGAGAGACACTATGGAGAAAGAAAGACCGCAGCTGATTAAGATCGCCCCCACCCAGGAAGGGTACAGGTGGGTAGCCATCACCGCCATGCTGCTGGCTATCGGCATCATTTTACATACAGTAAGTCCCAATGTGGGCGGCGTTACCCCTAACTGGACCATCGCCATGTATTCCATCGTTATCAATTTGACCCGGCCTTCGTTGAAGCAGGCCCTGGGCATCGGTTTTATCGCCGGCCTGACCCTGGTGCCTTCTTCTAAGAGCGCCTTTCCCCTGGGAAATATTGCCAGCGAGCTGTTTGGCGCCACCACCTGCTGTCTGTTAGTGAAGGCTATGTGTATGAGCGGCCTGGAAAACTGGAAACTGCGCCCCTTAATCACGGGCTTCTGTTCCACCTTTGTCAGCGGCGGCGTGTTCACCCTGATTTTAAAATTTGTGCTGGGCCTGCCTATCACTGTGTGGTATAAAGCCATGCTGCCCCTGGTAGCCGTGGTGGGTATCTTGAACGGCATCATCACTTTCCTGCTTTTTAAACCGGTACGGAAACTATTCTTTGCCCAGGGTCAGGAGGAAAATAAATGACGGCGCCAGTAATTAACTTTAAAGATTTTTATTACGCATATATTAATGAAAAGCTGGTCCTGCGGGACATTAACCTGGCCGTGGAAAAAGGCAGCTTTACCGTGGTCATCGGTCCCAGCGGCGCCGGCAAGACTACTTTGTGCAAGGCCATCACCGGTATCGTTCCCTATTATATGGGGGGCAGTTACGCCGGCGATGTGGAAGTTTTAGGCGCAAGCACCAAGGGCAAACGGGTCAGCGACCTGGCCCTGAAGGTGGGCCTGATGCTGGAAGATTACGAAAGCCAGCTGGTGTCCCTGACGGCGGGAGAAGAAGTGGCGTTCAGCCTTTTAAACCACGGGTTCCCGGCGGAAGAAGTTAAGGAACGTACCAGCAAGGCCCTGGAAGATGTAGGTTTGCCCGGCCGGGAAGATTACCAGCTTGACGAGCTGTCCGGCGGCCAGCGCCAGAGATTGCTGCTGGCATCCGTGCTGGCGGTGCATCCGGAGATTATCGTCCTGGACGAACCGGTCAGCGCCATGGATCCTGACGGCGCTGAAAGTTTGTACGCCCTGTTGAGCAAGATCCATCAAGAATACGGTACCACTTTTGTGGTGGTGGAGCACCGGGTGGAGTTTGTACTGCCCTACGCCACCAACTTTATCGCGGTCAAGGACGGCCAGATTGCCGCCGCCGGTACCTGCGAAGAAGTTGCGGACGATGTGTATGCGGACCCGGAACTGCGGGTACTGCTGCCGGAATTGTGGCAGGTGCGGGGCGAGCTGGCGGCGAAGACCGGCGCGCATTTTTCCTTATGGCGTAAACCTGCGGACGCGGTGGACGAACTGAAAGCCCAGGGTTTTGAAGGCGGGGTGCAGGCACATGCTTGAAGCAAAAAATATTAACTTTTCCTACCGCCGGGGCGTTCCGGTGCTGCAGGATATTAACTGTAAGATTGACGACGGAGAATTTGTGGCGCTCTTAGGCCACAACGGCAGCGGCAAGACCACTCTCACCCGTTTGTTCATGGCGCTGGATCATCCCCGCAGCGGGCAGATCCTGGTGGACGGCAACGATGTGGTGAAGATGGAGCCGGCAGATCTGGCCGATAAGATCGGCTACGTGTTCCAGAACCCGGACCTGCAGATTTTGGCGGACACGGTGTTTGAAGAAGTAGCCTACGGTCCCCGGGTGAAGAAACTGACGGAAGACAGCGTTAAGAAACAGGTGGACGACGCCCTGGAAGCCATGGAGCTGACGGACCTGTCCCAAAGTTATCCCCGGCTGCTGTCCTTTGGCCAGAAACGCCGTTTAGGCGTGGCTTCGGCTTTAGCCCTGGGCCCCAAAACTTTAATCCTGGACGAGATTACCAACGGCCAGGATCAGGCGGAAAAGGTCAAGATGATGGAATATTTGCAGGCGCTCAACGAAAAGCAGGGCGTCACCATCGTCCTCATTACTCACGATATGGATGTGGTGCGGCGGTACGCCCGGCGCGCCCTGGTTTTAACAGATGGTAAACAAGTTTTTGACGGTACGCCTAAAGATTTATTCGAAGGCAGCTACCCGGTGGAAAACTGGGGCCTGCGCCGGCCGCTGGCATCTGTTCTGGCGGCGGCTTTCCAGGTCAGCGCCGGCAACTGCCACGAATTTTGCGCTGCGGTAACAAAGGAGGCTAAATAAGATGAAAATCACTGCTTTCAGCTGGATTATCATAACTTTAGCCATCACCGCCTGGGTGTTCATCCTGCCGGTGAAAGCCGTAGCCACCATCCTGGTGCTGCAGCTGGTGCTGCTTTTGTACGTAAAACATAACCGCATGATGTTAGCCGCTATCGGCGGCCTGGGTGTTTTTACCGGCATGATGGTTTTACTGCAGATGCTTTTTGGTTCCTCTCTGACCGTGTCTTTGATCGGCGGCCTGAGAATGTTAGTGATGACCATGGCCTTCTTGTGCATGCTTTCCACTACCAAGATCCAGGATATCGCCAAAACATTGGTGGACCGTTTCCACTTACCGGTGGAGTATGCTTTTATGCTGACTACGGCCCTGCGCTTTGTGCCCAACTTTTTGGAAGACAGTTCCGTGACCCTGGACGCTCAGTCCTGCCGTGGTTATTCTAACCGGGCCAACGCCCTGCAGCATCTCTTAAGCTACGTGGTCGTCATCCGGCCGCTGGTAATGCGCGCCGTGGCTAAATCCGAAACCCTGGCCCTGTCCATGGAGCTGAAAGGTTTTGGCGCCAACACCTACAAGAATATGCCCCGGGAACAATTTACCTTGTGGGACCTGCTGGCTCTGCTGGTAGTGGTTGTTCTGAGCACCTATCCTTTCTGGGCCAAATATTTCCAATAAAACCGTGACTGACCAGTCACACATTGCGTATTTGCCAAGAAAAGAGTAAAATAATAGCATACAGGTATATTTAAACGCCGGTCATCCTGTGAGGGGCCGGCGTTTTTCCAAGAAATGCTGGGGGGAGTGGTCGTATGAATTATGGAATGCTAAAGAAGCATGACGAACAAGTTGGTCCCGGCGCGAGGGTAGCGCTCTTTGTGTGTGGTTGTCTGCACCATTGTCCGGGCTGCCTGAATCCCAAACTGTGTGACGCTAATTATGGCAAGGCTTTTACCGGCGACGTGATCGATTCTATCTACCGGGCGTCTAACCATGACTATATTGCAGGTCTGTCCATCCTGGGCGGCGAGCCTCTGGCTCCCGAATGTCAGCCGATGGTGCTGAAGATGATGCAGCGGTTTAAGGAAATTTATCCGCACAAGACCATCTGGTGCTTTAGCGGCTACGATTTTGACAAAGAAATCCTGGCCGGGAAGATTGGCAACTGGGAAATCACCCAAAAGATCCTGGAGCTGGTGGACGTGATCGTGAACGGCGTGTTCCACGAAAACGAAAAGACGCCGGAACATCCGTATCTGGACAGCGCCAACCAAAAACTGATTGATGTAAAGAAATCCCTGCAGGCCGGCAAGGCTATCCTGTGGGAAGAAGTAAAAGCTGCCGCCGCTAAGCCGGCGCAGGCATAATTTTGTAAGGCAAAGAAGCCGGGAGCAGACATGTTTCCGGCTTTTGTGTTGAGGAGGTAAGCAGGATGACGGAAAAATTATTTGAGGCAGATGCCCTGCTCAAAGAATGTACGGCTACGGTAACGGGCTGTGAAAAACTTACAGACGGTTTTGGTATCGAGCTGGACCGGACGGTGCTGTTCCCGGAAGGGGGCGGCCAGCTCAGCGATAAAGGCTGGCTGGTGCCGGAAGAACTGGCTAATATTCCTAATTTAGGGGACTCTTTAAAAGACGTGGGCACGGCGGCTGTTAAAACCGGGGCGGGTTTAGGAGCCCTGGCGGGACAGATTGTGGGCAGCGTGGTCAAAGAAGCGGCGGCAGCGGTAAGCGGAGCCAAGGACGCCATGCAGGCGGCAGTACAGAAATTTGCGGGCCTGCCGGTAACTTACGTGGAAGAAACCAAGGACGGACGCATCCTGCACCATACGGACAAAGATCTCAGGGTGGGCAGCAAAGTACAGGTAAAACTGGACTGGACTACCCGGCTGGACCATATGCAGCAGCACACCGGGGAACATATTTTATCCTATGCTTTCTGGAAACTATATAAATTAAACAACATCGGCTTTCATATGAGCGAGCGGCTGGTGACCATCGACCTGGATCAGGAAATTACCCTGGAGCAGGCTTATGCCGCCGAAGATTTTGCCAACCGGGAAATCTGGGCTAACAAGCCTATCAGCATTTCCTATATGCCCCATACGGAAGTAGCCAAGCTGACCATGCGCAAGAAAAATACCAAGCTGACGGGGATGCTGCGTATCGTGGCGGTCCAGGACGGAGACATCTGTACCTGCTGCGGCACCCATCCGCCTTTTACAGGCACCATCGGCCTGATTAAGATTACTAAGTTCGAAAAGCATAAGGACGGCAGCCGGGTGGAATTTTTGTGCGGCCGCTGGGCCCTGGAAGATGTGCGCAAGAAGGTGCACTACATCACGGAAGCCAGCAACATGATGTCCACCAAGGAAGAAAATGTCTGCGCCGGCATCGCCAAGTTTAAGGAAGACGCCACGGTCCTGCGGGAACAGCTGCGGCAAAAGACCCAGGCTTTGCAGGCCGGGGAGCTGGAAACTTTATTAAAGAATCCGCCCCTGGACAGCAAGGGCAATAAAGTCCTGGTGGCCATCGAGGACAACTACGATCCCAAGGCGGCTAAGACTCTGTACCAGAAATTGACGGCGGTGGAAAAAGCCGTGGTAGCGGTAATGTACGCCAACGGCCCCCGGGTCAACTACATGTTCGGTTTGGGCCAGGGCGCCCAGGGGGACTGCAAGGCGCTTATCGCCAAAGCTAACGAAATGTTTGGCGGCAAGGGCGGCGGCAAACCGGAAGCAGCCCAGGGCGGCGCAGCCGTTACCCCGGATTGGCAGACCAAAGCAGCAGCGCTGAAAGATGTGCTGCTGAAAAACTAAGAGCCATAAAAAAATCCGTTCGCCAGGATATTACCGGACGAACGGATTTTGTTTTGTTATTTTTCTGCAGCCGCTTTACTTTCACGGTGGCTTTTCCACAGTTCCCAGGCCATGGGCAGGACGGAAATCAGGATGATACCCAGGACGACCAGGGAGAAATTATTTTTTATCACAGGAATGTTGCCGAAGAAATAACCGGTAATGGTAAAGAGACCAACCCAGGCGATAGCGCCGGCAATATTATAGACGATAAAAGTGCGGTAATGCATGGTGCCGATGCCGGCCACGAAGGGGGCAAAGGTGCGTACGATGGGCACGAAACGGCAGAGGAAGATGGCCTTATGGCCGTGCTTTTCGTAAAAGTGCTGGGCCTTTTCCACATGCTCCGGCTTGATGAGAGAATTTTTCATGGCCAGCAGCTTGTTGCCAAAGACTTCACCAATCCAGTAGTTGCTGGTGTCGCCCAGGATGGCGGCGGCCAGACAGACGGCGGCAAAATAGCCTACATGGAGCCCGGCGCTGGCAGCGGATAAAGCACCGCAGGCAAACAGCAAGGAATCACCGGGTAAAAACGGGGTCACTACCAGGCCCGTCTCGCAAAAGATGATGAGGAACAGTAGCACGTAAATCAGTACGCCGTACTGCTCCATGACCATGGGGATATAACGGTCAAAGTGCATGATATATTCCATAAAGAAATAAAACGCCTGGCCGAAAAAATTAATCACTACGTCCATAAAAACTCCTTTACAATTTTTCTGTCACGAGTACATATTAGCCTTTCTATTTTACCACAAAACTGACAAATTTGCAGTATAAAATACCGGGTAACGCGGGGCCAAAGAAAAAGCAGGGAAAAGTTTTCCCTGCAGGGCAGATTTTCTGTTTTCGGTTACGTCCGTTCAAACGCTAATCTTTTCCCGGCTGCGCTGATACAACCAGACGATGGTTCCGGCAATAGTCAGGCCGATGAGCATTCCGCCCAGCACGTCGCTGGGATAATGGACGCCAAGATAAAGGCGGGACAGGCCGATTAAAGCTGCCAGGACCAGAGCGCCGGCGCCGTACAGGCGGGGCAGGGTCTGCCACAGCACGCCGGCTGCGGCAAAGGACGTACCGGTGTGACCGGAGGGGAAGGACGAACCGTGGGCGGTGATTAAATTATGGATGCCGGGAACGGCCAGGAAAGGACGGGTCCGGTCTACCACGGTCTTGATCACCATGTTGTCGATGGCGCCGCTGGCGATGACCGCAGCCAAAACCAGCAGGCCCGGCACCCGGGTGCGTTTAACGGTCAGCAGGGCCAGGCCCAGGATAATCCAGATCAGACCGCTGTTGCCCAGGTCGGTGATTTCTTCAAAAAAGAAAGTGAGACCGCTGGTGCGTAAAAAATCCTGGATATAGAGCAAAGTATTAACGTCAAGATAATAAAACCAATCCATATTTATCACTCCTTTGGTACAAGGATACAACCGGAACATTAAAGCCAGATTAAAAGTTTTAATGTATTTTTAATTTAGATAGGCTACAATAGAGAAAAAGCTGGGAGGTACGCGATGAAAATATTAGTGGTGGAAGACGAACCGGCGTTAAACAAGATTATCACCAAAAGGCTGAAAGTAGAAAATTATGCGGTGGACAGCGCCCTGGACGGGCAGGAAGCCCTGGAATATGTGGCCGTGACCGAATACGACGGCGCCATCGTGGATATTATGATGCCCAGGCTGGACGGTTTGAGCCTGGTAAAAAAATTGCGGGCGGAACATAATCTGCTGCCGGTCTTATTTTTGACTGCCAAAGATACTACCCGGGACAAGGTGGCGGGTTTGGACAGCGGCGGCGACGATTATCTGGTCAAGCCCTTTGAGTTTGACGAACTGTTAGCCAGGCTGCGGGCGCTGCTCCGCCGCCAGCATGCCGCGGTGACCAACGAGCTTAAACTGGGGGACCTGGTGCTGGATACCAAGAAACACAGCGCTAGCCGGGGCGGCAAAGATTTGAACCTGACGGCCCGGGAATTTGAGATCCTGGAATATTTGCTGCAGAACGCGGGGACGGTCCTGACCCGGCAGCAGATTCAGGACCATGTGTGGGATTTTTCGTACGAAGGTGCTTCGAATATGATAGATGTATACATTAACTCGCTCCGTAAAAAGCTGGACAAAGATTTTCCGGACAAGCTGGTGCATACGATCAGGGGTGTGGGTTATGTGCTCAGGCAGGAATGACAACCGGGAAAACGCCGGTGTAAACGGTTCTGCGGCGGCGCCGCATAAATGGTACGGCAGTCTGCTGCGGCTGCGGCAAAAACTGCGGGATGTGCCCGTGGCCATCAAGGTCACGGCCTGGTATACCCTTTTTATGACCCTGATCTTTGTGGTGGTGGTCAGCTTTACCGCCAAGTTTACGGAGAACTTCCATATCCAGGCGGCGGCCCTGACCCTGCAAAAACAGGTGGACGAAGCGGCCCGGCACCCGGATAAGTTTGACGACCACGAAGACGACGTGTACATCGCCACCTTTGACGGCCACCATATGAAGATTAAGGGCAGGCTGCCGGCGGGACTGCCCCAGGAAATGCCGCCGCGTCCGGGACTGGGCGTCCAAAAATTTATCCTGGATGACAAGGAGTACCGCTACTACGATGTGCCGGTGCTGCAGCCCGGGGGCGAGCAGCGCCTGATGCGGGGCGTTATCGCCCTGGACAAGATTAACCGGCGTACCAATTTATTTTTACTGGGCCTCTTTTTGGGGCTGCCGCTTTTTATCATCATCGCGGCTTTGGGCGGCTACAAGATTATTAAACGCGGTTTCCAGCCGGTAGGCGTCATCAGCGCCACGGCCCAAACCATCGGGGAGACCAGCGACCTGTCCCGGCGTATCGATATCGGCGAGGGCGGGGACGAGATTCACCAGATGGCCGGCTCTTTTAATAAGATGCTGGATAAGATTGAAAGCTCCGTGGAAAGAGAAAAACGGTTTTCTGCGGATGTGTCCCACGAGCTGAGAACGCCGGTGGCGGTGATCATGGCGGAGAGCGAGTACGGCAGGGACTGCGCTGCGGATCTGGCAGAAGCCCGGGAAGGTTTTGCTTCTATTCATAAGCAGAGCCAGAAGATGACAGCATTAATTAATCAGCTGCTGGAGCTGGCCCGGTTGGGCAATGCGGACAGCATTCCCAGGACGGAACTGGATTTTTCCAAGCTGGTGGCGGAAACTTGTGCGGACTACCAGGTGCTGACCGATGCCCGTAAGCTTACCCTGACGGCAAAGGTCGAGCCGGGACTGCAGCTGTTAGGCAATGCGGCCCTGCTCCAGCGGGTGCTGGCTAATTATCTGGATAACGCCTTAAAGTTTACCCGGAGCAAGATTACGGTGACGCTGGCCCGGGCGGGTGGCAAGCTGTGCCTGAGCGTGGCCGATGACGGCGCGGGTCTGAACCAGGCGGAACTGGCGAAGGTCTGGGACCGTTTTTACCAGACGGACGCCTCCCGCAACAAGGAAACCAATAACGGTTTGGGACTGGGGCTGGCTACGGTAGCCGCCATTGCCAAACTGCACGGCGGCAGGGCCTGGGCCACCAGTGCTCCGGACCGTGGCAGCACTTTTTATCTGGAAGTTTAAAAAAGTTTTGTTTCTTAATTTTCCTTTAATCTGGACCTGTTAAGCTGTAGTCAGTTCCAAAGAAAGAGGAGGTAGTCACTATGACTGAAGAAACAAAAGCAACTTTAAAAGATAATCTGCACAAAACTGGTAATAGCATCATGGAAACAGGTAAGAAAGTTTTTACGGCCCGAAACCTGAAAAAAGGCGCCAGCATCCTGATCCTGCTGGCCGTGGTCGGCGCCGGCGGCAAATATTTTCTGCATCAGAACACGGTCGAAGCCAGAAACAGGGCGGACGAAGCCCGTACCACCCTGCTGCAAAACCTGGCGGCACAGAATAATGTGCAGCTGGCCAGCACGGAAGATGTGAAAAATAAAGTAGCCCAGGCTTTGGGTACAGATGCCGCCCAGGTAAAATTTACCAGCGTGAACCTGATTAGCCCGGAATTTACCAGGGACGGCGGTCAAGGGGATAAACACGAACGCGGTGATAAGCACGGCGTCGAGCACGAGCGCGAAGATAAACATGAGCGCGAGGAGAAATACGGCCGCGGCGATAAGCATGAGCGCGAGGAAAAATCTGACCGCGGTGACCGGCAACCACAACAACTGCAACGCCGGAGTGGCGCTCCTTTGCTGTACAGTGTTAAATGCACTAAGGATAACGTCAACTATAAATTCCTGGTAGGCGCTCAGAATGGCAAAATCCTGCGCAGCAGCGTCGAACCTGCCCATAGTTTTTTGGGTAAATAAAATATCTCTGAGACTAGGGCAATTACGATAAATACTCCCGGTTTTATCTGCAGTAAGGTCAGATAAGCCGGGAGCATTTTTATATGTTTTGCCAATAAAATTTGTTCAAATAAATATATTTGACAATTATATTTTTTAATAAAATTGTTGCATTTTATATGAAATAATATTATTATAGGTAAACAATAACAATTTTACCTTTATATTATGGAAGAAGAAGTACCAGTCGTAGGGGGAAAGTATAGCGGCTGATATGAATATGAATATGAAGGGGGAAGGGGCAAGCTGATGCCGGATTCGGGGGAGTGGCGGCGCTACTTTGAAGAGGTGCGGGGCCGTGCTAAGGACAGCATGCATCTGGAAGTAGATCTGCAGGCCTGGCGCGACAACTTGCAAGTTAAGAACAGGGAGCTGCAGGTACAGCTGCAGGACAAAAACAAAAAGCTGCAGGGCGAAATGGCTGCTCAGGCCAGGGTTCTGCGCAGCAAAGTGGACCAGCAAACCGGAATATACCGCCGTTATGCGGGAGAGGTGCGGGTCCGGGCCGGGGAGTCCGTACCCAGGGATATGGGCGCCCAGCTGAAAGCACAGCTGGCGCAGATGCAAACCAGCGGTACTGCGGCAGCACGTACCGGTGTTCGCACTTTGCAAACCGGTACGGAAAAATTACAACAAAAAGTACAGGAACTGCAACCTTATGTAAAAGCGGCGGGCGGTTTCTGTCTGGATAAAGTACTGCGGGCGGGAGTTTTTGCCGCCGGTGCGGTAGTAGTGGCGCGCAATCAGCTGGAACCTTGGGTGCAGCAGGCCTGGGCTAAGACTAAAGTGTACAGTGCCAGGGCCAAAGTAAGCGCTGCTGCTAAAACAGCGCAAGCCCAAGTGGTAGCACGGGAAAAATATGCCCAGGCTAAAGTTTTGGGCAAAGAAAAATACGCCCAGGCTAAAATTGTGGCCGGGGAAAAATACGCCCAGGCCAAAGTTGTAAGCAAAGAAAAATACGCCCAGGCTAAAATTGTGGCCGGGGGAAAATATGCCTGCGTTCAAAAGGTGGCAGGAGCCAGATATGGCCTGCTGCAAACTAAAATTAATAAGCTTGTGCAAAAAGTGCGGGAGCCGAAACAGCTGCCCCCGGTTGCGCCTGTAGAAAATAATTCAAAACCGACAGAAGTTGTTACGCCGACGGAAGTTGTTACGTCGGTTCCCCAAGTTATGCCCAACGAAATTATTACGTCGGCTCCTCAAGTCACGCCGGTAGAAGTTGTTACGCCCACCCGGGTGGTGTCAGGCATCCTGGTACCGGTACAACATGTGCGGCCCTGGGAACAACTGCGTACCTTGTTGCGCGAAGAACTGCCGCCGTTTTCCCGGGAGGGAGTTAAAACTTTTTTTGCTTACCGGGAACGGTTGTCCCGGCGGCATCTGTTTGCGCAAATCTGGGTGACCGGTGCCCTGACCGTGATCCTGCTGGCGGCTTTTTTGGCGCTGGGCAAAGTAATTTTTGGCCAGTCTGCCGGTAACGAACACCTGCCGGAAATGACTTTGCTGTTATGCATCCCCCTGGTCCTGGCCGCCCTTAAAGGTCTGGCCCTGGTGGAGCAGCGGCTGCACGATTTAAATTTAAGCGCCTGGGATATCTTGATCTTCCTGGTCATCTTCGGCTTGCTTTTCTTTTTAATTTTAGGCGCCATCGTTGGCGACATGTATAAATTTATGGCCTTTATCTGCTGGCTGACTTTTTTGTATGTGACGGTGGGCATGGTGGCCCTGCTTTATACCCGTGGCACCATGGGCGCCAATACTTACGGCGCGCCGTCCTTTGTGCTGCCGGACCTGGATCCCTGGCGGCACTGGTGGTCCCAGTTTTTTAGTAAGGCGGGCTGGCGTAAGGCCGGCGCTTTGCTGCGGCAACCGGCACGCTGGCAGCTGGGTGAACGGGCGGGCCGGGCTCAGGCCTGGCTGCGGCAGGAATATTTTACGTATCAGGGCCGCTTGAACCGGAAAGCTTATTTTTACCGGGTCTCTTATCTTTGCACCGGGGCGCTGGGATTCAAACTGCTGGCAGAACTGGCGTCGGCCCTTTTCCTGGCCTGCATGGATACCGGTACCCTGGGCGGCTGGGCCTTGTGGCAACAGGCGGACTATCTGTTAAAGCTGCTGGTCAAGGCAGGCCTGGTCCTGCTGGTTTGCTGTCAGGCGGGACCGGAAGTGCGGCGTCTGCACGACCAGGGTAACAGCGGCTGGTGGGCGCTCCTGGCTTTAGTGCCGGGCATAAATTTAGTGTACTGGCTGCGGCAATACTGCTGCCGGGGCGACCGGGGCGGCAACGCCTACGGACGGGACAGCGTGCTCCGGGACGTGGACGACGAATATTAAGAGCGGTGGTACTTACTCTTGCTTTGTGTTATAATAATAAATTAGCAATATATTAGTATGAATACGAACAAAGGAGCAAGACACATGTCAGATTTATGTTGGTGTGGCAGCGGTAAACCTTACGAAGTTTGCCACAAGCCTATAGAAGAAAAGATCAAAGCGTTTCAAAAACGGGGCTGCACGGTCCCGGACCGGGATATGCTCAAGACCCCGGCACAGATTGCCGGTATCCGCAAGGCCTGCGAGATTAACACCGCCGTGCTGGATATGGTGGCCCAAAAAATTAAGACGGGCATGAGCACGGAAGAAGTAGATAAACTGATTTATGATTTCACGGTGGCCCGGAAAGCTATTCCCGCCACCCTGGGTTTCTGCGGCTTCCCTAAAAGCTGCTGCACCTCGGTGAACGACCAGGTCTGCCACGGCATCCCCAGCAAGGATGTAATCTTGAAGAGCGGCGATATCGTCAACGTGGATGTAAGCACCATTTACGGCGGTTACTACGCCGATGCCAGCCGGATGTTTGAGATCGGCCGGGTGGACAAAGAGAAAAAAGATCTGGTAGCCATCACCAAGGAATGTTTGAACCGCGGCGTCAAGGCTGCCAAGCCCTGGGGCTTTGTGGGTGATATCGGCGCCGCCATCGCGGAGCTGGCTCATAAACACGGCTACAGCGTGGTAAAAGAATTTGGCGGGCACGGCGTGGGCGTACAGTTCCACGAAGACCCGTTCATCTGCCATGAAGGCAGAAGAAATACCGGCATGCTCCTGGTGCCGGGCATGATTTTTACTATCGAGCCTATGATCAACACGGGCACGGACAAGGTGTTCGTGGATGAGGAGAACGAGTGGACGGTATACACCGAAGACGGCGGCCAGTCTGCCCAATGGGAGCACACCATCCTGATCACGGACACGGGCGCGGAGATTTTAACATACTAAGGGGATGTTCGTCGTGATTACCAGTGGTTTTTCCTATGCGGCGTTACATGAACTAAAGAACAAACAGTGGCGCTAGTCGCCATACAAAAAGTCCCTGCAGATTACAAAATCTACAGGGACTAATTTTTTTGCTCAGCCCAATTTAAGAAACAAATTTTTTGCCCAGCCACTTTTTACAAAGGAAAAATAGCAAAGGTTGCAAAAATAATTTATAGAAATAAATACGGTTAAAATTACTGAGTATAAAATCGCATAAAATAGCTAATTGATTTAAATTTAACTTAGCGGTATAATACGAAGTAAAAGTAGCAATAGTTGCAAAAATAATTTCTAAGGGAGGCGCTGACCATGGAAATCCAGAGAAAAATCTATCTTGATGCCCTGCTGCGGAAACGGCAGAACGGTCTTATTAAAATCATCACCGGCATCAGAAGATGCGGCAAATCCTATTTGTTGCGTACGCTTTTTAAACAGCAGCTGCTGCGGGAAGGCGTTCCGGCGGATCATATCCTGGAGATGTCCTTTGACTCCATCGCTAACGCCGCGTATCTGGACCCCCACAAGTTTTACGACCTGGCCCGGTCCCAAACCCGGGGTGAGGGCCTGTATTATATACTGCTGGACGAGATTCAGCTCATGGATAATTTTGAAGCGGTTTTAAACGGCTTAAACGACCAGAAGAACGTGGATCTTTACGTGACGGGCAGCAACGCCCGCTTCTTGTCCAGGGATATTGTCACGGAATTTGCCGGCAGAGGGGACGAGATCCATATGTACCCGCTGTCCTTCCGGGAATTCATGTCTGTGTATGAGGGGGAAACATTCCGGGGCCTGCTGGAATATTTAACTTACGGCGGCATCCCGCTGGTGGTCCTGGCAGCGGCGCAGGACAAGGCGCCCCTTCTGCACTCCTTGTTTGCCGAAACTTATATCCGGGACATCATCAAGCGCCACCGGGTCAGGAATCCCAGGGAGCTGGAAGATTTGCTGAACATCCTGGCTTCGGCCATCGGGTCCCTCACTAATCCCCAAAAATTGCAAAATACTTTCCGAAGCGTAAAAAAATCCCGCATCACGGCGAATACCATCAACAAATATCTTGACTATTTGGAAGACGCTTTTCTGGTGGAGGCGGCCCAGAGATATGATATTAAGGGAAAAGCCTATATTGAGACACCCAAGAAATATTATTTTACCGACCTGGGACTGCGGAATGCCAGACTGGGTTTCCGGCAAAATGAGCCTACCCACAGCGTGGAGAATGTTATTTATAACGAACTAAGGCTGCGGGGTTTTGAGGTGGACATCGGGGTGGTGCCGGTGGCAGCTAAAAATAAGGACGGGGCTGTGATCAGAAAACAGCTGGAGATAGATTTTGTCTGCAACCGGGGCGGCAAGCGCTATTATGTGCAGTCTGCCTATGCCATGGCGGATGCGGAAAAGCGGGCGCAGGAAATCCGGCCCTTCCTGAAGACGGCGGATTCCTTCAAGAAGATCATCATCACCAATGACCTGGTGCCCACGGCCTATGACGACCAGGGTATCCTGACCATGAACCTGCTGGACTTTCTGTTAGACGGGGAAAGTCTGGACAAATAAAAGCCACATAAAAAGTCCCTGCAGATTACAAAATCTACAGGGACTAATTTTTTACTTTTTCTTCTGCGCCCAAAACGCGTGGAACAGCGCCACCATTTCTTGTTGCGAAGGTTGCTCCGGCCAGAGTTCCGTGCCGGGCGTAACGCGCATGGCGGCGGCCAGATGGTCGTACAAATCCGGAAATTGCTTTTGCAGCACCGGTACCAGTTCTTTCATGGACTGGCGCTGAGTGTGACCGTCATACTGGCAGGGATTTTTTAAAGGTTGCAGGCCCAGCTCTTTACCCAGGGCGATAATCTCGCTTTCCCGGTAATAGAGCAGCGGGCGGATCAAGGTCAGGCCGCTGCGCGACAAATTTGTCACCGGCAAAAAAGTTTTCAGCTGGCCGCTGGTAAACAGGTTCAGCAAAAAAGTTTCCACGGCGTCATCGTGATGATGGGCCCAGGCCACCTTGTTAAAGCCCAATTCTTTAGCCTTGCGGTTGGTAGCCGCCCGGCGAAAATAGGCGCAGGTAAAACAGGGGGTGTTGCCCAGGTGCTGCCACAACTTTAACACGTCCACCTGCTCGCTGTAGTGTTTCAGCCCGTAGCCGGCGCAAAAACTTTCCAGCTCCGCCTTAGGGAAATGGTCGTCGAACATGGCGTCCACGGTATAGCAGGCCAGCTCAAAAGGGATGGGGGCATATTTTTGAATCTCGGCCAGGGCCGCGGTGAGGAACATACTGTCCTTGCCGCCGGACAGGCCGATGAGGATCTTGTCCCCGGGGGCCAGCATTTTAAATTCGATTAAGGCCCGCCACAGTTTTGCCAGATGTTGGGCGGGTACAAAAGTTTTAGACATAAGGACTCCTTGACGACAGCGGGCCCAAGCGCTAAAGCTGCCGGTTCTGCCAAAGGGAACCGGACTAATTTTTGCGCCCGCAGGTTTATAAACCATTTTACCACGTCCGCCGGATATGGTAAAATAAATAATTAGGCGACAGCAGGTACGTCAGCCTAAAATATACCGGAGGTTTTCCCATGACAGATACGATGCAAGGTTTGAATCCGGAGCAGGCAGCAGCGGTGAAGGCCACCGAAGGCCCCATGCTGATCTTAGCCGGCGCCGGCAGCGGCAAGACTAAAGTGTTAACGTGCAGGATTGCACATTTATTAGATATGGGCGTGTCCCCCTTCAGAATCCTGGCCATCACCTTTACCAACAAGGCGGCCAAGGAGATGCGCCACCGGGTGGATAAGATGGCCGGTCCCCGGGCCAAAAGCGTGTGGCTGCATACCTTCCACGGTTTCTGCGCCCGCATCCTTAAAAACGACGTGGAAGCGCTGGGACCCTACAATCATAACTTTGTCATTTACGATACCACCGACGGCAAGACGCTGATCAAGAATGTTTTAAAAGATCTGCAGCTGGATGAGAAACGCTTCCAGCCCGCAGGGATGCTCAGCGCCATCAGCAACGCCAAGAACGCTTTGCAGGATGCGGCGGCGTATGCCCGGTCGGCGGCCGGTTTTTATGAAGAAAAGGTGGCCCAGGTGTACGCGGAGTACGAGAAAAGACTGCTGCGCTGCAACGCCATGGACTTTGACGATTTGCTGCTGGTAACTATCCGCATGTTCGATAAATGCCCGGAGGTGCTGGCCAAATACCAGGAGGCCTTCGATTATATTTTGGTAGACGAGTACCAGGACACCAACCATGCCCAGTACATGCTGACCCAGATGCTGGCAGCCAAACGCCACAATTTGTGCGTGGTGGGCGACGCGGACCAGAGCATTTACGGCTGGCGGGGCGCGGATATCCGCAACATCCTGGACTTTGAAAAAGATTTTCCCCAGGCCCGGCTGCTGAAGCTGGAGCAGAACTACCGTTCCACCGGCGTGATCTTGGACGCGGCCAACGCGGTGATCAAGAATAATACGGGCCGCAAGCCCAAGAAACTGTGGACCGAGAATCCGAACGGCCGGCAGATTACTTATTATCAGGCCTTTGACGAAAGGGACGAGGCCCGCTTTGTGGTGGAACAGGCCCAGGCGCTGATCCAAAAAGAAAAGCTGGGCTACGGCGATATGGCCGTACTGTACCGGACCAATACCCAGTCCCGGGTGCTGGAAGAAATTTTAGTCAAGAGCGGCATCGCCTACAACATGGTGGGCGGCCTTAAATTCTATGACCGCAAGGAAATCAAGGACGTGATCGCCTATCTGCGGGTGCTGCATAACCCGGCAGATAATTTAAGCCTGCTCCGGATCATCAACGTGCCCAAGCGGGGCCTGGGCGACAGTACCCTGGCCAAGCTGACGGACTATGCCAATGCCCAGCAGCAGACTTTGTTTGAGGTGGTGACCGCCGCCAGCCAGGTGCCGGATCTGTCCCCACGCTTTGTGCCCAGGCTGGAACAATTTGGCCAGACCCTGTTTGAACTGCTGGGGATGGCGGACCAGGTACCGGTGCAGGATTTAATCGAAGCCGTCATTACCAAGACCGGCTACAAGGCCGAGCTGGAAGCGGAAAAGAATCCCCAGAACGAAAGCCGGCTGGAGAACCTGGAAGAACTGAAATCCGTGGCCCAGGACTTTTTAAGCGAAGACGAGGGCGAACACACCCTGTCGGATTTTCTGGAACATGTGGCCCTGGTGTCGGACATTGACGATGCCAAGCTGGATGACGATAAGATTACCCTGATGACGCTCCACAGCGCCAAAGGTTTGGAGTTCCCGGTAGTATTTCTGGTGGGCCTGGAAGAAGGTTTGTTCCCCCACGCCCGCACCCTGATGAACGAAGAAGAAATCGAGGAAGAACGGCGCCTGTGCTACGTGGGCATCACCCGGGCGGAACGGTTCCTGTTCCTGTCCAGCGCCAGCATGCGTACCATTTACGGACGCACGTCGCCCTGCATGGTCAGCCGGTTCCTGGAAGAAATTCCCCGCAACCTGGTTACGGAGTACAAACGGCCGGTGGAAGAAGTGGATCTGGACCAGCCCGGTTACGGGTTCCACGGGCACCGGAGTTTTGCCAAAAGTTACAGCAGCGGCGGGATGGGCAGCGGCTCTTACGCCAACAAGATTCAGGATAAGGAAGAAACCTTTAGTTTTGGCCGGGACGGCGGCGTGGGCAGTGGCGCCCGCCGCAGCGCGGACCGCAACTTGAGTACCAGCCACAGTTATAAACCCACCGTGGGTGCCGGCACCAAAACTACTTTTGCCCCCGGCGATAAAGTTACCCACGCCAAGTGGGGCCTGGGCACGGTGGTAGGCGTCAAAGCTTCCCGGGACGGGCAGGAGGTCCAGGTGGCCTTTGCCGGTCAGGGCATCCGCAGCCTGCTCACCAAGTACGCGGTGCTGAAGAAAGTGTAAGGAGGAATCCTCATGGCAGAAGATAAGGTACAGCTGCTGGCGGAAGCGGAAGCTTTGCGCAAGGAACTGAGACATCACGAATATCTGTACTACGTGCTGGACCAGCCGTCCATCACCGATGCGGAATATGATAAAATGACCAACCGGCTGCGCTATATCGAAGCCCTGTACCCGGACGACGTGCCGGCGGATTCGCCCACGCGGCGGGTAGGCGGCCACGTGAACCCGGACTTTAGCCAGGTGCGCCATCTGACGCCGCTTTTAAGTCTGGGCAACGTGTACAGCACGGAAGAGATGGCAGCTTTTGTGCAGCGGGTCAAAGAAGGATTACCGGCGGATGCCAAGGTGGAGTTTGTGCTGGAGCCAAAGATTGACGGTCTGGCCTGCAGCCTGATTTACGAAAACGGGCGCCTGGTCCGGGCGGCTACCCGGGGAGACGGCAGCGTGGGCGAAAATGTCACCGCCAACGTGCGCACCATCAAGGCCATTCCCCTGGTGCTGAACCTTCCCGAAGGGGAAACGGCGCCGGAGCTTTTGGATGTGCGGGGCGAGGTGTACATGCCCCGGCAGGCTTTTGTGAAACTAAACGCGGAACGCAGCGAGGCCGGGGAAAGTGAATTTGCCAATCCCAGGAATGCGGCGGCGGGCAGTCTGCGCCAGCTGGATCCCAAGATTACGGCCCACCGTTCTTTAAGCTTTTTTGCCTACGGCGTAGGCGACGGCGCTAAGGAAAAACATTCCGAATCCCTGCAGATGCTGACCCGCTACGGATTTAAAACTACGGAGCACTGGACTATCGCCACGGACGAAGCCGGCATTGACAGATTTATTGCCGAGCACGGCGCCCGCAGGCCTACCCTGGCTTACGATACCGACGGCGCGGTAGCCAAGGTGAACGACGTCTGGCAGCAAAGAATTTTGGGCGCCACGGGCAAAGATCCCCGCTGGGCCATTGCCTACAAGTACCCGCCCGAGCAGGCCAAGACCAAGCTCCTGGACATTGTGATTCAGGTAGGGCGTACAGGCGTCCTGACCCCGGCGGCGGTGCTGGAGCCGGTCAAGCTGTCCGGCAGTACGGTCAGCCGCGCCACCTTGCACAACGAAGATTTTATTAAGGAAAAAGATATCCGCATCGGTGACACGGTAGTCATCAACAAAGCGGCGGAAATTATTCCCGAAGTTTTATACGTGGTAAAAGAAGCACGTCCGGAAGGCACGGTGCCTTTCGCCATGCCGGAGCAATGCCCGGAATGTGAGTGGAAGGTGACCCGCAAGGAAGGGGAATCTGCCTACCGCTGCACCAATCCTCACTGCCCCGCCCTGGGGCGCGAAGGCCTCATCCATTTTGCCAGCAAGGGCGCCATGGATATCGAGGGCTGCGGCCCGGCGGTAATCGGCCAGCTTTTGGAAAAAGGTCTGGTCCACGACCCGGCGGATTTATACACGCTGACAAAAGAGCAACTTTTAACTTTGGACCGCATGGGCAGCAAGAGCGCCGACAATCTGTTAGCCGCCATCGAAAAAAGCAAGCACCAGGGCCTGGCTAAATTATTATTCGCCCTGGGCATCCGCCACGTGGGCGCCAAAGGCGGACGCATCCTGGCGATGCAGTACGGTAAGATGAGTAAACTGCTGGAGGCGGAGACGGAAGAACTGTCCCAGCTTAACGATATCGGTCCTGTGATCGCAGAAAGCGTAGTGACATATTTGGCCACGCCTGCCAATCAGGAACTGATCCGGCGCCTGGAAGTGGCCGGGGTGGAAATGACACAGGCCAGCGCAACGGTGAACCAGAGCCATCCTTTCTTTGGCAAGACCATGGTCTTTACGGGAACTTTGCCCACTTTGGACCGGGCCACGGCACAAACCATGGCGCAGGATGTAGGCGCCAAAGTTACCGGCAGTGTCAGCAAGAAAACTGATTTTGTGGTAGCCGGCAGCGAAGCGGGCAGCAAACTGGAAAAAGCGCAGCAGTTAGGCGTGCAGGTTTTGGACGAAGCAGAATTTTTAGCGCTGCTGGGAAATACAGCGGCGAAAGAAACTGCCGCTCCGGAAATTCCTGCTGCTAAAAAAGACAGCGAACCCAGTTTGTTTTAACGTAACTATTTTGGCGAAGCCTAAATAACTCCGCGAAAGGAAGGAAGAGCGTGCCCGTACATTTTGTTCACAGCGTCCGCACCATCATGAAACGGGACCTGGTGCTGACCGGGGCCTGCGTGCTGGCCATCCTTTCGTCCTTAGCGGTACGGCCCCGGCTGGACTCCATCAACTTTGAGGTGCTGGGTTTACTGCTGGCGCTGATGTTAGTCGTCAGCGGTTTTCGGCAGCTGCGGGTACTGGAATATGTAGGCCGGCAGCTGTTAAGCCGTTGTCCCACCTGGCCACAGGCTACGTTAGCTTTGATCGCCCTGCCATTTTTTAGTTCCATGGTAATTACCAACGATGTGGCGCTGCTGGTCTTTGTACCTTTGGCCCTGACCTGCGGCCGCCAGTGTCACCGGGATGTGACCCGGACCGTGATCTGGCAGACGCTGGCCGCCAATCTGGGCAGCACCCTGACACCGATGGGGAACCCGCAGAACTTATTTATCTATAGCCATTATCAGCTGGCCCTGGGCGCCTTTTTACAGACCACCGTGCTGGTAACGGTGCTGGCAGCGGTGTGGCTGATCTTTTTAGCCTGGAGCATGCCCGGACGCAGCCTGCGGTTACAACTGCCGGAAGTAGAACTGGGTTCCCGGGGGCAGTTAGTTTTTTACAGCCTGCTGCTCCTCTTGTGCCTGGCCGGCGTGTTCAGGATTTTAGATGTGCGCTATGCCGTGGTCATTACCGTGGCAGCAATCGCCCTGGGTAACCGGCGTTTATTCGGGCAGGTGGATTATTCCCTGCTCTGCACCTTCGTGGCCTTTTTCGTCTTTATCGGCAACATGGCCGCCTTGCCCCTGGTGCAGCAAACCAGCGGCGCCCTGCTGTACAGTTCCGGCGCCGTGTACCTGACCGGTCTGGTGCTGAGCCAGCTGGTCAGCAACGTACCTGCCACCATGCTGCTGGCGGGTTTTACCCAGGATGCCAAAGCGCTGCTCTTAGGCGTGGACGTAGGCGGACTGGGAACCTTGATTGCCAGCATGGCCAGCGTCATCAGCTACAAATTTTTTGTGCAGGAGCATCCCCACCAGACGGGCATTTATTTGCGCATGTTCCTGTTTTATAATTTCAGCGGCCTGGTGGTTTTAGGGTTGATAGTTTATCTGGTCTTAGTATGATATAATAAGCTTAGCAATAAATTTGCCCCAGGCGGGGCAAGTAGGTTTTTATAATTTTAAAGGAGGTTTTACCTATGATCACAGTAACCAGCAAACAAGCCAAATATGCTATGGATGCCACCAACGGCACCGTGACGATTACGGCGGATGTACCTGCTACCCACGGCGGCAGCGGTAAATATTTAGCGCCTTTTGATTTACTGGCCAGCAGCTTTGCTGCCTGCCTGAACGCTACCTGCCGCATGCTTCTGGAAAAACGCGGCGTGGCTTATGACGAGATTATCGCCAAGGCCAACGTGGACCATGCTGTGGCTGGCAAGACCGTGTTCTTCTATGCGCTGGAAATTAAGGGCAATATCCCCGAAGCCGACAAGAAAAAATATGTGGCGATGACTTTTAACGGCTGCCCGGTGCACAAAGCGCTCAGCAGCACGATTAGCTTTGAGGAAATGAAATAACCAACATGAAACGTGTGTTCTTACTGCTTCTGATAGTATGCCTGGCGGGAGCCGGGGTCTTTTACTATGCGAGCAGCCAGGCCAATAGTTTTACCGGCAGCTATACGGGACCCATGAAGGTGCCCGGCATAGGCTGGACCGCAGCCCGGATTAAAATTACCCGGGCGGATAAAGATTTTGAAATTTCCGGGACGGCGGGGCGCTACAAACGGCTGCCCACGGAACGGGAATGGCGGCTGGCCCAGGCTCAGGAACGGATCAAACATCCGCAGCCTCCCAAATCGGCGAGCGGTAAGATAAATCCACCGCTGCCGCCCAAACCGCCGGCCTTTTCCAGACCGTATCCGGCGCCGGCCACCTATCACTGGGTGGAAGATTTAGGCGCCACCTACCTGGGCAAAATGGTGGGTAGGCATCTGGTGCTGGACGCCCAGATGGGATTTGTGTTTACCGCGGGCAAAGTGCGGGGCACATTAACCATGCCGGACGGGACTGTCTTTAAGGCGGACACGCCGGAAAATTATCAGGCCATCAAGGACGAGCTGCGGGAAAAATTACTGCAGCAGGAACCCGGCGCCATTATTTTGAAGGAGACAGCAGAAAAGTAATAAAAACGGTTCGCGTTAGCGGACCGTTTTTTGTTTGGCTAAGCCCACGTTTTGTGATATAATAAAATATATTTTTTAAAGTGCCGGAACAGGCAAAAATTTTGTGGCCGCAACAGGCCCCGATTTTGACGCCGCCACCGGCAAAAAAATCATTTGGAAGGTGACAACATGAAAGTAACGGAGAAAGATGTCAAATACATCGCCCAGCTCTCCCGTCTGGTGGTAGCTGATTCCGAGATGCAAAAATTCACGGAACAGTTTAACCAGATCCTGAACTATGCCGATATCCTGCAAAAGATTAACACCGAAGGTGTGGAACCCACCGCCCACGTGCTGCCCATTAACAATGTGCTGCGCGAAGACGTGGCCCTGCCCGGTGTGACTAACGCCGAAGCTTTAAAGAACGCCCCGGCAGTACACAACGGCGGCTTTAAAGTACCGCGCGTCATCGAATAAAGGAGGAAGCAGCTGTGGAATTGTATAAAGGAACCATCCACGAACTGCATGAGCAGCTCGTAAGTAAAAAGATCAGCGCCGTAGAACTGACCAACGCCATGTACGACCGTATTGGCGCCGTGGACGATCAGGTCAAGGCCTATCTGACCCTGGATAAAGCAGGCGCCCTGGCGCAGGCTGCCAAGGTAGACGCCAAGATTGCCGCCGGCGAAGCTATTAAGCCGTTGGCCGGTATTCCGGGTGCTATCAAGGATAATATCTGCATCAAAGGTTTAAAGACCACCTGTTCTTCCAAGATTCTGGAGAACTACGAAGCTATTTATGACGCCCATGTCATTGAAAACTTAAAAGCCGACGAGACCATCTTTTTGGGCAAGACCAACATGGATGAGTTCGCCATGGGCAGTACCACCGAAACCAGCCATTTCCAAACCACCCATAACCCCTGGGATTTGAACAAGGTCCCCGGCGGTTCCAGCGGCGGCAGCGCGGCAGCTATTGCCGCCGGGGAAGCCATCTGGTCCCTGGGCAGCGACACCGGCGGCTCTATCCGTCAGCCGGCATCTTTTAACGGCATCGTAGGCATTAAGCCCACGTACGGCCGCGTATCCCGTTACGGCTGCGTAGCGTTCGCCTCTTCTCTGGATCAGATCGGACCTATCACCCGCGATGTTACCGACGCCGCCATCGTGCTGAACACGATCTGCGGTGTGGATAAACACGATTCTACCAGCTTACCGGTAGACGTACCCGATTTTACCAAGGCGCTGCGCCAGGACGTGAAAGGCCTGCGCATCGGCCTGCCTAAAGAATTTTACGGCGCCGGCCTGGATCCCAAGGTGGATGCCGAGCTGAAAAAAGCCGTAGAAGTTTACCGCAGCCTGGGCGCAGAGATTGTGGACATTTCCCTGCCCAGCACCGAGTATGCGGTTATTACCTATTATATTATCGCGCCGGCAGAAGCCAGCGCCAACCTGGCCCGTTATGACGGCGTCCGCTACGGCTTTAGAGCCAGCAACGCCACCAGCGCTCCCGAGATGACCACCCTCAGCCGTACGGAAGGTTTCGGACCCGAAGTACGCCGCCGCATCATGCTGGGCACCTACGTGCTGAGCAGCGGTTATTACGATGCTTACTACAAAAAAGCCATGCAGGTCCGGACTTTGATCCGCCGGGAGTACGACGAAGCTTTCAAAAAGTGCGACGTGCTCTTAACGCCTACCTCTCCGGTACCGGCTTACAATATTAACAGTCAGATGGACCCTCTGGCCATCTACCTGCTGGATGTGTGCACCATTCCAGTGAACCTGGCAGGCCTGCCGGGCATCAGCGTGCCCTGCGGTTTTGCAGACGGCATGCCCGTAGGTATGCAGCTGATCGGCAAACCTTTGGACGAAGAAACCGTGCTGCGGGCAGCTTATACCTTTGAACAGGCTACAAACTTCAGACAGCTGGCGCCTTTAGGAGGTAAGAAATAATGA
>CAXYYS010000005.1:0-71258 GCA_964293585.1 uncultured Acidaminococcales bacterium
GGTGGCAAGAGCCAGACAGCAGGGATCCAGTTCCTAAATTTACAGGGAACGGTCTAATGGGCGGCGGCACTTTCCGATGGTGCTGCCGTTATTTTTTCCGGTGCGTCCGCCTTTTCGGAAACCGTTGCTTTTTCCGCAGGCAAGGTGTTTGCCGCAGCCGCTGGTTTTTCACCGGCAGTTTTTTCCGGTGCTGTTGTCGTTTGCGGCACTGCTACTTTTGTGGGGGCAGCCGCTGGTTCCGGCACGCTGGCCGCAAGTTCCACTCCGGTTTTTACTTGCGGGTTCGTCTTGTGTTTCTTGGCAGTTTTTTTCTTCGTTGTTTTCTTCACGGCTTTTGTATGTGCCGGCAGCGGTTTCATATCCGGGGCTACGGCCTCCATGAAAGCTTTCACCACGGCCGGATCAAATAAGGTGCCGGCGCCGTCCTGTAATTCCAGCACGGCTTCCTCGTGGGTCTTCTGCCATTTTTGGGTGCAGGGATTAATATTCTGGTCGTAATGATCCGCCACGGCGATGATGCGTGCGCCCAGAGGAATATTTACACCTTTGAGCCTGTCCGGATAGCCGGTGCCGTTCCAATGTTCGTGGTGGCTGCGGATCAGGTCGATGATATCGTTAAATTCTTCCATGTTTTCCAGCATACTATAACCGGCGATGCAGTGTTTTTTAAACTGCGCTGCTTCACGTACGCTTAAATACGGTGCCTTGTTCAGCACCACGTTGGGTACGCTCAGATGACCGATATCATGCAGCAGCGCGCCGGTCTTGATTGTTTTAATTTCCCGGGGGGACAGCCCCAGTTGGGCTGCGATGCAGGCGGCATAATTGGCTACCTGCTGGGAATGCATGTATAAGCTTTTATTCTTGCGTTCCAGCATCTCCAGGAAGAACTCGCAAATTTCTTTGGTCTTGCCGGTGCTGGGAAATTCAAGGTATTGAGGAATAGAAATCATAATGCTCAACCATCCAACCATTATTACTGCGGTAAAACTTTAGGCCCGCGGCTCGTTCCTGCTTCTCCGTCCAGTTAACCGGGGCACTTTACCGGATTACGTACCAGTGTCAGTAAACTTAGTATAAGCTTAAAAAAAGTTTCCGTCAAGAAGTCTTAGTGTAAACATAAACTATTTTCTATATTTATACTTGCAAGAATGTAAATCTATGCTATAATAGGTGCAACAACCTGGGTCTGTGGTTGCAAGTCGATGCCAGTTGCAGGCAAAACGATCCACGTAAGCAGCCTAAACGGCTGTGAGCACGGTGCAGCTTAGAAGTAAGACCTGCCGCTAAAAGCGAGAGGATGAGTAGTGGGGAGCTGTAGCTTAGGAGCGAAATTCCCAGCAGGCGAGTGTGGGGGCGAAAACCAGGTCAGCCAGGTTTGTTCTATTTTATTTTTATTGGAGGGGTGTATATGAAAAAGTTATGGGTCCTGATGTGTGCAGTAGTGTTGGCAGTAAGTCTGCTGGCGGCAGGCTGCGGCGGTGACACGGGCAAAAAAGATGCCGGTGCGGCAGCCAAGCCGGCCAAGAAAGAACTCCTGGTTGGTACTGAGCCTTCGTTTGCTCCTTTTGAGTTCCCCAAGGAAAACTCCAAGGAATTTACCGGCTTTGATATCGAATTAATCCAGGCCATGGCTAAAGACATGGGCTATGAAAAATGCACCATCGTCAACATGGGTTTTGACGCTCTGATTCCGGCTCTGGACGCCGGCAATATTGATGCCGCTATCGCCGGCATGACAATCACGGACGAGCGTGCCAAGAAAGTAAATTTCTCCAAACCTTATTATAAATCCGGTTTGACCGTGCTGGTACGTAAAGAAGATACGGCCATCAAGAGTATTGACGACCTGAAGGGCAAGAAGATTGCCGTGCAGTTAGGTACCACCGGTGCTATGCGTGCCGAAAAAGTTCCCGGTGCGAAGATTACCACTTTTAATACCAATGACCTGGCCTGCATCGAACTGAAGAATAAGTCTGTGGATGCGGTGATTGGTGATCTGCCTGTAGAACAATATTTCTTAAAGAACGGCGGCAGCGCTTATGCCAAGATTGTGGGCCAACCGCTGACCAGTGAAGATTATGGTATTGCCGTAGCTAAGAAGAATACCGAATTAGCCAAGAATATGGATAAATCTCTGGAGAACTTAAAGAAGAACGGCCAATTTGATAAGATTTATCAGAAATGGTTCGGAGCTTCTAAATAAATCGGCCTGAAAAAACAAGACATCGTGGTTGCTTTTAACTTCCTTCCGGTTGTATAATAGTAAAGTACTTAATCTTATTATTATTATTCAATCCGGGAGGAAATTTATTATGAAGAAATTATTGATGATGCTGATGGCCCTGTGCCTTTTTGCCGGTCTGATGGCTGGTTGTGGCGGCGGGGATAAGAAAGCGGCCGCACCGCAAAAAGTTTTAAAGGTGGCTACGGAACCGACTTTCGCTCCTTTTGAGTTCCAGAAGGAGGGCTCCAAAGATTTTGACGGCTTTGACATGGACCTGATCCGTGCCATCGGCCAGAAGATGAATGCCAAGGTAGAAATTCAAAACATGGGTTTTGATGCCCTGATTCCGGCTTTGAACGCCGGCAATATTGATATCGCCATCGCTGGCATGAGCATCACGCCGGAACGCCAGAAAGCAATTGATTTTAGTGAGCCTTATTACAAATCCGGTCTGGTAGTTGTAGTGAATAAAGATAATACCACGACCAAGAGTGTCGCTGACTTGAAGGGTAAGAAGATTGCCGTACAGATCGGCACCACCGGCGCAGATAAGGCCGGTAAGGTGGAAGGTGCCAAGGTGACCGCCTTCAATACCAATGCTGAAGTTTTCCTGGAATTAAAGAATAAAGGCGCGGACGCTGTGATTATTGATAGTCCTGTGGCTGCTTATTATCTGGTGCAGGGCGGCAAGGACAGCGCCAAGATCGTGGGCGATGTGATGGAAGCTGAATCTTACGGTATCGCCTTCAAGAAGGGCAGCAAGTTAACCGCAGAGGCGAATAAGGCCCTGGCAGACCTGCACAAGAGCGGGGACTATGACAAACTGTACCAGAAATGGTTCGGTAACGCTGCCAAAGCTAAGTAAGCCGTTTAATCTTGGGGAGCAAGGCTCCTACAACATAAAAGGAAAGATGCGAATTGGATTTTAACGTAGAGATAATTAAAAATGCTTTGCCCCTGCTACTGGCCGGGGCAGGTATCACGATTGAGATCAGCGCCATCAGCGTCGGGCTGGGCCTGGCTATCGGCTGTCTGGTTTCTATCATCCGCCTGACGCAGTTCAGGTTGCTGCGCTACCTGGGCAATGTGTATGTGGATTTTATCCGCGGCACGCCGCTTCTGGTGCAGATTTTCCTGGTGTATTTTGCCCTGCCGGCAATTATCGGCCAGAGGGTAGATGCTTTCTTTGCCGCTATCTCCGCCTGCTCTATTAACAGCGGTGCGTATGTGGCCGAGATTTTCCGCGGCGGCATCCAGTCCATCGATAACGGACAGATGGAAGCCGGACGCAGTCTGGGTATGAGCTGGTGGCAGACCATGCGTTATATCATCCTGCCGCAGGCTTTTAAACGGATCATTCCGCCTCTGGGCAACGAATTCATTGCCATGCTGAAAGATTCTTCCCTGGTATCCGTCATCGGTTTTGAAGAGCTGACCCGGCGCGGCCAGTTGATTATTGCCAGGACTTACGCCAGTTTCGAAATCTGGCTGGCGGTAGCCTTGATTTATCTGCTCATGACCTTTGTGGTAGCCCGTCTTACCGGGATACTGGAAAGGAGGTTCGACACGTCCAAATGAAAAATGATTTTATCAAGATTACCGGGTTGCGTAAAAGTTTTGGCGACCTGGAAGTTTTAAAAGGCATCGACCTGAACGTGGCTGAACAGGAAGTAGTGGTTATTATCGGTCCTTCCGGCAGCGGTAAGAGCACGCTGCTCCGTTGCATCAATTATCTGGAGGAACCCAGCGGCGGCGAAGTAGTGGTGGACGGGATACCTTTGAATGGTGAGGCGCATATTAACGAGGTCCGCAAGGAAATCGGCATGGTGTTTCAGCGTTTCAACCTGTTTCCCCATATGACGGTCCTGGAGAATTTAATCCTGGCGCCGATGAAGGTGCGGGGGCTGCATAAGGACGAAGCTAAGAAGCTGGCTCTGGAACTGTTGAATAAAGTAGGCCTGAGCGAAAAAGCTGATAGTTATCCGGAATCCTTAAGCGGCGGGCAGCAGCAGCGTGTGGCTATTGCCAGAGCGCTGTGCATGAAGCCAAAGGCCATGCTTTTTGATGAGCCTACCAGCGCCCTGGACCCCGAGATGATTAACGAGGTGCTGGATGTAATGCGTAGTCTGGCCAAGGATGGCATGACGATGGTTATCGTCACGCACGAGATGGGCTTTGCCAAAGAGGTGGGTGACCGGGTTTTATTTGTGGATGGAGGCCATATCCTGGAAGAGGGTACGCCGGAACAAGTCTTTAATCATCCGCAGGAAGAACGGACCCAGAATTTCCTGTCAAAAATTTTATAAGTTTATGTTTATCCATAAAAATAACCTGCCGCTTGCGGCAGGTTATTTGTGTTTAAAGCAAGATTTACTTTAGCAGGGTTTATTTTCGTTGCCAGATCTGCCAGCCTGGTAAATTCTGAAGCTGGGTCCAGGCACCGGTCCGGGCAAATTCTTCCTGGAATTCCGGATAATATTTTTCGTCAACTATTATTAAGGGCCGGGGCAGTTTTGCCAGGTCGCTGTAACTGAGGAAAGGCATCACGTTTTTGCTGGACCAGCTGAACTTATCCTGGTGCCGGTATTGGTCGGCCTTGCTATCAGGCAGCGCCCGCCACACTTTCCTGCCGCTGTAGTAGACCAGGGAAGTAGGATAATCACCGTAGCTGATTAATTCAGTACCGGCGGGGATGCTGGCCTGAACCTGTTGCGCCAAACCTGCGGCGGAACGTTCCCTGGTGATTGGCAGCATGACCGTGAAGGTCAGACCCAGATAGAACACGAGGGCGGTGACGCTGAGGGCGGTCAACAGGCGAAAATTCTGGTAACGCACCCGCCACTGCCAGATTAAACCGGCCAGGATGAGGGGGGCCAGCAGCCAGATAAACGGCAACTGAAGATCTTTATGTTTGTAGAAAAGTGCTGCGGCGGCTAAGACCAGGAAAAAAACAGTGTTATAAAGCAAGGACCCGCGCGGCAGGGTTTTGTCTTCCTGCCCATCCCACCAGCCTGCCAGTAACAGGGCCAGGGGAAACAGCAGGGGATAAGTGTAGGTAGGATACTTGGTGGCCATGTTCTGGAAAAAGAAGAAAACCGTGGCCATGCTTATGAGTAAGAAGAGTTCCCGGGGAGCAGGCAGCTGCCAGTGTTTGTCCCGGCGCAGATAAGTGCGCAGGGCTGCAGGCAGGTAACTGATCCAGGGGAAAGCCATCAGCAGGAGCAGGACAGCGTAGTAGTACCAGACATTGTCACGGGGATGTTCCGCTACGGTAGCCCTGAGAACATTATGCACGCCTAAGAAAACATCCAGGAAGGCAGCGCCGTGCAGTTTGTACATCTCGTAATACCAGGGGGCGCCCACCAGTAAAAAGAGACAGGTGCCGCTGCATAATTTAGCCCGGCTTAGTTCCCGCCAGCCTTTGGTTAGCAGAAGGAATAGCACGATGATGAGCCCGGGCAGCAAAAAACCTACCGGTCCCTTGGTCAGGGTGGCCAAAGCTGCCGCCGCATACATGATATAATAATAATTTTTCCGGGGTGTGCTGTAACCCAGGTAGAAAAATAAGAGGGTGGCATTAAAAAATAAGAACAGTGCTGCGTCGGTGATGATGAGCTTGCTCAGGACAAAGAAGAGCAGGCAGCTGCTTAGGATAAGCATGCTGTACAGACCCGCTCTTTGCGAGTAAAGTTTGCAGCCGGCGAAGCCGGCCATAGCTACGGCCAGGGTGCCGGACAAAGCCGGTGCCAGCCGGGAGGCAAAGTCGGTAAACCCCAAAATTTTGTAAGCCAGGGCCGTCAGCCAGTAAAACATGACCGGCTTATCAAACCAATAGTTGCCGTAGATCCGGGGACTGATCCAGTCGCCGGACAGTACCATTTCCTTGGCAGTCAGGGCATAGTTAGATTCCACATTATCCGTGACCGGAAGCAAATTGTTGCCGGCCAGGAGCAGGAGCAGTACTGCCAGGACTACCAGGGGGCCGTATTTCTTACACATGGATATTCCTCCAGAAAAATATTAGACTGGAAGCCGGATCAGCCAGCTTCACCTTCGTTTATAAGTGTATGCGGCAAAAATTAAGGAAAGATTAAAATAAAAGACATTGATATTTTATTTTACCATATCCGGACCTGATTTAACAATCGGTAGCGCCGGGAAAGGTGATAATTTGGTGAAATGTTTTTCTAAGCAGGAAAAGAAAAAAAGATTGTCGAATACATAGTTTAACAGGGTAAACCTGTACAATAAACCCAGTGCCTTGGGAAACAAGGAGGAATCTGTATGAGTGTTATCGTTAAAGCCAGAAATACGACCGTGACTCCCGCATTAAAGCAATATGTGGAAAAAAAGATTGAGAAGGTGACCCGCCAGTTTAAGACGGTGGGCGATATTACAGCAGTTTTAAGAGTGGAAAAAGATAACCATGTAGCCGAGATTACTGTACCGGCAAACGGCATCCTGCTCCGGGCTCAGGAAACGACGAAGGATATGTATTCCTCAATTGATCTGGTGGTAGAAAAGATTGAACGTCAGGTCCATAAATATAAGACCAGGCTTATGCGCCGCAAATATAATAATTTCCGGGATCTGCCCCCGGTAGAGGCTGCACCGGCCGAGACAGAGGAAGGCGAGTTCAAGATTATCAAGAACAAGAGCTTTGCCCTGCATCCTATGACTCCGGAGGAAGCTATCCTGCAGATGAACCTTTTGAATCATGATTTCTTTGTCTTCTATAATCCTGATCTGGGAGCGGTAGATGTAGTTTACCGCCGCAAGGATGGGAATTATGGTTTGTTGTCCCCCACGCTGAAGTAAAAATTCACGATTAATTCACGATTTTTTCACAAAACACAGGGCCAAAAAGCCCTGTGTTTTTTGACTTTTGGGCGTATTTCTGTTAAACTTTTATATTAGGTATAAGAGGGAAATAAGGCCCATTTTAAGGAGTGGTAAATTTGCTCGAGAGTTTAATTAAAAAGATCTTCGGTGATCCCAACGAGAAGGAACTGAAAAGTATAGCTCCCATCGTGGAGAAGATCAATTCCCTGGAGCCGGAGATGCAGTCTCTCAGTTCTGCAAACCTGGCAGCCAAGACCTCGGAATTTAAAGTGCGCCTCGCTAAAGGCGAGACGCTGGAGGATATTCTGCCGGAAGCTTTTGCCGTAGTGCGGGAAGCTTCTAAGCGTGTCACCGGGTTGCGCCATTTTGATGTACAGTTAGTAGGCGGTGTGGTATTGCACCGCGGCAAGATTGCCGAGATGCGTACCGGCGAAGGCAAAACCCTGGTAGCAACCCTGCCGGTATATTTGAATGCGCTTACCGGTAAAGGCGTGCACGTAGTAACGGTCAACGATTATCTGGCCCGCCGCGACAGCCAGGACATGGGACGTATTTATAAGTTCCTGGGGTTGTCCGTGGGTCTGATTGTTCATGACCTGGATTATCCGGAACGCAAGGCCGCCTATCAGGCGGATGTCACCTACGGTACCAATAATGAGTTTGGTTTCGACTACCTGCGTGATAACATGGTCGTCGACCTGGATCAGATGGTACAACGGGAACTGAATTATTGTATCGTGGACGAAGTGGACTCCATCCTGATTGATGAAGCCCGTACGCCTTTGATTATTTCCGGTCCCGGTGAGAAATCTACAGACCTGTACAAGGTACTGGCTCATGTGGTTTCCAACATGGTGGAGGGTGAAGACTACACCCTGGATGAGAAACAGAAACAGGTGGCACCTACGGAAGTAGGTATTGCCAAAGCTGAAAAGATGCTGGGCATTGAGAACCTGTACGATGCTACCCATGGTGTGGACTATTCCCATCATTTAATGTGCGCCTTGAAAGCCAAGGCCATGATGAAACGTGACCGGGACTATGTGGTCAAGGATAACGAGATTATTATCGTGGATGAGTTTACCGGCCGTCTGATGTTTGGCCGCCGTTTCTCTGAAGGCCTGCACCAGGCTATCGAAGCCAAAGAAGGCGTCAAGGTACAGCGGGAAAGCCAAACTCTGGCCACGATTACGTTCCAGAACTATTTCCGTATGTATCACAAGCTGTCCGGCATGACCGGTACCGCTAAGACGGAAGAGCAGGAATTCCAGAAGATTTACAAGCTGGACGTTATCGTCATTCCTACTAATAAACCCATGATCCGTATTGACTATCCGGACGTGATTTATAAGACCCGCCGGGCAAAATACAAGGCTGCGGCTAACGAGATTGAAGAGTGCCATAAGCTGGGCCGTCCGGTTCTGGTAGGCACCACTTCTATCACCCAGTCTGAAGAATTGAGCGCTATCTTAAAGAAACGCGGTATTCCCCATAATGTGCTGAATGCCAAGTTCCATGAAAAGGAAGCTGAGATTATCGCCCAGGCTGGACAGCCCAATGCCGTGACCATCGCCACCAACATGGCCGGTCGTGGTACGGATATTATGCTGGGACCGGGTGTACCCGCTATGGGCGGCCTGCATATCGTAGGCACGGAACGCCATGAAAGCCGGCGTATTGATAACCAGCTGCGTGGCCGCTGCGCCCGTCAGGGTGATCCAGGCAGTGCCCGTTTCTATCTGTCCCTGGAAGATGATCTGATGCGTATTTTCGGCAGCGATAATATTTCCGGTATCATGGATAAGCTGGGCATGGACGAGGACGAACCCATTGAGCACAAACTGGTTACCCGTTCTATCGAGCAGGCCCAGAAGAAGATTGAAACCAGAAACTTTAATATTCGTAAACAAGTGCTGGAATATGATGACGTGATGAACCAGCAGCGCGAGGTTATCTACGGCCAGCGCCGCCAGATTTTGGAACAGGCCGATCTGCGTCCTACCATCATGGACTTTGTGAACAAGATCGTGGAACGGACCCTGGCTATGTATATCCCGCCGGAATCTTATTCCGACCAATGGGATTTAAAGTCACTGATCACGTATGCCGAAGATTTTTATGCATTCAAAGGTCAGCTGACCGTGGAAAAATTGCAGGACCTGAGCCGCGAAGAAATGGGCGAGTATCTGCATAAACTGGCCGAAGACAACTACAAACTGCATGAAGAGGAAATCGGTCCCGATATTATGCGGGAACTGGAAAACCTGGTCATGTTAAAAGTAGTGGACAGCCACTGGATGGAACACCTGGATGCCATGGATATGCTCCGGGACGGCGTAGGCCTGCGTGCGTACGGCCAAAAAGATCCTCTGGTGGAATACAAGTTCGAAGCTTACGACATGTTTGAAAGCATGGTGGAAGCTATTGAGGATGATGTGGTCCGCTATATTTACCGGGTGAATATCGTTAGCCAGCCTCAGGTTGAGGACCATCTGGTCAATGCCTCTACCAACGACCCATCCGGGTCCGGCGAGGATAGCAAGAAAAAACCGGTGGTCAACAAGACCGAGATTGGCCGCAATGACCTCTGCCCCTGTGGCAGCGGCAAAAAGTATAAGAACTGCTGCGGCAAGGATAAGTAAGTAATTACCACGCCCCGGCGTGGTAATTCTAATTTTAAAGGATGTGATTGCAGTGTTACTTGAGGAATACAAACCTATTATTGAGGACGCCAAGAAAAAACTGACAGCGATGAGGGATTCTCTTTGACATCGCTCGTAAAACAGACCGTATCGCGGAATTAGAGCATCGCATGGGCGAAGCCACTTTCTGGGATGATCCGGACAAGGCGCAACAAGTTTCCAAGCAGGTTACGGATTTAAAGACAGAGGTAGATGGTTTTAACGCCCTGTGTGGCAAGATTGAAGATGTAGAGATCCTGTGGCAGATGGCCTCGGAAGAAAAAGACGACTCGCTGCTGCCGGATATTGATAAGGAAGTACAGGAAGCACAGACCCAGCTGCAACATCTGGAGCTGGGGATGCTTCTGTCCGGCGAGTATGACGCTAACAACGCCATCATGACCCTGCATGCAGGCGCCGGCGGTACCGAAGCCCAGGACTGGACCAGTATGTTACTCAGGATGTTTACCCGTTTTGCGGAACGTAATGGCTACCAGGTGGCTTTGCTGGACTTGCTGCCCGGTGAAGAAGCCGGGGTAAAAAGTGCCACCCTGATGATTAACGGACACAATGCCTACGGATTTTTGCGCAGTGAAAAAGGCGTGCACCGTCTGGTGCGTATCTCGCCTTTCGACGCCAATGCCAGAAGACATACTTCGTTTTCAGCGGTAGACGTGATGCCGGAGCTGGATGAAACCGTGCAGGTAAACCTGAACATGGATGATGTGCGGGTAGATACCTACCGTGCCAGCGGCGCCGGCGGCCAGAAGGTTAATAAAACTTCTTCCGCCGTCCGGATGACGCACCTGCCTACGGGTATCGTGGTGCAGTGTCAGAACGAGCGCAGCCAGGTGCAGAACCGGGAACGCTGTCTGCAGATGCTGCGTGCCAAGCTCTATGCATATGAGAAGGAAAAGCAGGATGCCAAGATTAGCGATATCGCCGGTGAATACCAGGCCATCGAGTGGGGCAGCCAGATTCGCTCTTATGTGTTCCAGCCCTATACGATGGTAAAAGACCACCGCACCAACTGGGAAACCGGTAACGTGCAGGCGGTAATGGATGGAGATTTAAAACCGTTCGTGGAAGCTTATCTGCGGGCAGAATTTAATGCCAAACGGGTCTGAACGGACGCGTTGAACTAAGGCAGAAGTTAGTGGAGATGTGCAGATGAAAAATCGTTACAACCATATTTTAGTAGCAATCATATTGCTGAGCCTGGTGTGCGGTTTGTGGCTGGTTTACAACCGCTATAAGGTGGAAGTGCGTAACGATACGGTAGAGATGGTGATGGACTACCAGATCCTGAAACGGATTGCTGACTGGGAAGGGCTTAGCGAACGCAGCGTCCTCAACCAGTTTAAGGATGCGGGCATCACGACCCTGGCAGTTTATGACACGACCCTGGAACGTCTGGACAAGGACGGTTCCATCGTGGCCATCCCCGGCAAGGATCTGCTGCGTAACTCTAAAGACAGCACCGGCGGCGGGGTGTTTAAACAACTGGCCCAGCGCGGTGAGCTTAAATATGATGCCGTTTATATTGCCGAAGGCGACAGTAAATCCGTCTTCAGTGAACTTTTGACCGACCTGCGTTTGCGCTACGGATTTAACCGGGTATCCATCGTAGGTAATAATCCTGTTATCCTGGAAGTAAAGGGTGATCCCCGGGAACTGGATCTGGTGGATTATGAACATAAGACGCCGCTGATGCAGGCGCCTTTGGGCCTGTCTTCTAAAGAGATGCGCAACGTCAGGAATGCCGGCTTTAATGTGGTGGTACGCCCCCAGAATTATCTGCCGGTTTCCCGTCAGGCCATTGACAATATCTTCGCCAGGATTGCGGCTTCGGGAGCCAAGGTTACGGCTTACCTGCCCAGCGGCGTAGATGTGGTTGGTTATCCTGACAATGAATATTATATGAGCCGTCTGCTTCACGATTATGATATCCGGATGGGGCTGATTGAGCATGTGACCCAGCTCCAGTTCGCTAAGTTTAACGGACTCTCTGATTTATTGGAAGAAAGCAATTATGATGCGGTACGTGTGTACACCATCGACCAGATGGAGAACGGTAAGATTACCATGCCGGAAGGCATGCGCCGTTGGTCTGTGTCTGATGAGGAACGCAATATCCGTATGAACTATATCCGTCCTTTCCTGAAACCGCAGGGTGCTAAAGATATCCTGCAGCTGAACCTGGATTATGTGCGCGGCATCACGGCCAGCGTGCAGAAAGCCGGGTTTAAGATCGGTACGGCCACGGTTCTGCAGCAAACGGGACCTACGACCAGCACTAACTCGTTTGCCGGTCCTTATTTCCCGCCCAAGCTGGCGGTAGGAATCCTGGCTTTCGGTATTTTTGCCGCCCTGGCGGTTTATCTGAGCCTTTTGGTACAGTTAAGCCTGCGTCAACAACTGGGGCTGACCATCCTTGGCGGTGGAGCTGCCCTGGTGATCATCTACCTGTCCCGTGGCCTTTTGACCAGGCAGGCCTTGGCCTTTATTGCCGCCGTCGTGTTCCCGGCTTTGTCCATGAGTGTGATCCTGGATATATGGGAACGGTTCCGGGATAAGACCGGTTCTCTGGCAGCGCTGGTCTTCAACGCTACCTGGCAGCTGGCACTGGCCATTCTTATTTCCCTGGCGGGAGCTACTTTTATTGCCAGCGTCCTGGGTGACAACCGGTTCTTTTTGGAAGCGGATATTTACCGGGGCGTGAAGTTGACCTTTATCCTGCCGCCGCTCCTGGCCGCCCTGCTTTTTATCCGCCGGTACGATATGTTTGATACTGCGGACGGGCAGCCGCTGAGTCTGGCAGCTCAATTAAAAAGACTGTGCCAGGTTAAACTTTCCGTGGCCCATCTTCTGGTCCTGGCTGTTTTGGGTATCGTGGCCATCGTCTTTGTGGGACGGAGCGGTCATAGCGCCGGCGTGCCGGTGCCGGCCCTGGAAATTAAACTGCGGGTGCTACTGGAACAGTTAATGTACGCCCGGCCCCGGGAAAAAGAATTCCTGGTGGGGCATCCGGCATTCTATCTGGCGGCGCTGGCCCTGTATCAGAAATGGCCGCGCATCTGGCAGCTGCTTTTAGTGATGGCGGCTACCATCGGCCAGGGATCTCTGGTGCAGACCTTCTGTCATATGCGGACACCGGTACTGATGAGTTATATCCGCGCCCTGGACGGTTATGTCCTGGGAGCCGTCATCGGTATTATCGTACTGGGTGTGGTAGCATTGCTGCTGCCGTATGTGCGGAAATGGCAAAGGAGCTTAGTAGCGGATGAGTAAGATAGTAATCTCCGGTTATTATGGTTTTAATAATGCGGGGGATGAAGCGATGCTTACAGCAATCGTGGAAGCCCTGCGTAAGCTGGAGCCGTCGGTAGAACTGACCGTGATTAGCGGCAATCCTACCGAGACGAAAGCTAAATATCAGGTGGAGTCGATTTATCGTTTTGATGCCCCGCAGATTTTAGCGGCGCTCAAGCAGACAGATTTACTGATCAGCGGCGGCGGCAGTTTGCTGCAGGACGTGACCAGTAAAAAAAGTTTGTTGTATTATCTGAGCGTGTTGGCGGCGGCCAAACATTTCGGGAAAAAAGTCATGCTTTTTGCCCAGGGTATCGGCCCCATCCGCTGTTCTTTCCTCAGAACCATGACCAAATGGGTGTGCCGGCAGGCAGATCTGATTACGGTGCGGGATGAGGAATCCAAGGCGGAACTGGAGCGTCTGGGTATTGACGGTAGTCAGGTCCGGGTTACGGCGGACGCGGTGTTGTCCCTGGAAACGGTGTCCCGTTTCAGGGGGATGGACATCCTGCGCCAGGCCGGTCTGGATTTGGAGAAACCCCTGATCGGGGTGTCGGTACGGCACTGGGAGAATGACAAGATGTGTCTGCAGGCACTGGGCAAAGCTTTGCACCGTTTAGGCGAAGAAAAAGGCGCCCAGGTGGTGCTCCTGCCTTTACAGAATCCTACCGATATTCCGGTCTGTGATGACCTGAGTTTTTATATCCCGGATATTCCCGGAAGCAAGGTTGTTTTGTTGCACGATAAATATACCACCGAAGAATTTTTAAGCATCATCGCCAACTTTAAGTTGTTGGTGGGGATGCGTCTGCATGCCCTGGTGTTTGCTGCGGTGATGCAGGTACCGTTCCTGGCCATCTCTTATGACCCTAAGGTGGATGCTTTTGTGCATGCCGTGGACGGTGTCCTGGCGGGCACGATTGCTTCCCTGCAGGAAGAAGATGTGGTCCGGGAAGCCAAAAAGTTGTGGGATGATCCCTTGGAGGAACAAAAAGAACGTCTGGAAGCTTTGCGGACTTTATCGCAAAGTAACGTGGAGCAGGCTTTGGCCTTGCTGCAACGCAGTTAGTTTTCCAGGAAGGAGTTTTATCTTGTTACTGATGACCGATGTAAGTAAAACATATCCGGGCGGCAATGTGGCCCTGAAGGAAGTTAATATCCATATCCAGCCCGGCGAGTTCGTGTTTGTGGTAGGACCTAGCGGCGCCGGTAAATCTACTTTTATCAAGATGCTGTTCCGGGAGGTGCTGCCCACTACGGGTACCATCCTGGTCAACGGGGTGGATATCCTGGCGTTAAAGCCCAGGGAGATTCCCTATATGCGCCGCCAGTTAGGTATCATCTTTCAGGATTACCGTTTGCTGCCGGACCGGACCGTGTACGATAACGTGGCCTTTGCCATGCAGGTTATTGAGACCCCGTACCGCAAGATTAAACGCCGGGTCTTAAATGTCCTGGACCTGGTGGGTCTGCGCCGTCGTGCCAATTCTTATCCTAACGAGCTTTCCGGTGGTGAACAGCAGCGTATCGCAATTGCCAGGGCTATTGTTAATGACCCGTTGCTGGTGATTGCCGACGAACCTACCGGCAACCTGGATCCGGAAACCGGTATGGAGATCATGCAGATTTTCTCCGAGATTAACGAGAACGGCACCACCATTGTGATGGCCACCCATGATAAGGATATCGTAGACTCCATGGGTAAGCGCGTTGTGGCTATTGAAAAGGGCCGTATTGTCAGAGACGAACGTAACGGGGTATACGGGTATGAGTCTTAGTACCAAAGAATATTTTATCAGAGAAACATACAAATCTATCCGCCGGAACGGGTTCATGAGTTTCGCTTCCGTTTCCACGGTGGCAGTTTCTCTTTTGGTCCTGGGCATGTTCCTGCTCATCTTTTTGAACACCAACAATCTGGCTAAATATCTGGAGAGCCAGGTACAGATCACGGTGTATATGCAGGACAACGCCAACGACAAAGATCTGGAAGCCATGAGCGGCAAACTGAAAGCTTTGCCCGGTGTGGTTTCGGTGAAACAAGTAAAAAAAGCGGAAGCCTTGAACAGATTTAAGGAACGCCTGGGGGAGCAGGAAAATTTACTGTCGGCCCTGGGTACGGAAAACCCGTTCCCTAACTCTTTTGAAGTGCAGGTGGATGTGCCGGAACGTATTAAGGAGATTGCTCCGACTATTCATCAGATGCCTAAGGTGGAGACAGCCAAGTTTGGGCAGGAAGTGGTGGAGCATCTGTTCTCCCTGACACGTATCCTGCGTTTTGGCGGCGTAGTGCTGGTCCTGTTCCTGTCCTTTGCCACCTTGTTCATCATTTCCAACACTATCAGATTGACCGTGTTCGCCCGGCGGAAGGAAGTCGTGATCATGAAATACGTCGGGGCTACGGACTGGTTTATCCGCTGGCCGTTTTTGATGGAAGGCATGACGCTGGGTTTTTGGGGCGCCGTGTTTGCGGGAGCTTTTGTGACCATCATTTATTCGATGCTGCTCTCAAAGATTTACGCCACGCTGGCCTTTTTCCCGCTGCTGCCCACCTGGCCGACGATGATTTATGTGGATATTTTTATCCTGTTTGTGGGTACCGCCATCGGTGCCCTGGGCAGTTTCATCTCGTTAAGAAAATTCTTGCGCGTATAGTACGGAGGCAAGTAACTAATGATCAAGAGATTTGGTACCGGTTTGCTGGTGCTCCTCTTAATCTTGTCCCAGATGACCATGGTGTTTGCCGATAGTGTCACGGATAAGAAAGCGGAACTGGATGAGGTGCAGCAGAAGCTGCAGAAGGCTGATGTGCAGCGGCAAAAAGCTAAAGCCACAGCCGATGAAGCCAGTGCCCGCATGAATGAGGTTGTGGCACAGCTAACCAAGCTGCAGGCGGATATTAATGATTTGCAGAAGAAGTCGGATACGCTGCAAAAGGATATTGATGCCAACAGTAAAATTTTAAATGAGAAAAAAGTAAAGATGGAAGGCCGGATGAAAATCTACCGCAAACGGTTGCGGGAAATTTACATCAACGGTCAGATTAATTATTTGGATGTGCTTTTAGGCGCCAAAGATTTTAACGATTTTGCCAGCCGCATGTTCCTGCTGCAGAAAATTATTGCCGGAGACCTGGAACTGGTACAGACCGTGAAACGCGAAGCCGACGAGATTCAGAAACGCCAGGATCTGCTGGACAAGCAGATGGCCGAGATCAAGAAAGACCGGGCCAGCCTGGATGAGAAAAAAGTCGCGGCGGAGAAAGCCAGGGAGGAACGTGCCCAGCTGCTCTTTAAGGCCAATGAAGATAAGGTTAAGAAGGATGCTGACTACGACCGCCTGAACGCCATGAGCGAGAACATCAAAAATATGTTACAGAGTTTGGAGCGTCAGTCCTCTATGCCGTCTCAGGGCGGTACGGGGCGTTTCATCTGGCCGGTAACAGGGCCTATCACGTCTTATGCCGGCTGGCGTACGCATCCTGTCTTTGGTACTACCCGTTACCACAGCGGTATTGATATTGCCGTGGATTCCGGTACGCCGGTAAAGGCGGCCGATACGGGTACGGTGGTTTACTCCGGCTGGATGGGCGGTTATGGCTACGCAGTCATGATTAACCATGGCAACGGCCTGGTAACCATTTACGGCCACAACTCGAGGCTGCTGGTCAGCGAAGGTCAGTCCGTAACCCAGGGCGATGTGATCGCCCGGTCCGGCAGTACCGGCTGGTCTACCGGTCCGCACGTGCATTTTGAAGCGCGTTTACACGGCGAGGTTGTGGATCCACTGAATTATCTGCCCTAAGAAAGTTGAGGAAGCATTTTGAAAAAACAAGTGAGCCTGTGGGTGACAGTCCTGGCCTGTCTGGTATGTATTGTCCTGACGGCGGGCGGTTTAGCCTGGGGCTTATATAAGCTGACCGGGAATAATTTCGGCGGGTTAAAATTCCTGCGGGCTTTATCCCTGGTCGAAGCCCATTACGAAGGTCAGTACGACAAAGATAAGCTTTTTGAGGGCGCCATCTCCGGGATGGTCAAGACTCTGGATGATCCTTATTCCGTTTATCTGGACAAGGAAGCTTTTGCCAGCCTGAACGATACTACCGAAGGTTCGTTTGGCGGCGTAGGCATCGTCCTGGGCAAAAAGGATAAAGATTTTGTGGTGGTGGCACCGCTGGAGGGAACTCCTGGTGCTAAGGCCGGCATCAAGGCGGGAGAAAAGATCCGCAAGATTGACGGTAAAGATGTGGCCGGCCTGCAGCTGGAAGAAGTAGTAGGCAAGATCCGCGGAGAAAACGGCACTAAGGTGGAACTGACTCTGGAAGCTAAGGACGGTTCTATCCGGAACGTGACCGTGGTCAGAGGTGAGATTAAGATTGAGTCCGTGGTGGGCAAGATGCTGCCGGGGACGAAGATTGGTTATATCCGGCTGGCGGTGTTCAACGACAATACCGGCGCTGATTTCTTAAAAGCGTACCAGAAACTGGAAAACGAAGGGATGCAGGCTACGGTCCTGGATTTGCGCCAGAATCCAGGCGGGCTTTTGAACGAAGCGGTGAAGGTGGCACGGGTCCTGGTTCCTAAAGGACCTATTGTTTCGGTAACTGATAAACAGGGACGTACGGTAACTCAGGAATCCCAGTTGCCGGCGCTTAAATATCCGCTGGCAGTTTTGGTGGATCATGGCAGTGCCAGCGCTTCGGAGATTGTGGCGGGCGCCATCCAGGATACTCACGCCGGCAAGCTTTTCGGCGTGACCACTTTTGGCAAGGGCGTGGTGCAGACTATTTACCGGATGGGAAATGCCACCGGCTTAAAATTAACCACGGCCAATTATTATACGCCTTCCGGACGTTCTATCAACAAGGTGGGCATTAAGCCGGACGAAGTGGTGGAACTGAACGAGCAGACCAAGGATGACGAACAGTTAAAGGCTGCCGAAGCTTATTTAAAACAGGAACTGCAAAGCAAGCAGTAACAAGAGCAAGCCAAAAATGTAAAACAAAAGCCAGGTTCGTGAGAACCTGGCTTTTTATCGTCTTGGGAGTTTGTAGTTGCTGGTTGGCAAAAGGTGCAGCGCCGGTTCGTTGAAGACGGCGCCGGCCGGTTTTACTTTTCCCGGGATACTTGTACGCTCATTCTGGTAGTGGCTTTATTTTTCCTGAGGTACCTGCTTTAAGCTTAAGCCGATGCGGTTGCGTTTTTCGTCGATGCTGATAATCATCGCGTCCACGATTTGTCCCACGCTGACCACATCCAAAGGATGCCGGAACCGTTTGTGAGTCAGTTCCGAGCGGTGTACCAGACCGCTGACCTTCAGGCCGATATCCACGAAGCAGCCAAAGTCTACCACGTTTTGCACGGTACCTTTGACGATGCTGCCAATTTTTAAATCGCTGAGTTTGGTAACTTTTTTACGGCTGAGCGGTGCGGGAGAATCCTCACGGGGATCACGTCCCGGTTTGGCCAGAGCCTGCAGGATGTCTGTCACAGTAGGCAGACCTGCCTGGAGCTCGGCAGCCAGGGGAGCAGGGTCCGCCTTAGCGGCCAGCAGCTGTACGCCGGGAGCGGTACAGCTTTCTGCCTGGCAGCCCAGTTTTGTCAAAATGCTTTCGGTAAGCTTATAGCTTTCAGGATGGACGGAAGTATTATCCAGGGGTTCCGTACCGTTCTGGATGCGCAAAAAGCCGGCGCATTGGGTAAAGGCGGCAGGCCCCAGACGGGGAACCTTAAGTAATTGCTTGCGGTTTTTAAAAGCGCCGTTCTCGTTACGGTAAGTGATGATATTTTTGGCTACCGTGCTGGAAACACCGGCCACATAACTGAGCAGGGCCGGAGAAGCGGTATTTAAATCTACGCCCACATGGTTAACGCAGGATTCTACCACCTGGCCCAGGGCTTCGCCCAGTTCTTTCTGGTTCACGTCGTGCTGGTACTGGCCCACGCCGATAGCTTTAGGTTCAATCTTGACCAGTTCCGCCAGGGGATCTTGAATCCGGCGGGCGATGGACACGGCGCCCCGCAGGGATACGTCCAGGTCCGGCAGTTCTTCCCGGGCCAGCTTGGAGGCGGAATATACTGAAGCTCCGGCTTCGCTGGCGATGACGTAGGAAATATTGAGCTTATATTTGGCAATCAGCTGCGCGGTAAATTCTTCCGTTTCGTAAGAAGCGGTGCCGTTGCCCATAGCTACCAGAGTGACGCCGTTATTCTTGACCAGCTTGATAAATTTTTGCTCGGCTTCGTCCTGCTGGTGCTGGCTGCCGGTTAAATATAAGGTGTCGATGGCCAGGACCTGGCCCTGGGGATTGACTACGGCAGCTTTACAACCGGTACGGTAGCCGGGGTCCAGTCCTAAAACGGTATGGCCGCCAATCGGCTGCTGTAAAAGCAGCTGCCGCAGGTTGGCGCTGAAAACGCTGATGGCTTGCTTTTCCGCCTTAGCGGTCAGCTCGCTGCGAATTTCCCTTTCCAGGGACGGGAAGATGAGACGTTTATAGGCATCGGCTACAGCGGTAGTATACATCTCGGTGTAAGCCGTATGGGGATTAATCCTTAAAAAACTGTGCAGCCGTTCCAGGATACTGTCCGTATCGCTGTTCAAGCTGAGCTTTAAACATTTTAAGCTTTCTCCCCGGTTTAAGGCCAGGATACGGTGGGGGGGAATCTGGCGTACCGGTTCGCTGTATTCCTTGTACATTAAAAAATCTTTGCCGGTATTTTCGTCAACGGCCAGTTCGGAAGCCAGTACCGCTTCTTTCCAGAGGATGCGGCGTAAAAATTCCCGGACCTCGGCCCGGTCAGAAACAGTTTCGGCTACGATATCCATGGCACCCTGCCAGGCTTCCTCCACAGAATTCACGCCTTTTTCCGGATCGACGGCCATGGCGGCCAGTTTCTCCAAAGGCAGGGAAGGCTCCGTCTGAGCCAGGATTAAATCTGCCAGTGAGGCCAGACCTTTTTCACGGGCAATCTGGGCCCGGGTCCGCTTCTTGGGTTTGTAGGGCAGATAGAGATCTTCCAGCTCCTGCATTTTGGTAGCCGCATGCAGTTTCTGCTCCAGCTCCGGCGTCAGTTTTTCCTGCTCCTTGATGGAAGCCAGGATCTCTTCCCGGCGGGCATCCAGGTTGCGCAGATATTTGGCGCGCTCCTCGATGGTACGTATCTGCTCCTCATCCAGGGAGCCGGTCATTTCCTTGCGGTAGCGGGCTACGAAAGGTACCGTGTTGCCGCTGTCTAAAAGTTCCAGGGTGGCGGCGGCCTGCGCCGGTTTAATGTGTAATTCTGCCGCCAGGATGGCGCTTAAGTTTTCCATAAGTTAAGATTCCTCCGTGAGTATTTGCTGTAAGATAAAGGGCAGTTAAGGTTAACTTTCCTGCGCTGGCTGCAACAAAAGGCTGCAGCCGGAAGTAATAATCTTTAAGGGATAAGTATGCACGGCAAGCTGGGGCTCATACCCCGGTGCCGTCAAACTTGGGAATGAAATCACCGCTGGCGGCTTCTTCTTCCTGGACAAAACCGTCCTCGATGCCGCTGGCAAATAAATACGCTTCCATCTCCTGATATTCTTCCGGGGTCAGCTTGCGGTTAATTTCCGGGTACTTGGCGGCATTGCCGCAGGGAACATACTGATGCATCAGGCTGAACATGACCTGGCCGGGTTTAAAAGTTTGGGCCACCCAGTCGATGACCCGTTTGCTGTTTTCCAGCTGGCCGGGCAGGATCAGATGCCGGATGACGACGCCGCTTTCCAGGAGACCGTCCGCATTGAGCTTGTACGGACCGGTCTGCCGGTACATTTCCCGGATGGCTTCGGTAGCTACCCGGAAGTAGAACGGCGCGTTGCTGTATTTAACGGATAGGACGTCATCGCTGTATTTTAGATCAGGTAAATAAATCTGTACCTTGCCTTGAAACTTGCGCAGGGTATCCACTGCGTCAAAACCGCTGGAATTATAAACTACCGGTACCGGCAAAGGTTTTTCCAGACTTTTTAAGATGGCTGCCGCAAAGTGGGTGGGTGTTACCAGGTTAATATTATGAGCCCCCTGGGCAATCAGTTCCTGGTAAATTTCCTGGAGCCGGGCCACAGAAATTTCTTTGCCGTGGTCCAGGCAGCTTATTTCGTAGTTCTGGCAAAAACAGCAGTGCAGGTTACAGCCGCTAAAAAAAACGGCGCCGCTGCCTTTCGTGCCGCTGATCACGGGTTCTTCCCACAGATGCAGGGCGGCCCGGGCCACGATGGGCAGCATACCGCAATGGCAGGAACCGTATGAACCGCCGGGAGTATGGATACTTTCAGAGCGCTCCACACCACAGCGGTGCGGGCACACATAACATTCAGTCATGATAATTTTCCTTTCTGGGATTTGCATACCGTTACTATTGTAACACACCGGTCCTTTGTTGACAAAGCCGCGCGGCGCACGCTATAATAATACTATAGGTCATGTGACTGACGGAAGTGGATTTACCACACGGAGCATGGCCGGAGGAGCCGACCGTCTGGGCACAAGCACCCGGAGTGTCGGTGTTTTTATTTTAAGGAGGTCGGAAAAGTGAAAGAATTAGCTTTAAAGTATGGCTGCAATCCGAACCAGGCTCAGGCCAAGGTTTTCATGAAAGACGGCAGCGACCTGCCTATCACGGTTTTAAACGGTCGTCCCGGTTATATTAATTTGCTGGATGCTTTGAACAGCTACCAGCTGGTCAAGGAATTACAAGCGGCTGCGGGCAAGGTGGCAGCAGCTTCTTTTAAACACGTGAGCCCGGCCGGAGCGGCTGTAGCTACGGCGATGAGTGAGACTTCAAAAAAGATTTACTATGTGGATGACCTGGAATTGTCCCCGTTAGCGTGTGCGTATGCCTGTGCCCGCGGCGCGGACCGGATGAGTTCTTACGGTGATTTCGTAGCTTTGTCCGCTACCTGCGACAAAGAAACGGCTACCCTCTTAAAAAGAGAAGTATCGGACGGCATCATCGCTCCCGGTTATACGGAAGAAGCCCTGGCCATCCTGAAGAGCAAACGTAAGGGCAGCTACTGTGTGCTGCAGATTGATCCTGCGTATGTGCCTAATCCTGTGGAAACAAAGGAAGTTTACGGCGTGACTTTCCAGCAGGAGCGCAATAACGCCCAGATTACCCTGGACCTGCTTAAGAACCGGCCGACCCGCAATAAGGAAATTCCGGAGGCGGCCGCAATGGATCTTTTGATTTCCCTGATCGTCTTAAAATATACTCAGTCCAATTCGGTCTGCTACGTAAAAGACGGCATGACCATCGGCGTGGGCGCCGGCCAGCAAAGCCGCGTGCATTGCACCCGCCTGGCAGGCAACAAGGCTGATAACTGGTGGTTGCGTCAGCATCCCCAGGTACTGGCGCTGCCCTTTAAAGACAGCATCCGCCGTCCGGACCGGGACAACACCATCGATGTCTACATTTCTGATGATTATGAAGACGTTTTGGCCGAAGGCACCTGGCAGCAGTTCTTTACTACCAAGCCGGCGCCGCTGACGAAAGCGGACAAAAAAGCCTGGCTGCAAAAGTTACACGGGGTAGCCTTGGGCAGCGATGCCTTCTTCCCCTTTGGCGATAACATTGAGAGGGCGCACCGCAGCGGTGTGGATTATATTGCCCAGGCCGGCGGTTCTATCCGTGATGATAATGTCATCGAGACCTGCGATAAATACAACATTGCCATGGCCATGACGGGACTCAGGCTGTTCCATCATTGATTAAAAAATGAAAAAGTAGAAGTACGCAAATAGTTAGTAATAACAAGACATCCCTTGCTTAGCGGCAGGGGATGTCTTTTATGTTATCTTCTTTATTTATCGGTAAAGCTCAAGAATTTGCCATCTTTCAAAGTTACACCGGCGAACCTGGCTTTTTCCGCTTCCGCCTTGCCCACCAAGTTGTATTTTTCCATGCTGGACAGTACTAGACGCATACGTTTGGCACAGCCGGCCGGATTCTTAAACGGATTGAGGGCGCTGGGGGCATAGGGCATGGCTGCCAGCATGCAGCTTTCACCCAGGCCTAAACTTTTGGGCGCCTTGTTAAAATACATCTGAGAGGCTTCTTTAATTCCGTACGCTCCGGCGCCTAAATAAGTGGTGTTCAGATACAGTTCCAGGATTTCCTGCTTGGTGTAGCGGTGCTCAATCAGGAAGGCGATGGTGGCTTCTTCCGCTTTGCGGGACAGGCTTTGTTCGTCGCTCAGGAATAAGTTTTTGACCAGCTGCTGGGTGAGGGTGCTGCCGCCTTCCACAATCTCGCCGGCGGTGGCATTAACCAGCAGGGCCCTAAAAATACTGCTCACATCCAGGGCGCCGTGGTTATAAAAATCGTGATCTTCGATAGCCAAAAGCGCGTCCTGGGTCTGCTTGGGAATCTGGGCCAGAGGCACCCAGTTGGGGGCACGTCTTTTGGCGGCGATGGTCTGGTCGATGTACATGACGGTATGAATCTTTTCCATTACCGTGGTGGCGCCGGTCTGCACCGTCTTGCCGACTTCCCGGCCTGTTTCCGCTACCGCGCCTGCCTTCTGCGGCAAATCAGAGGGCAGCTTTTGTTTCAGGGCGTCGGTCTGTTTGCTGAGCGCGCCGGGAACTTTTAAACCCGGGGCCGGCTGGGGACCTACAAAATAAATATAGCCTGCATAAGCTGCTACCAGGAGTAGCAGGATCAGGATGATCTTACCTAGAAAATGATGTTTTTTGGAAGCTGAATTTCTGCGCATATTTACCTCGTACGGCTTTGCTGCCGTCGCATTTCCCTTCTTATTTTACCAAGAAATAGCAGTTTTGGAAAGATGTGTTACAAAGGAGACGGTTTTGGTCAAAAATTTTGCTTTGCAAGCAGCCGCTTTGGGTGTACAATACTCACATACAAAATATATTTTTACCCCGTGGGGCAGGTACTGGCGCCTAAGTTTGCGGGGACGGGTCCATGTTTTTTCGGTGTATAATTATGAAAGTCTAAAGGAGGATGAAGATGAAGGCAAGCGTCATTGGAGCAACAGGTTATGCAGGTGCGGAACTGCTCCGGCTGTTAACAGGCCATCCGCAGGTGGAGATAGCCTACATTACTTCGGAAAGCAGCGCGGGGGAAAAGATTACCGCCCTGTATCCCCATTTAAAAGATCACGTGGAGATGGAACTGGCCAGCCTGGCAGACCTGGACAAGGTTGCTGCGGCCAGCGATGTTATCTTTGCGGCGCTGCCACAGGGGCACGCCATGAAGATTGGCAAGGCTCTGCGCGGTAAAAAAGTTAAATTTATCGACCTGAGTGCTGATTACAGGTTCAAAGATATCAGCGTTTATGAAAAATGGTACAAGATTAAGCACGAAGATCCTGAGACGAAGGCTGTCTATGGTTTGACGGAATTATACCGTGACCAGGTGAAGACAGCGCAGATTGTGGCTAATCCTGGCTGTTATACTACCACCAGCATCATGGCCCTGGTACCGCTCTTTAAGGCAGGGCTGATTGAGACGGAAGGCATCGTTACCGATCCCGCCAGCGGTACTACCGGCGCCGGCCGTAGTTTGAAGCTGGGCAGCCTGTACTGTGAGGTTAACGAGAATTATAAAGCATACGGTGTGGCTACACACCGCCATACGCCGGAGATAGAACAGGTTTACAGCGAGTTTGCCGGGAAACCGGTAGTACTGCAATTTACGCCGCATCTGCTGCCCCTGGACCGGGGCATCCTGGCAACCTGTTACGCCATGTTGAAACCGGGTGTGACTGCGTCCCAGGTGAATGCTGCTTTCCAGGATTTGTACGGCAAAGAATATTTTGTCCGTCTGCGTGGTCAGGGTGCCTGTCCGGAGCTGAAAAATGTACGGGCTTCAAATTTTGTGGACCTGGGCTGGCAGCTGGATGCACGTACGGGCCGGGTTATCGTTATGAGTTGCCTGGACAACCTGGTCAAGGGTGCTGCCGGACAAGCGGTGCAAAATATGAATGTGCTTTTTGGCCTGCCTGAAAATACAGGCTTGCAACAATTACCGGTTTATCCGTGAGAAAAAATTTTGAGGAGGTCTGGCTGATGAAAAAGTTGGACGGCTGGGTTATTACCCCCGGTGGATTTGTAACTGCGGCAGTAAAAGCTGGGATTAAGGCCAGCGGCAATCTGGATGTGACCATCATTAAAAGTACGGTGCCGGCAGCAACCGGTGCTGTTTTTACCACCAACAAGCTGTGTGCGGCGCCGGTACTTGTTTCCAGAGAAGTGGCGCAACGGGAAACGGCCAGTGCTATCGCTGTTAATGCCGGCTGTGCTAATGCTTCTACCGGTAAGCGGGGCCTGGAGGATGCCAGAGAGATGCAGCGTCTGACGGCAGCTGCCTTAGGGGTAAAACCGGAAGACATCTATGTTTGTTCCACCGGTGTCATCGGACAGTTCATGCCCATGGAAAAATTAGCCAGGGGCTTGCAGTCCGTGGCCCAGCAGCTGGAGAATACTCCTGCCGCCGGTGAAGCCTGCGCCAAGGCTATCCAGACTACGGATACTTATTTAAAACATGTGGCGTATGAGACGGAGATAGAGGGCAAGAAAGTTACCGTGGCCGGCATCGCCAAAGGCAGCGGTATGATCCATCCCAACATGGCTACCATGCTGACCTTTATTACCACGGATGCAGCGGTGGACAGCGCCCTTTTAAAACCGCTGGTGAAAGAAATTGCCGACCAGAGCTTCAACATGGTGGTGGTGGACGGCGATACCAGTACTAATGATTCCATGATTGTGCTGGCTAACGGGCTGGCAGGAAATACCAGGATTACTTCCCGGGAGCAGGCGGGCTTTAAAGAATTTTACGCAGCTTTCCTGGCTGTAGCCCAGGACCTGGCCAGGATGATCGCGGACGACGGTGAAGGTGCTACCAAGTTCCTGGAAGTGAACGTGGTGGGTGCGGCATCTTTTGCAGATGCGAAACTGGCCGCCATGACCATTGCCAAGTCACCGCTGGTAAAGACAGCCTTTTTTGGCAAGGATCCCAACTGGGGACGTATCGCCTGTGCCGCCGGTTACAGCGGTGCTGCCCTGGACCCGGAGAAACTGAACCTGGACATCGGCAAGATCCGCCTGGTGGAAAACGGGCTCAATAAGAATGTGGATTTAAAACTGCTGGCGCCTACCATGGCGGAGCACGCCATCTCTATGACGGTGGATTTGGGAGTAGGCAGCAGCAAAGCCACGGTTTGGACCTGTGATTTTAGTTATGAATATGTTAAAATCAATGGAGAGTATCATACCTGAGAAAATTAGTTAGCACAAATGCGAGGAGGAATGGGCATGTTACGTAATGAGGACATTCAAGTTTTGGTGGAGGCTTTACCGTATCTGAGAGATTTTAAGGGCAAGACGGTAGTGGTTAAGTACGGCGGCAATGCCATGATTAACGAGGACATCAAAACTAAGGTCCTGCAGGATATTGTCTTTCTGCAATGCGCCGGTCTGCGTCCGGTAGTAGTACACGGCGGTGGTCCGGAAATTACTTCGATGTTGGCCAAGGCCGGGAAAAAATCCCGCTTTGTCAGCGGCTTAAGGGTTACCGATGCGGAGAGCGTAGGTATCGCCGAGATGGCCTTGGTAGGCAAGATTAACACGGACCTGGTAGCGCGCCTGAACGTACAGGGCGGCTGTGCGGTAGGCCTGAACGGCAAAGATGCCAAGCTGATCGTGGCGAAAAAGCATTTAGCCGATGTCTATGAGAACGGTGAAGTCAACCTGGTGGATATTGGTTACGTGGGCAACGTGGAAAAAGTAAACACGGGCCTGTTAACCGTGCTCCTGGATAATGGGTACATCCCGGTAATTGCACCTACGGGCGTAGGCGCTACCGGCGAGACGTACAATATTAATGCGGACAGCGTAGCCGGCGAGATTGCGGGCGCCCTGAAAGCAGAAAAGTTATTAATCCTGACGGATGTGAAAGGTATTTACGCGGATTATAAAGACGAGAACAGCTTTATTTCCACCCTGTCCTTTGAGAAGGCGCAGGAACTGATTATCCGCGGCAGCATCGACGGCGGCATGATTCCCAAGGTGAAAGCCTGCATCACCGCTCTGAGCGGCGGCGCGAAGAAAGCGCATATCATCGACGGTCGTGCTGAACACACCATCCTGTCCGAGATTTTCAGCGACGAAGGTATCGGTACCGAAGTTGTGAAAGAAGTAGCGGCTAAATAAAGCGCGAATTGTGGAGGGGAACGATGGATAGTAAAACGATTATCGCGGAGACCGACAAATATTATTTGCCCGTGTTTTCCAGATATAAAGTAGCTTTTACCCATGGTAAGGGCTGTTATCTGTACGATGCTGAAGGCAAGCCCTATCTGGACTTTTTAGGCGGCATCGCCGTCAACGCTTTGGGTTATGCCCATCCGGTGCTGGTAAAGGCTTTGAGCGAGCAAGCGGCCAAGCTGACCCACTGCTCCAATATCTTTTATACCGATATTCAGGCTAAAGCGGCCAGGCTGGTCAGCGAAGTAACCGGTTTTGACCGGATCTTCTTTGCTAACAGCGGTGCGGAAGCCAACGAAGGCGCCATGAAACTGGCACGTAAATTCGGTGTCAGCCAGGATCCCTGCAAGTACAAGATCATCAGTGCCGAGGAATCTTTCCACGGCCGGACTTTTGATACGCTGGCAGCTACCGGTCATGAACATTACCGGGTAGGCTATGGTCCGCTGCCGGCAGGTCATGAGTTTGTCAACTATGGCGATTTAAAAGAACTGGAAGAGACCATGGACGATGAAGTCTGCGCCGTGCTGCTGGAGCCTATCCAGGGTGAGGGCGGCGTCCATCCGGCTACCAAAGAATATCTGCAGGGCGTACGGGCTTTGTGTGATAAATACCATGCGCTCCTGATTTACGACGAAGTGCAGTGCGGTGTCTGCCGCAGCGGTAAATGGTTTGCCTATATGCTCTACGGCGTGAAACCGGATGTGATGACTTTTGCCAAGGGCATCGGCGGCGGTTTCCCCGTGGGCGGTTTCTGTGTGGATGAAAAATATGCCCATGTGTTTGCTCCTGGCGACCATGGCAGCACTTTTGGCGGTAACGCCATCGCCTGTGCCGCGGTCTTCGCTACGCTCAGTACCTTGAAAAGCGAGAATATGGCGGACAAGGTAGTGACCAGGGGCAAATACTTTAAAGCACGGCTGCAGAAGCTGGCGGACAAGTATCCGGATAAGGTGAAGGAAGTACGCGGTGAAGGTTTGCTGCTAGGCCTGGATTTAAAGAAGAAAGGTAGCCCGATAGTGGCTGCCTGCCTGGAAAAAGGTTTAATCGTTAACTGCACTGCGGATACCGTAATCCGTTTAGTACCGCCGCTGATCGTGACGGAAAAAGAAATTGATGAGGCTGTGGCTGTTTTGGATCAGGCCCTGGCCCACTTTTAACAGGGGACTGAGAATATGGGTTTAAAAAATAAAGATTTAATTTCCGTTCACGACTTGAGCGTGGGCGAGGTGGCCACCATCCTGGATGTAGCGGCCAAGTTAAAGAGAAAGCAAAAAGCCGGGGAGCCTCATGAATATTGCAAGGGCAAGACCCTGGTCATGATTTTCAGCAAGGCTTCAACCAGGACCCGTGTTTCCTTTGAGACCGGGTTCCACCAATTAGGCGGTCATCCTATTTATTTAAGTGACCAGGCCAGCCAGATCGGCCGCGGCGAACCGGTGCGGGATACGGCCCGGGTGCTGAGCCGGATGGTGGACGGCATCATGATCCGTACTTTTTCCCACGAATCCGTGCTGGAACTGGCCAAATATGCCAGCATCCCTGTGATCAACGGCCTTACCGATTTACTGCATCCCTGTCAGGCACTGACGGATCTGTTCACAATCCAGGAACACCAGAAAGTTTTGAAGGGACGCAAGCTGGTATTTGTCGGTGACGGTAATAATATGGCTCATTCTCTGATGTTTGCCTGTGCCAAGGTAGGCATGCATATGGTTTGTGCCAGCCCCAAAGGTTATCAGCCCGACCCGCATATCGTGAAACAGGCCCAGGAAGATGCCAAGCTGACCGGAGCTTCCATCACGGTGGAAGAAGATTTACTGACGGCGGCTAAAGGTGCCGACATTCTTTACACGGATGTCTGGGCCAGCATGGGCCAGGAAGATGAGAGAGCGGAACGCATTAAGGCGCTGGGCGGCTACCAGATTAACCAGAAACTCCTGGATGTGGCCCGCCCGGAATGTATCGTTCTCCACTGCCTGCCGGCACACCGGGGCGAAGAAATCACCGAAGACGTGATCGAGGGACCTCATTCCGTGGTCTTTGACCAGGCGGAAAACCGGCTGCATGTACAGAAAGCCATCATGGCGCTGCTCATGAGCGATGAAAGACTATAACGATAAAAATACAAAAATAATGTATAAAACTATAGAAATTTTTTGAGATTAATGGTACAATAGCAAATAGCATTAATTTTGTGCTGACCTGACCTGTAAGAAGACAGGCAAGAATTTTAAGGAGGCTTTTTGTAAATGGCAAAGGCAAAAACAGTGAAGAAGGTAGCAGTAAAGAAAGCTGCGCCTAAGAAAGCAGCAGCAAAGAAGACCAAGAAGGTAGCAGCAGCGAAGGTTTCTGCTCCTAAGAAAACCGTGAAGAAAGTTGTACTGGCTTACAGCGGCGGTCTGGATACTTCTATCATTATTCCCTGGTTAAAAGAAAATTATAAAGGCTGCGAAGTCATCGCCGTATGCGCTGACCTGGGTCAGGGTGATGAACTGAAGCCCGTGCATGACAAAGCTTTGAAGAGCGGCGCCAGCAAGTGCTACATCCTGGATCTGAAAGAAGAGTTCATTGAAGATTATGTATGGCCCTGCGTGAAAGCCGGTGCCGTTTATGAAAAGAAATATTTACTGGGCACTTCCTTTGCCCGTCCGCTCATCGCCAAGAAACTGGTAGAGATTGCGGAAAAGGAAAATGCGGATGCGATTGCCCACGGCGCTACCGGTAAAGGTAACGACCAGGTACGTTTTGAACTGTCCGTACATGCCCTGGCTCCCCAGATTAAGATTATTGCTCCCTGGCGTGAATGGACCATCAAGTCCCGCGACGAAGAAATCGATTATGCCAAGGCCCATAATATTCCGGTACCTGTTACCAAGAAGAACGATTATTCCATGGACCGCAACATGTGGCATCTGAGCCACGAAGGCAGCGACCTGGAGAATCCCTGGAATGCTCCTAAGGATGCGCTCTTTATCGTGACCAAGACCCCGGAAACGGCTCCTGATAAGGCCGAGTACGTAACCCTGGACTTTAAGGAAGGCATACCCGTAGCCGTGAACGGCAAGAAACTGACTCCGGCGAAGATCGTGGAAACCTTGAATGCCATCGGTATCCGCAACGGCGTCGGCATCAGCGATATGGTAGAAAACCGTCTGGTAGGCATGAAGAGCCGTGGTGTGTATGAGACCCCGGCAGGCTCCATCATTTACTACGCGCACAACGAACTGGAAAACCTGTGCCTGGACCGTGATACTTATCACTACAAGGAACTGGTGTCTGTAAAATATGCAGAGCTGGTCTATGACGGCAAATGGTTCTGCGGCCTGCGGGAAGCCCTGGATGCTTTCGTGGCTGAAACCCAGAAGACCGTGACCGGCACCGTGAAGGTTAAGCTGTACAAGGGCAATATCATCAGCGCCGGTGCTAAATCTAAATACTCTCTCTACAGCCAGGAATATGTAACCTTCGGTGAAGACGAAGTTTATAACCAGGCGGACGCTACCGGGTTCATTAACCTGTTTGGCCTGCCTCTGGCGGTAAGAGCGATGATGAAAAAGGGTAATTTAAAATAATGGCCAAGCTTTGGGGTGGCAGATTCAGTAAAAATACCAATGAACTGGTGGACGCATTCAACGCGTCCATCAGTTTTGATAAGCGCCTGTATCACGAGGATATCAGGGGCAGTATGGCCCATGCCCGGATGCTGGCTCAGTGCGGCATTATTTCCAAAAAAGATGCCCAGGCGATCGTCAAGGGTTTGCAGGGCATCCTGAAGGATATCGAGGCCGGCAAGTTTGATTTTGCCACGGACCTGGAAGATATCCATATGAATATTGAAGCCAGACTTACCGAACGGATCGGCGCTGCCGGTGCCAGACTGCATACGGCCCGGAGCCGTAACGACCAGGTGGCTTTGGATATGCACATGTATGTGAAACGGGAAGTAGTAGAAATTGCAGAGCTGTTGCTTAAATTTGAGCAGGCTTTGCTGACGGTGGCCGGGGCCCATACCAAGACCCTGATGCCGGGCTACACCCATTTGCAGCGGGCGCAGCCTATTACTTTCTGTCACCATCTGCTGGCATATTTTAATATGCTGCAGCGGGATTTCCGCAGACTGTTAAGCGCCTGGGATGGTGCAGATATGATGCCTTTAGGGGCCGGCGCTATTGCGGGTACGACTTTCCCCATTGACAGGTTCCAGGTAGCCAAGGAATTAAATTTTACGGTGGTTTATCCTAACAGCATGGACGCGGTCAGCGACCGTGATTATATCCTGGATTTTTTAAACTTTGCCGCCACCCTGATGATGCATCTCAGCCGCTTTAGCGAGGAGATGTGTCTCTGGAGCAGCACGGAGTTCGGGTTTATTGAACTGGATGACGCTTTTGCCACCGGTTCGTCCATGATGCCGCAGAAAAAGAATCCGGATATCGCAGAACTGGTCCGGGGCAAGACCGGTCGTGTCTATGGTCATCTGCTGGCTATGCTCACTACCTTAAAAGGTCTGCCATTGACTTATAATAAGGATTTGCAGGAAGACAAGGAAGGTCTTTTCGATGCTATCGACACGGTGAAATTCAGTCTGGCCGTTTATGCGGACATGCTGACTACCATGACGGTGAACGTGGACCGGATGGCGGCCGCCGTGCATCAGGACTTTTCTAATGCCACTGACCTGGCTGATTACCTGGTGCGTAAAGGTCTGCCTTTCCGCCAGGCCCACGAGGTTGTAGGCAAGAGTGTGGCTTATGCCATCAAGAAACATAAATTCCTGGTGGATATGACCCTGGCAGAATACAAAAAGTTCTCGCCGCTGTTTGACAAAGATTTATTAACAGCTTTGGATCCGGAGCATTGCGTGGCAGCCAGAATTTCTTACGGCGGCCCTGCTTTTGCGGAGAATAAGAAGCAACTGGCCAGCGGGAAAAAGATTCTTGCGGCTCAGGCCAAATCTCTGGCGCAACTGCAAGAACAAATTTAGAGATTGCCGGAATAAATTTAAAATAGGACGGAAAAATAGATCTCAGCTGCTGCGTAAAGCAGGGTTGAGGTCTTTTTTTGTGAATTTAAGCAAGATACTGAGGCCTTCCTCAGTACGCTCATCTTGTTTTTGTGCTATGTTTAGGCTAGGAAAAGTAGGTGGCAGCTGAAGCCAGTACCGCTGCCCGCGAAAAGGAGTTGAGGCAAATGGCAGATACTTCTGTAGCTTATAAGTGTCCGAACTGTGGTGCGCCGCTGAGTTTTTTGCCGGGGCACGACAAGGTAACCTGTGAATTCTGCGGCACTGAGTTCACGGTCAAGCAGATTGAAGAAATGTTTACCGATACCAAGGCGCCGGCGGCCAAGCAGACCACCGGCGGTACTAAGGCCCAGTGGGATACCAGCACGGCCGGAACGGAATGGGACGAGGCCGAGAAGAATGGCCTGCAGACTTTTGTCTGCAATTCCTGCGGTGCCGAGATTGTGGCCGATGCTAACACCATGGCCACCGAGTGTTGCTATTGCGGTAATCCCACCATGCTGCCGCAGCGTTTTGACGGCATGTTGAAACCGGATTACATCATCCCCTTTAAGAAGACCAAGGATGAGGCTGTGGCAGCCCTGAAAAAGTTTTATGAAGGCAAGAAACTGCTGCCAGCTGTTTTTACGGCCAATAACCGGGTCCAGGATATCCAGGCCCTGTATGTGCCTTTCTGGCTGTTTGATGCGCAGGTCCAGGCACAGGTCCAGTATGATGCTACTAAGAAAAGCTCGTACTCGGATGCTAATGATACGGTTACGGAAACCAACCACTACGATGTGCTGCGGGAAGGCAACCTGGATTTTAGCCGCATCCCGGTGGACGGCAGTAAACGCATGGATGATTCCTATATGGATAGTATCGAGCCCTTTGATTATAACGAGCTGGTACAATTTTCACCGGCTTATCTGACCGGGTACCTGGCAGATAAGTATGACGTGGAAGCCAAGGAATGTGAAACCCGGGCTAACGTACGGGTGAATGCCAGTACCCTGGCTGCTTTTGCCAAGACCCTGCAGGGTTACGACAGCAGCACAGCAGTGAGCAGCATCATCAATAAGGCCGGCGGTGAGGTAAAATACGTCCTGATGCCGGTGTGGATCCTGTCCACGAAGTTTGACGGCCAGGTGTACACCTTCATGATGAACGGACAAACCGGAAAATTTGTCGGCAGCCTGCCGGTGGATAAAGGCAAGGCCAGCCAGTATATGTGGATGGCCAACGGTGCCGCCCTGGTGGTCAGCGCTCTTGCCGTGAAGATTAACTGGATGCTGGGCGTGGGCCTGGCAGCTGCAGCACTGCTTGCCGGCGTGCTGTTCTGGGCCGGGATTATTGGCGGCGGCGATAAAGCTGAACCGGAAGTACCGGTTGATGTACAGTAAGGGAGGGCGCAACATGAGAAAGTTTTGGCAAAGTTTCCTCGTCACGGTCCTGACCTGCCTGGCACTTACCGGCACGGTTCTGGCAGCACCGGGCCTGGTGGATCAGGCGCAGGTGCTCAAGCCGGAGGAAGCTAAAAAGATTTCTGCCCAACTGGCAGAGGTTAATAAGAAATACGGCATCAATGCCGGGATCATCATTACGAAAAGTCTGAACGGCATGGAACCGGGCAAGTTTGCTAACAATTATCTGGATCAGGGCAAGTTTGCCGAGGCCAAGAATGGCGGTCTGGTACTGTTACTCAACATGCAGGGCCACGACTGGTACATCGCTACCGATAACAAGCTGCGTCAGGCCGTGACGGATAAATACGGCGTCGGCTATCTTGGCACGGATGTGATTAGCTATATGAAAAAAGGCAAAGTGGCGGAGGCGTGCAGCAGCTTCGTAGAAAATACCGGCACTTTCGTGGAACATTTCCAAAAAACGGGTAAGGCTTATGTGGAAGGCGACGGTCCGGATGACCATGCAGGCATCGGTTCCTATCTGATGGCGCTGTTAGGTTCCCTGGGTTTAGGTACCGGCGTGAAAAAATATCTGCAGAACCAGATGAGCAATGTGGCCACGGCAACGACGGCTTCGGCCTATGTGACGGATGCAGGGCTGGTGCTGACCAATAATGTGGATAATTTTGCCTACCAGGATGTGGTCCGGGTTCCTAAGAGCAGCGGTAACAAGGATAAAGCCAGTGCCGTGACTACTTCCAGCTCTGATGACAGTCATGGCGGCGGTGGCGGCAAGTGGTAATCCTCTCCTCCCGGATTTAGTTTGTGTATCAGCTCAATAATCAGAGGCTCCCATACTAACACACCTCTTTCTGACAGCGTCCTCTTTAAAAGTGGTAACGGAGAGGACGCTGCCCCTATTTGTCAGAACCGCGGGAATAGGGTAAAATTAGTATAAGAAAACTCAGAGAAGAGATAATCCTTAGGGGAAATAAGGCACAGAGCCCAGGTAGAAATAATGGGGGTGTGATTATGGGGAGGACCGGGCGGTTATTGCTGCAAGGATTAGTATGGGGAAGCGTGTTGGTGGGATGCCTGCCGCAAGCGGCGCTGGCGCAGAAGACGGTGTCAACAGGGGCGGGCCGGAGTCAGGCGCCGGTGAGGGCGGCCGAAGAACAGGAGGATGCACAGGAAGAACTGTACGTTCCTTCCGGACCAGACCATGGTTTTAGTTTTGACGGCAATTTCAGGTATTTGTACGGTCAGGGACACATGGAGGGGAAAACTTTAAATCCCCGTACCGGCAAGCAAGATTATTTTAAACAGATGATGCTTATGCAGACCTTGCGGACCAGGCTGTATTTAAATTATCACCTGAATAAAAACTGGAACATTATCACTGGCGAGAAAGATAACAGGGTGCTCAACGATCAGTCCCTGACCGATACGGCGAATTTTCACCGCGCTTTTGTGGAAGGAGAGGATACCCACTACAAGGCGCGGGCGGGACGGTTTGGCTATATAGTTAACAATGGTAACGTGCTGGATACGACCATGGACGGGGTCCGTTTCGGCTACGGCCGGCGGCATGACTATTGGCTGACAGCTTTCTGGGGCCGGACCGGTTCCAGTTCCGGACGCCGGGAAGGAGTCATCCTGGATGCTTTGAAGCAGTGGGGGCCATGGGAAACCCAGGTGGGATATTACGATTTTCGTAATCTGCATAATGAGCAACATACCTGGGATAAGCAGAAAATTTTATCCGCCGAGCTGCGCTACCGTTTTGCCCCGGATATTAGCCTGGGCTGGGAGTATCTGCAGGCTGCCGGCAGCGACAGAGGACAGAGTGTGCCCTCTGATCACGGCTTTGTCGTTAATCTTAACTATAAGGATTATGATTATAAAAAGCCGGGCAGTTACCGGCTCCGGCTTAGATATTACCGGGAACCGCAGGCAGCAGTTATTACCCATACCATGGACGGCTGGCCGGGATTCTTTGATTTGAGCGGACAGAAGATGGGGTTCGAGGGTTATGGTATCTGCTGGGATTACGTGCTGAGAAAAGGCGTGGCTCTGACCCTGGAAGGTTATGATTTGTGCAATTACCGGGACGGTCAGTATGCAGGCGATTTCCGCCAGAAGATTTTGGGAGGGACGTTGACTTTTGCCTTGTAAGGTGTAGGCAGGTAGAAATGATTTTTACGAGCAGCGGGGAGGGACGGTAAATGCGCAGATTTGTTTATCTGGTATTGTTGCTTGTCCTGACCTGCTGCTCGTTTTTGACGCCGGTCCGGGCAGGACAGCTGATCTACAATAATGCTTATGGCGATGCCTATGGACGAGTTCTGCAGGCAGCCTTGGAAGGGAAGGTTACCTGCCGCGGTGCGGAACCAAGTCTTATAGGTGAACTCAATGAAGGTGCAGCCGGCGTAGAAGCTTATGCTACCCAGACGGAGATTTATTTAAAAAATCCGGCTTATCACTGGTATCCGCAGTATCTGGCCACGGTTGTCCTGGCTGTGGACCGGGATGTGTGCCGGGAAGATATTTATGGCTGGCAGGATGTATTGAAAACCAAGAGCAAGCTCTGTGTGCCATTAGTGTCCATAGAGTATGAATATTGCTTGATGGCTTTGGCCTATGGACTAAGCGGCGGCATGGACACCAGTAAGGCAGTGGATTATTTAAAGGAGCTGCAGGGGCAGGGACTGCTGCTGCTGGCTTCTCCTGACGGTGACTATTCTGCTTATTTGCATAAGGCAGTTTCGCCGGCCGGCGCACATGTGTATGTCTTGTTTGATTATCAAGCGGTACAGCTTAATAAAAGCGGCCGGCATTTGCAGATCATTGTACCCAGAGAAGGAACATTGACTTTTCCTAAGGGAATTTTGGCACGTCAGCCCCTGGATTTTAACCGGGATGTTTTGAATAAAACTTTATTGGCGGAAGGATTCCGCCCGGTGGATCTCCATCTGGCCCAGACTGGGACAGCGGCAGGACAAAGTACTGCTGCAGGGGGGGCGGCCTGGCCGGAAGCGGGAGGAAGTTTGGACGCATCCTATCCCAGGAATCGTGATTATTTAACCGCTTCCAGAGTACAGGATCCCCAGGATTTTACCGTGACGGCGGAAAAGTTAAGCACGCAGGTCCGGCGGCAGGTCTTGGGACTGCAGAGATTTGTTACGGCAGATGGTTATGAGCATCAGGCCAGTTATCTGGTACTGCTGATTATCATTATCTTTATTTTTGGTACGGTCCTGCGCAAAGTCTTACATCCGGGAGTAAGGAGGGCGTTGCTGGGGCTGGGTATCTCAGTACTTTTAACGGCGCTCCTGAGACTGGTGAAGCTCGTGATACCTACGGCTGATGAACATATTGTCCGCTGGTTATGGTACGCAGCTTACATCTTTTTCTTCAGTATGAGTTTATTCCTGGTCTGGATAGCCTGGGCTACAGGCAGACCTCTGGAAGAGAAACGGCCGCCGGTCTGGTGGTATGCGCTGGTTGGTGTAAGTCTGCTTTCTGTGCTTATCATCCTGACCAATGATTTGCACCAGCTGGTGTGGGGATTCCGCCCGGATTTTAAGGATAGTTGGGCTGTTTATTCCCACCAGCCGCTCTTTTATGTTTTCTCAGCTGAATATCTGTTGATGATACTGGGGGCATGTCTGTTCCTGGTATACCAGGTATGGGATAACAGTTTTATGCGGCGCAAGGCTATTTTACCTCAGTTGGTCCTGCTGTCATTCTTTGTCTACCTGGGGGGGCAATAATCTGGGCTGGCCTCTTTTCAAGTATTCAGAGATTAATTTTACGTTCTGCAGAACCATGGTATTGTTCGTGCTGGCTGCCACTTATGCCGGACTTTTTAATACGAACAGGAATTATCAGGAAATTTTTTCAGCTTCAACATTGGGCCTTAGGATTATGGACCGGGAGGGAGCGCAGGTTTTTGGCGCCGCCAGTATTCCCAAAACCGGGAACAATGTGGCAATACACCGGATGCCTGTTACCGGCGGTCAGGTAGTCTGGTACGAAGATATCCGGGACCTAAACGACCTGGAACATAAACTGGCCCTGACCACAGAAGCTTTGGCACGTTCCCGTAACCTGTTGGCGCAAGAGGAACAGGTTCGGGGCGCTTATACGGAACTGAAAATCCGCAATCAGCTCTATGATGAGCTGGAATTAGTAATTACGCACAAGTATCCGGCTATCATGGAAGATTTGAATATCCTGAGGAATCTGGAGCGTAAAAAGGAAACCAAGATACAGGCTGTCTGTCACCTGAACATCTTATCCTGTTATTTAAAAAAACGTTGTGTGCTTTTACTGCTGGGTAAAGAGAGAAACACCATAGATGTACAGGATATTAAGGCTGCGTTCACGGAATCCTGCCTGTATGCCAAACAATCCGGTATCAATAGCTTGTTCCAGTCAGAAATAGCGGTTCCCCGGGTAGGCAGCCTGGAAGCCATGTTCATCTACGATCTTTTTGAAGCTGTCCTGGAAACAGCCTTCAGGCTCAAAGCGGATAATTTATTGGTACGGTTAGCACAGGAACAGCAGCTCCTAAAGTTGAATATGCTGCTAAGCGGAGACCAAGGTAGTTTACTTACCGCGCTCCAGGCTCTGTCCGCCCGTCAGGAATTTGCCGGACGCCAATTAGAGGTCAAGGACCTGGATGATGCGGTGGCTGTGACTTTAACCTTGCAGGGCATTATTAGCTGAGAAAGGAGATTATGATGCTGGCTTTATATACATATAGTTTGCCGGTACGCATAGGATTTCTCCTGGCAGCCGTGCTGGTCCTGGTCCTGCATTGCTATTATCTGCAGGTGGATAAGCTGATTTACCGGGTTCAAAACCGGCGGCGCCAGGTCCTGGAATTTACGGTTTTGTTTTTTATCCTCGTCCTGCTGCTAAGCATAGACGGAATTAATTATCAGTTGCTGGATGGTATGTTGACTACAAATAAGTATTTAGAGGCACGCTACATAAGCTGTTTGCTGCTTCTGGGGCACAGCCTCATCTGGATGCAAGCCCAGGCCGGTACCTGGTTTCTGGCCGGGGCAGCGGTGCTGGCCCTGCCAGCCTTGGACGAATTTTCTCCCTGGGGCCTGATTCTGGTTCTGGGTCTGCTATTTTTCCGGACGATGCAGGGTATTCCCCGGGCTAAAGCTGACCTGCAACAGAGTTTAAGTCTTAATTCCATTAAAGAGGCCCTGGATTCACTGCCTACCGGTGTACTGTTCGCTGAACGCGAAGGAGAGATTATCTTAACCAATGTGGTGATGTTGCACTTCATGCAAAGATATCTGGGAGGATTTTTCCGGGACGCCAATAGTTTCTGGAAACGTATGCAGGGTCTGGTGAGCACTCCGGGGTTGGAAATAATACCGGTAGGTGATAAAATATTATTAAGGGTTGTGCAGCAGCAAAGCTGGCTGGCGGCCCGGAAAGAAATTCATTATGGCAGGCACACCTGGGTACAGTTCACGGTGGCGGATGTGACAGAGATGGACGGCAAGGCCATTGCCTTGCGTGAACATCAACAAAAACTGGAGCAGGACAGCGACAGGCTGCGCTACGTCCTGAGCAACCTGGAAGCTTACCGCCGGCAGCATGTCCTGACCGAAGTTAAAAGTCAGATTCATGATCTGCTGGGACAACGCATCACCATCCTGCAGCAGATTTTAAACAATAAAAATTTCTATGACTATGTAACCATGATTCCCCTGATTGAAAATGTGATCAGGGACATGCGCTATCATGTGCTGGAAGATCCGGCCCAGATTTTAAAGGACCTGGTGGCTACTTACGAGAGTATCGGGATAGCGTTAACGGTGGAAGGTGTTTTGCCGGGAGACCGGGATACGGCCAGAACTTTTGTGAGAATCATCCGCGAAGGTGCGACCAATGCTGTCCGACACGGGCATGCTAACCAGGTGCAGATCCTGCTGGGGCAGCTGCCGGGATCCTGGACCTTGCAGATTACGGATAACGGCATCCCGCCTCTCGAAGAAGTGGCGTGGGGGACAGGCCTTAAGGGCATCAGGAGCAGGGTGGAACATTTAGGAGGACATTGCGTGATTCAATCTCAGCCGCGTTTTGTGGTGGCGGTGACGGTGCCGATGCCGTCAGTGGGTATGCACACAGAAAAGGGTGAGGGACATGATTAAAATTTTAATCGTGGATGACCAGAAGGTGCTTTTGGATGCATTTACCAATTATCTAAAAAAAGAAGCGGATTTTAAGATTGTGGGCAGCATCACCGTAGCCGAGGCTGCAGATTTAGCCTGTGAACGTTTCCATCCGGACCTGGTGCTGATGGATATTTGTACGGAAGGGAAGGTTAGCGGTATTTATGCCACGGAGCGCATTAAAAAACGTCATCCCGAGATTAAGGTCATGCTGATGACCGGTTTTCCGGAGATGAGCTTTATTGAACGCGGCAAGCTGGCCGGAGCGGACAGCTTTATTTATAAAAATCGCTCCATCGAGGAGTTTATTAAATGTATCCGGGAAACCGTAGCGGGACAGGGCAGCTTTTTAGAAGAAGAGCAGCATCCGGGTTTTGGCGAAGGAGAATGTCCGCTCACGCCACGGGAACTGGAGATACTACGGCTTTTCTGCCAGAATAAATCCCGGAAAGAGATGGCGGATATCTTACACATCTCCACCAGTACGGTCAATTATCATATCAATAATATGCTGACGAAAACAGGGCACAAGAACCTGGTGAGCCTGGCCATGGAAGCTACGGGTAAAGGCTATATCAATACGCGTGTTTAAAACGGGTGTGCTTTTACAGTCAGTGGCAATAAGTAAGGAGCTGTCGGGTACGGAAGAACCGTACGCACAACAGCTCCTTTTTCTGTCTCTGTATTTAAGATTAAAGCGAAACATGGTTGTTTTTTGTTGCAACAGCCTTTTTTATGAGGACTGCCTTAAGCGATTGCGCAGCCTTATTCGTTTTTGCTGAAGAAGGTCAAATAGCCACCGCCCACCAGCAGTAATGCTGTTACCACATAGCCCACGATATTGCCAAGTTTTCGGCTTGTGGCTGCAGCCTGGAGAACTTCGTATTTGGTCTTGATGCCTTCCATGATGGTACCATTAAAATCGCCATCTTCATAGAGCAGTTCCCGTCCTTTTTGCTTTCCCACCAGGGTATAAGTATCCATCTTGCTCAGGTCTGCATATTCGTAACTAAAGCGCAGGCTGTTTCGTCCCTGCCAGGCGTTGTCATCGTTGGTAAAGAGAGTCTGGCTCAGGTACTGGCGCCCGTTATCGTTTTGCAGCTTCAAGCTCAGGTTGGCAGCATCGGCCTGGGTGAAACCGTGATAATCTGTCCGGGGTAAATGCAACAGATACTTGCCTTGTACCAGAAATTCACCTACCTGTAAAGCTCCGGCAAAACTGGTGCTCCGGTAACGATAAGTATCTTTGTCAGCAAGGGCGTCTACTTTTTCCCACCACATTTTATCCAGCCTGTTCTTGTATTTGACCAGCTGTTTATCTTTTTCCGTCAAAGGTACCAGCTTATAAATTTCTACCGTACGTACCAGCAGAGGCGTTTCCAAGGCAATCCGGAGTTCAGGATCAGTAGCTTTTTTTAAAAGCACAGGTTTGCCGGGAACGATGATTACTTTCCCTTCATTTTCAGCATGTATCAAGGCGTCCTGCACATAGACCGCCTTATTAAAATGGGCGTCCTGTGTTTCATCAGCTGTACTGGTAAAGAAAGCAAAAGCCAGACCGGCACCCAGTACTATTAAGACTACGCCAAGGATTTTCTTTAACATCTTTGTCACCTCCGTCGGCATCTTTTATAAAATTTAAGAAGTATTTTTCCCGGAGGGGAAAATGATGCCTGCTAGTTGCTTTCCCGGAAATCACAGCCTTCAAAGCTAAGCCCTTCCTGCTGGAGCTGTTCAAATTCCACCCGCTTGACGTGCGTAAAACTGCAGTTGGTAAAAGTCAGGCCGGTCACCGTAAAATGGGGCTGCTGGAAAGGCTTGGACAGCAGGGAATGTTTCGCCATAAATTCCTGCACCGGCAGACCTTCGTAACTAAAAGCTTTACGCCGGGGATCAATTTGAAATTGACACTGTGTAAAACTTAATGCGGGCGACTGGGTGTTGGTCTCGGCAAAAAGATTAAGGGCGGACAGCTTGCCCCGGTGTACGAAGCTGGTACCTGTGAAATGTCCATCCTGAACTGTGCCGGCATTGAGCAGGCCGTAGGTACCGTCATGCAGGACTGAGTCCTGCACCCAAAGACCCGTAACATTATCCAAAGTTAAAGCGAACTGGCCGCAGCCGTACAGGTCGTCCTTAACAAAGTTAATCTTTGAAGAGTTGCTGACCAGGACCGCATCACCCTGGCAGCCGCCGGCAGCAGCAGTATGACCGATACTCAGTCCTTCAATCTGCACATCGGTGCAATCGTGAAGGGTCAGTACCTCATCTTCCGTATAGGGTGAAAGAATCCTGGTCTGGGCGGCCTCGCTGCCCACCAGTTTTAAATTTTCTACGCCCACCAGAAAAAGACCGTGATTATGAAACCGGCGCACGGCTGTGCCTGTCTGGCGCTCTACACCTTGCAGGTTGTAGGTACCCGGTGCCAGACGCAGTACCCTGTGGCTGCCGATACCGGCCAGCAGTTCCTGTACATTCGTGACCGCAAGTTCCGATTCCGCCCAGGCCTGGACCTGGCAGCAAGAGAACAGGCACGCCAGAACTAATGCTAATTTTTTCATATTACTCCCTCCCAGTGTGGCTCTGCTCTTAAATTTGTCCGGGCTTACGTAGTGTAAGCTGCCCCTGTTTCAACTTTAGTGTACCAGATAATCAGCACCAGCGTACTGAGGCAAAGTACAGGACTGCGGTAAAAAAAGGTTGTCGTTACTGAGATGTGCCTCAGTACGTTCTTTTTTTTTCTGACGTAAAATTAAGACAGAAGCGGAAGTGCTTAAGTATTCCCCAAAGGGAGGAGGCGGAGTGTATGTCAAAATTTAAGATGTTTTTCCTGACCGTGTTAACGTGCCTGCTGGCCGTGACGCCGTGGGGCGCCGGGGCTCAGGCCAAAGAAGCTGTCATCCTGGATACGGATATGGTGGATTTGTTTGATGACGGCGTAGCTATGCTGATGCTGGCTAAGTCACCCCAGATTGATTTGTTGGGTATAACCATCGTGATCGGCAATACCTGGGCTGAAACAGGTACGGCCAGCGCCATCCGGCAGCTGGAAGGTATAAACCGGCTGGATATTCCGGTGGCGGTAGGTATTAACAGAGTTACCCGCAGCCAGAGGGTAGAAAATATGGCTACGGAAAAAAAGATGTTCGGACGGGGCGCAGATCCGCATCTGGGCGCTGCCGGTTATCCGGAACCTGCTTCCTGGCAGGAAGCCTACCGGAGTACTTATCATGCCAATCCCAAGGGCAAACCGGTTGCGGAACATGCCGTGGATTTCCTGATTCGCAACATTAAGGCCCGTCCTCATGAAATTACCATCATCTCCATCGGCACCAGTGCCAATCTGGCAGCGGCTATCCGCCGGGCGCCTGAGATCGTGCCTCTGGTAAAACGGGTCATCTATATGGGCGGTGCTTTCTTCCAGCAGGGCAACGTGATGCCTACGGCGGAATTTAACTTCTGGTTTGATCCGGAAGCGGCCCGCACAGCGCTGCGCGCTCCCTTTAAGGAACAAATCATTTTCCCGTTAGACGTGTGTGAAAAGATTCATTTTGATAAGCAGCGGTATAACGAACTGGCAGGACGCCTGCATAACCCTGTGTTCCAGGAACTGTTTGCCCATCATTGGACCAAGGCGGCGTTTGACAAGGATAAAAACTATTATACTTTCGTCTGGGACGTGTTGACAGCGGCCTTTATCCTTGATCCGGCTATCGTTACGGAAGCAGCGGTTTATCCGGTAGATGTGGATACGAATTATTCACCGTCTTACGGCCAGTCCATCGCTTTCCGGGGTTATGGTCCGGAAGGCACCCAAAAGGCTAAGATTATCTTTACCGTAGATGAAAAGAAACTTTGGTCCATGATTGACGACTTGTTTACAAGTTTGTAAAATAAAAGCAGGCAGCCGCAGGGATACCGGGGTATCCCTGCGAGCTTGTTGGGGGGAGGCGAAGTTATGGGCAGGTTAGGTTGGAGTTTGCTGGTGGGCCTGCTGGTAGGGCTGCAGACTTTAGCCCTAGCGGCAACTACCGGGCCGGTGGAACTGCAATTTCTTCTGGTGAATGATTTTCACGGGCATATCCGGCAGGAAACCGAAGCGCCGGGAGCGGCTAAGTTGTATACCACGGTCCGGGATTTAACGGGCGTGAATCCCAAAGGGACAGTGCTTTTGGGCGGCGGAGATATGCTGTCCGGCACTCTGGACTGTAATGAGTTTCACGGCCGCCCGGCGATAGAAATGATGAACGAGATGGGTTTTGCCGCCGATGTGGCGGGGAACCACGCTTTTGACAATGACGGCAAAGTAATTATGCAACAGGGGCGTTGGGCCAGGTTTCCTTTCCTGGCTGCCAATATTAAGGATGCGGTTTCCGGACAGGTGGCCAAACCTTTTCAGCCTTCACTCCTGTTAACGCGCCGGGGCATCAAGATCGGCGTGGTGGGATTGACCACCATGGAAACGCCGATCAAGGCCAGCAAGAATAATATGGTGGGTTTTAAATTTACAGATCCGGTCCTGGACGGCAATACGGCCATCCGTGCTTTAAGACAGCAGGGGGCTGAGGTTATCGTGCTGCTGGCGCATATGGCTACCCGTCAGGAACAGGACGGGAAAATTACCGGGGAAGAGCTGCTGGAGCTTCTGGACAAGCTGGACCCGGTGGATGTGGTGCTGAGCGCCCACAGTCACGAGATGGTGGCCGGGACGGTACCGGTACACGGCCGGGAGCTGCCGGTGGTACAAGCGGGCTGGGCAGGGGAGAAGGTGGTCGTGGTTCGTACGGCTTATGATCCGGAGCAGCGCAAGCTGACCGGCACTAAATCTTTCCTGCAGGATGTGAGCCAGACCAGGGTCAAGGTGGAAGTGCCTCTGGCAGAACGGTTACAGGAATTTTTAGCAGCCGTGGATAAGAAATACCGGACGCCTCTGGCTGAAAATACCAGGGCTCTGGTCAGTGACCGCTGGGATTCTTACGGCGGTACCTGCGCCAATGCGTTTACGGATTTGATGCGCACTCAGGCCGGTGTACAGGTGGTACTGTATAACGGCGGCGGTTTCCGGTCCGGACTGCCGGCAGGGAAACTGACCACGGTGAACCTGATGGATGTCTTTCCTTTTAACGGCACGCTGTATACCCTGACTTTAAAGGGCAGCGATTTGAAGCAGGCGGTGGCTCACGGTCTGGATAATGAAAAATACGGCTTCATCCGTTTCTCCGGACTGCAGGTTACGGGCCGGGTTAATGCGCCGGAAGCCGAGCGGGTAAGCGCTCTTACCCTCAGTGACGGTACGCCTGTGACAGATGACCAGACTTACACGGTCCTGACCAATGATTTCCTGCTCAACGGCGGCGATGGGTACACCATGTTTAAGAACGGTCAGAACGTGGTCAAGATTGGTTCGGAAGTTTCCTTTATGAAGAAAGCGCTGCAGGCTGCCGGGAAGATTGATTACCAGGAAGATGGCAGGCTGAAGCTCACGGACTTTGGTTTAGGCGCGGCGGTTAAGCATCACGCATGATGCAGCATCTTTAACAACCTGACGGATCAAAGTTTAAGAGGCTGTTGCCCACGGAAGTATTCGTGGAACAACAGCCTCTTGTTATGGAGTATAAGAAAGGATAAGGAGAAAGTTTCGTGTTGGTAACTGATGCAGTGGTTCTGGCTGAGGCCAGCTGTTTCCGGCTTAAGGTTTGGGTTTACCGCAGTTAGCACAGAACTTGCCGGTATTCTTGGTACCACAGCTGCAGGTCCATTCTGCCGGAGCTTCCGGTTTGGGGCTGCCGCAGTTAGCACAGAACTTACCGCTGTTCTTAGTGCCGCACTTGCAGGTCCACTCTTCCGGTTTAGGCTTACCGCAGTTATTACAGAACTTGCCGGTATTTACCGTACCGCAGGAGCAAGTCCAGCCTCCGGCACCGCCGGTACCGTTTTGCGGAGCACCGCCCTGAGGTCCCTGCTGGCCGCCGCCGGGTCCCTGAGGACCGCCTTGCTGTTGCTGCTGACCCATGGCGAAAAGGTCGCGTGCGTTCATGCCGCCGGCCTGATTGGCCATGTTCATACCCATGAAACCGAAAGCCGCACCCATGCCGCCGCTGTTCTGGGCTGCCATCTTCATGGCGTCAGCTTGTGCCGCCGCCAGGTTGGCCGCTGCCAGGGTAGGATCGCGGAAAGCAGCTACGCGCTGCAGTTCCTGAATCTTCTTTTCGTCTTCTTCATCAGCTTTGACACTGCTGACACCGAAGGAAACAATTTCCAGACCGCGCAGGTTGCGCCATTTGTCTGTTAAGACTTCGTTTAAGGCTTTGGCAATCTCCGAAGTATGGCCGGGGAGCGCGGTATATTCGATTCCCAGGTCGGAAATCTTGGCAAAAGCTTCCTGCAGGGAGGTGAGCAGTTCCGTTTTCAACTGTCCGTCAATCTCACTGCGTTTGTAGTCAGCTTCCACGTTGCCGCAGACGTTGGTATAAAACAGGATAGGATTGACCAGCTTAAAGCTGTATTCACCAAAACATTTCAGCCTTACCAGCATTTTCAGGCCGATGTTGTTATCCACTACCTTGTAAGGTACCGGATTAGGCGTACCGTATTTGCAGCCGACGATTTCCTTGGTGTTAAAGAAATAGACGCGCTGATCTTTACCGGTGTCGCCGCCCATGGTAAAACGCTTACCCATCTTCATAAAGACCGCTTTGACATCTTCCAGTTCGCCGCCGAACACGGAAGGCTCCGTGGATTTGTCATAGGTGTATTCGCCCGGTTCCGCACACAGGTCTACAACCTTACCTTGTTCCACGATGATCATGCACTGGCCGTTATTGACGGCGATGATGGAACCGTTAGTGATAATATTGTCTTCAGCACTGGTATTGCTGCTGCGTCCACTAACGCGTTTCATGCCTTTGGCCACCAATACTTCCGGGGTCAGGGCTTCACAATAAAAGTACTCGCGCCATTGGTCGGCTAAAACGCCGCCGGCAGCACCGGTTAATGCTTTAATAAGTCCCATGATAGATACCTCCTTTGCTTTTAGTATACAGGAAAATAGAGGAAACGGTACTGAGGCAGCCCTCAGTACCGGCAGAGAAAATTCTTTCCACGGCGGCGAATTCAAATTTCAGTCGCAGGCGGGTGGACAAATTTACATTTTTTTCACGGTAGTTTTGCATTTACCTATGGTACGGGGCCGCTGTTTTTGATATAATAAGTTATTAGAAAGTTTAGTGACGAAAGGCCCGGTGGAACTTTTGCTCTTACAGATACAGGGAATCGTAAAAACTATAGGCATCCTGGATGTGATTGATACCGCCCTGGTGGCGTATTTTCTTTATCGCATCTATCTGATGTTAAAGCATACCCGTGCGGCAGCCTTGATCAAGGGCCTGATCGTGCTGGTATTTTTAATGGTGCTCAGCCGCTGGCTGAACCTGCATGTGATTAACTGGATCCTGGAAAAACTGATGACGGTGGTCATGATCGCCCTGCCGGTAGTCTTTCAGCCGGAGCTGCGCCGTGCCCTGGAACAGATTGGCCGCGGCCGCCTGTTCCACAAGACGACGGAACTGGATGAACAGGAACTGGAAGAAGTTATCGGTGCCGTCACCAGCGCGGCGGTGGTTATGAGCCAGCGCAAGGTAGGTGCCCTGATTGTCTTTGAACGGGAAACAGGTTTGGAGGAACGCATTGAGACCGGCGTGCAGATTGACGGTCTGGTTAGCGACAGCCTGCTGCTGAATATCTTTGAAAAAGATACGCCGCTCCACGATGGCGCGGTCATCATCCGCGGGAAACGGATCGTGGCTGCCAGCTGCCTCCTGCCTTTGACGGATGCGCGGAACCTGAGCCAGGAATTAGGCACCAGGCATCGTGCCGCCCTGGGAATTTCCGAGCAGTCCGATGCTATCGTGCTGGTGGTCAGCGAGGAGACGGGGACGATCTCTGTGGCCAAGAACGGCGAGTTGTTCCGTTACTTGCAGGCGGATGATGTGAAAGAATTACTGCGCGCCGCCATCATGACGCAACTGAAACAGAAAGAGGGGCTGCTGGAACAGTTACGGCAACGGTTCCGGGGTGGTAAAAAATGAGAAACTATGTGACAGAAAATAACTGGTTGCCGCGGATTTTGTGTGTGGTCCTGGCCTGCTGCCTGTGGCTGTACGTGATGAATGAGCAGAATCCTATCATTGAACGCAGCTTTGTGGTAAACCTGGAAACCAGAGGCCTGCAATCAGGGATGCTGGTTTTTAATGCGCCCAGCAAGGTAAATGTGAAGGTGCGCAGCAGCCGCAGTATCCTGGGTGATATTAACCCGGAGACCATCACGGCTTATTTGAACCTGGAAAATATGAAGGTAGGCCAGCACGCCGTGACCGTGGCTTGTGATTTCCCCAAAGGGGAAGTGCTGGAGATAAGCCCGAAGGTGGTTAACCTGTATATTGACGTGAGCAAGGAAAAGAATTTTGCCGTGACCACGCGCATCGTGGGTATTCCGGCGGCGGACCTGACCGTGGGCCGCCGTGTGGTTACGCCCACAGAGGTTAAAGTTAAAGGCGCCGCTCACAGGGTGGATGCCGTGGAAAGGGTTATCGCACCGCTGGATATCACGGAGCGGAAAGATGATTTTACGGCGCATATTAATTTGATAGCGGTAGGTACGGACGGCATCGAGATGCCGGATTTGGTGGTGGAACCGGCGGTAGCCGCCGTAGAAGCCCGGATGGTACACCAGTTGGTGACCACGGACGTCAGCGTGAAGGCTAATCTGATCGGGACCCTGCCCACAGGGTTAAAATTAGCCAAGGTGGAACTGGTACCGGCGCAGCTTAAAGTTACGGCGCCGCCTTCTTCCCTGGAAAAGACTACGTCCATAGCTACGGGGCAGGTAGATTTAAGCAAGGTAAACGGCAACATGGTTGTGAAGGTACCGCTGGAATTACCGGAAGGTTTTGTCAGCGATGTCCGGAATGTGGAAGTACGTTTGTCCGTGGAAAAAGAATGAGCTGCGGCCAGGTAAGGAGAAGAACCAGTCAGGATGCTGTTAAGAATTAATAATGTGCGCTTGTCGCTGTTGCACGATGTGACCCTGACAGCGGCGGTAGCCAAGAAACTGGGCGTACCGGCTAAAGAGTTAACCTCGGTGCAGGTGTTACGCAAGGCCGTGGATGCCCGGCATAAAAAAGAAATTTGTTTAAACTACCATGTGCTGGCCGAGGTAGAGGTACCGGCACGCTGGCAGCACCGGCTGAAACAGCTGGCGGATGTAAGCGTGTATGCACCGGCAGTACCGGTAGCACCAGTACTGGGTACAGCCGGACTGACGGAACGGCCGGTAGTGATTGGCGCCGGACCGGCAGGTCTGGTGGCGGCGCTGGAGCTGGCCAGGTACGGGTACCGGCCCTTGCTGCTGGAACGGGGCAAAAATCTGGCACACCGGGTGCAGGACGTACAGGAATTTTGGCAGCGGGGTACGTTTAACCCGGCTTCCAACGTCCAGTTTGGCGCCGGTGGTGCCGGTACTTTTTCTGACGGTAAATTAACTACCCGGGTCAACGACCCGGTGATGGCGGACATCCTGCAGGCTTTTGTGGCGGCAGGAGCCCCGGCGTCTATTTTAACGGAACAAAAACCCCATGTGGGTACGGATAAGCTGCGGGCCATGGTGACAGGACTGCTGCAGCAGATAGAGGCTCTGGGCGGTGAGATTCGCTACGAGAGCCAGGTAACAGGTTTTAAGACCGGAGAGGGTGTCCTGACCGGTTTGGAACTGGCGGACGGCACCAGCCTGGCTACTCAGGCCGTGGTCCTGGCCTGCGGCCACAGTGCCCGGGATACTTATGCGGTTTTACAAGAGCAGGGTATAGGGCTGGAAGCCAAAGCTTTTGCAATCGGGCTCCGGGTGGAGCATCCCCAGGAGTTAATTGATAAAGCCCAATACGGAACCTTTGCCGGGGATAAGCGTTTGGGACCGGCGGATTACATGTTGATCTACCATACTCCCGATGGCAGCCGGACGGCTTATTCTTTCTGTATGTGCCCCGGAGGGAAAGTAGTGGCGGCAGCTTCAGAAACCGGCGGCGTGGTGGTTAATGGCATGAGCCTGTATCAGCGTGATTCCGGCGTAGCCAACAGCGCCCTGGTGGTCAATGTGGGACCGGCGGATTTTGGTGCGGATCCCCTGGCCGGGGTGGCGTTTCAGAGAACTTACGAGCAACTGGCTTTTGCTGCCGGCGGGAAGAACTATACGGCGCCGGCGCAAACGGTGGCCAGCTTTTTGGCCGGCACAGCGCCGGTCTTGACAGGTACGGACCAGTCAGTAGTGGCTCCCAGTTATTTACCCGGGGTCCGGGCCTATGCCCTGGAAAAAGTTTTACCGGCGTATGTGAGCAGTACCTTGAAACTGGGCCTGGTTGCCTTTGGCAGGAAACTGGAGGGATTTACCGGACCGCGGGGACTGTTAACCGGGGTGGAGACCCGTACTTCGGCGCCGCTCAGAATCGTGCGCGGACGGGACTATGAATCGGTAACGCACCGGGGCTTGTATCCCTGCGGGGAGGGAGCCGGTTATGCCGGCGGCATCATGAGCGCGGCCCTGGACGGTTATCATGTGGCCCGGGCCATCATGGCCAGATATGCCCCTCTTGTATAATTACCAGGTTAAGGATATAATGACAACATTATTTTGAGTAGCGGAGGCAATGTGAAATGCGTTTATTCGGAACTGATGGCGTGCGCGGTGTGGCTAATACCGGTTTAACACCGGAGCTGGCCTTTAAGCTGGGCCGGGCGGCCGCCCAATATTTTGGCCGGGAGACCAAGACTCCTAAGATTATCATCGGCCGTGACACCAGGCTGTCCGGTACTATGCTGGAAAGCGCCCTGGCGGCAGGTATCTGCAGTGCCGGCGGTAATGCTCATCTGCTGGGCGTGATTCCTACGCCGGCGATTTCTTATCTGACAGAGGTAGTGGGCGCCAATGCCGGTGTGGTTATTTCGGCATCCCATAACCCTTTTGAAGATAACGGCATTAAATTTTTCTCCAACTCCGGCCACAAACTGCCGGATGCCGTGGAAGATGAAATCGCGGACATCGTGGCTGCGCCTGTGGATTATGCTACGGCTCCCAGCGGTTCTTCCGTGGGACAGGTTATCCGGGATGACGGGATGGATATCCTGTATATCAAACATATCGTGTCCAGCGCTCCCTGTAAATTGAACGGGCTGAAGGTGGTCATGGATTGTGCCAACGGCGCTAACAGCCATATTGCGCCTGTTATTTTGCGTACCCTGGGCGCCGAAGTTATCCCTATTTTTGATGAACCTAACGGGACGAATATTAATAACGGCTGCGGTTCCACCCATCTGGAAGCCCTGCGCATGAAAGTGGTGGAGTACGGCGCTAACGTGGGTCTGGCCAACGACGGCGATGCCGACAGGCTCCTGGCGGTGGACGAACGGGGTGAAACCCTGGACGGCGATCAGATTATGCTTATCTGTGCCCTGGAGTTGATGAAGCGCAAGAAGTTGAAAGATAATATGCTGGTCGTAACGGTCATGAGTAATATCGGCCTGCATAAAGCCTTTAAAGAACTGGGAGGCCGGACCGTGAAGACGGCGGTAGGCGACCGGTATGTGCTGGAGGAGATGCTCAAGCACGGTTACAATCTGGGCGGCGAACAATCCGGCCATATCATTTTCTCCGAGTTTGCCAAGACCGGCGACGGGATGCTGACGGCGGTGCAGCTTTTAGGCGCCATGATCAACAACAATAAACGTTTGTCAGAACTGGGACGGCTCATGAGACGCTATCCTCAGGTCCTGGTAAATGTCCGGGTTAAAGATAAGAGCGGCTGGGAACAGCATGAGGATATTAAGCAGGCTGTGGCTGCTGCCGCGGCCCAGCTGGGTGATAACGGCCAGATCCTGGTACGGGCTTCCGGGACGGAGCCGCTGATCCGCATCATGGCGGAAGGACCCAATCAGATAGAGCTGGAGAACCTGGCCGGTACTATCGCAGATGTGGTCAGCAAGTCTCTGGCCTGAAGCATAATTGTTCACAAAACCGCCATATTTGACGGTAGTTCCTAAATATAGTAAAATAATATCGACCTTCTGTAACGCCGCGTTGGTTACCAGACCTACGCGGCTTGCTTTTAGGAGGAAGCATGCATCGGGAAGAGGTCAAGAGCGCAAGTACCGCATCGCGGTAGACGAGGAGAAGGTTCATCGAATAGTCAGCGGATGCCTTCTGGCGGCCTGTACGCCATAAACTGCAACACAAATCCCTGCGGTAACGCAGGCACAGAAATTGCAGCGGCAGGATCTGGTAAATAAAATTAAGGAGGACACACTATGTGTGGCATTGTTGGTTATATAGGAGATAAACAAGCAACTCCGTTTTTACTGGATGGCATGAGCAAATTGGAATACCGCGGCTATGATTCCGCCGGTATCGCAGTGTATAACAAGGGTAAGATTACTATTGAAAAATGCGTGGGCCGCCTGGCGGACCTGCGGATTAAGATTAAAGGCCACGAACCGAAAGGTACCGCAGGTATCGGTCATACCCGGTGGGCTACCCACGGCCGTCCTTCGGACCGGAACGCGCATCCTCATGCTGATGCCAGCGGCCAGTTTGTGGTAGTGCATAACGGCATCATCGAAAATTATTTAAAGTTAAAAGAAGATTTAATTGCCAAAGGTCATAAGTTCCTGTCCGAGACGGATACGGAAGTAGTGGCCCACCTGCTGGCGGACAAGTACGACGGTGACTTTGAAAGCACCGTCAAGAAAGTGCTGCGCATGATCGAAGGTTCTTATTCTTTCGTGTTCATGTGCGCCAAGGAACCGGATAAGCTGATCTGTACGAAAAAAGATAATCCGCTGATTATCGGTTTAGGTGAAGGGGAAAACTTTATCGCTTCCGATATTCCGGCAATCATTGCCCATACCCGCCGTACTTATATCATGAGCGACGGCGAGATTGCCACCGTCACCAAGGATGGCGTCTGGGTGCAGAACATTGACGGTGTGCCCATCACCAAGAAAGTTTACGAAGTAACCTGGAATGCCGAAGCTGCTGAAAAAGGCGGTTTCCAGCATTTCATGCTCAAAGAGATTTACGAGCAGCCCAAGGCTATCCGCGATACCATGAGCGGCCGTGTCGGCAAAAAGGAAGGGGAAATTACTTTCCACGAGCTGAACTGGACCAAGGAAGAATTTGCGGATATCCATAAGGTGTATATCGTAGCCTGTGGTACGGCTTACCATGCCGGCATCGTCGGCAAGTATTATCTGGAAAAATTTGCCCGGATCCCGGTAGAAGTAGATATTGCCAGCGAGTTCCGTTATCGTGATCCCCTGGTTGACGCCCATACACTGATGATCGTTATCAGCCAGTCCGGCGAGACCAGCGACACCCTGGCGGCCCTGCGGGAAGCTAAGCGTTTAGGCGCCCGGACCCTGGCCGTAACCAACGTGGTAGGCTCTTCCATTTCCAGGGAGGCGGATCAGGTTATTTACACCTATGCCGGCCCGGAAATTGCCGTGGCTTCTACCAAAGCGTATACCACCCAGCTGATTGTGATGCTGATGTTAGCCATCCACGTGGGCAACCTGCGCGGGACTTTGGATAAAGCTCTGGCTAAGCAGCTGACCCAGGATCTGAAGAAGATTCCGGAGCAGGTGCACAGCATGCTGGAAAACGTGGAGCAGATTAAGGTCTTCGCTACCCAGTACGGCAGCAGTGAAGATGCTTTCTTCCTGGGCCGCAGCCTGGATTATGCGGTAGCTCTGGAAGGCGCGTTAAAACTCAAGGAAATTTCATATATTCATGCGGAAGCTTATGCGGCCGGCGAATTAAAACACGGTACCCTGGCCCTGATCGTGGAAGGCGTACCTGTCATCGTGCTGGCTACCCAGGCTGACGTTTATCCTAAGACCATCAGCAACCTGAAGGAAGTTAAAGCACGGGAAGCTATCGTCATTGCCATCGCCCAGGAAGGCGATCATAACATTGATAAGGTCGCGGACCATGTAATCTACATTCCCAAGACGGGCAAGTATCTGGCACCGCTCTTAGCGGTACTGCCGCTGCAGCTGTTAGCTTACTATGCGGCGCTGACCCGTGGCTGTGACGTGGATAAACCCAGGAACCTGGCCAAGTCTGTAACCGTAGAATAAGCCGGAGAAGAGCTTCTGGATAAACGGTAAAAAATAACACCCTGTGGGGCGGTTGCTGCTGTGAGCAGCGCCACGGACCGCAGGGTGTTTTTATGTGTTCAGGGTGTTCTAAAATCTTTGCTTAGCGGGAAACAGCTGCAAGCGGGAGAAGCAAGAAACTGTTGTGCCTCCCGGACGGGGAGAGCAGATTACGCTTCACCGGCAGGGGTGTCAGGCTTTTCCCCGTAAAAGGCCAGCTTCATTAAGAGCGGCGTGATCACGGCTACGCCTACCACCATCAGGACGATGGCACTGAAAAATTTGGGTGGCAGCAGCTGCAGGCTCATGGCTTTATTGGCCGCAATGAGGGCTACCTCGCCCCGAAAGATTAAGCTGACGCCGGTCTGGAGGCAGGCTTTGGCCTTGTACCCGGACAGAGCGGCGCCCAATCCGGAACCAACGACTTTGCTGACTACCGCCGTAGCCAGTAAAGCCCCGGCAAAATGCAGCAGGTTGGCATCAATACCGGTCAGGCTCATCTTGATGCCGATGCTGGCAAAAAAGATGGGGGTAAAGAAAAATTTAGAGATAGGTTCGCAGGCCCGGAGCGCATGGTCTTCCTGCCCGCTCTGACGGACGATGACGCCGCCTGTAAAGGCCCCGATGATGTCAGCCACGCCGAAGAAATGTTCGGCGCAGTACGCCATGAGCAGACAGATGGTTAAACCTACTGCCGGGAAAAGTTCCTCGTCGGTCTTTTCCCCGGTCCAGGAATCAAACCAGCGTAAGATCTTGGTACAGCTGGCATAAATCAGGGCGGCAAACAGGAAATATCCCAGCAGCTTCAGCACTACCATGTAAAAATGCACGTTGGGATCAGCTGTGCCGGAGATGATAGCCAGGGAAGTCAGGCCGATGATATCGTCCATGAGGGCGGCGGCCAGTACCGTGTTGCCTACCAGGCTGTTCAGGTGGCCCAGTTCCCTCAGGGTAGCCACCGTGATGCTGACAGAAGTAGCCATCAGGATGATGCCCATAAAACAATTTTGCAGGAACACGTTACCGGGAATGGCGAAATCCCCCCGGTTATAGATAAAGCTCAGGATAGTACCCATGATGAAGGGTACCAGGGCGCTGCAGACAGCTACCCTGACCCCGGCTTTGCCGATAGCTCTTAGTTTATTTACATCCACTTCCAGACCGGCGGTGAACATGATGAAGATTACGCCTAACTCAGCCACCTGGACCGTAAAGGTCGTAGCCTGCAGCAGGTTCAGGACCGAAGGTCCGATGATGAGGCCGGCAATGAGGGCGCCTACCACCTGGGGCAGTCTTAAAAGCTGGGCCAGCATGGCAAAAATTTTCGCAGCTATCAGGATGATGGCAATATCCAGAAGAAAATGCAGTGACATTTCTATGCATCCTTTCTTTTATGTATGATAATAATAAATACTCAAATATTTTATCACTCCGGGTACAGAAGAGCAAGTGCTAAAGGCCGTGTCAATTATCTTACCGGGGAATTTGACCGCTAATACCGGAAATATTCCAGAAAAGTTACACCCCGTTCGCTTTTAAAAACAGGCTATCAATGTTAAAATATACTATTATAGGTAAAGATGGAGGAGGCAAAGATGAAACTTATCTCTTGGAACGTGAACGGGCTGCGGGCCTGTATGAATAAAGGCTTTTTAGATTTTTTTAAACAGGCGGATGCCGATATTTTCTGCGTACAGGAAACCAAGATGCAAAGGGAGCAGGCGGAATTTGTTTTTCCCGGCTACCATGAATATTGGAACAGCGCCGTGAAAAAAGGTTACTCCGGTACGGCGGTCTTTACGAAAACGGAGCCGCTGACAGTGACTTACGGGATCGGCATCGAGGAGCACGACCAGGAGGGGCGGGTGATCACGGCCGAGTTCCCTGAATTTTACCTGGTAGACGTGTACACGCCTAATTCCCAGCGGGAATTGGAACGGGTGGCCTACCGGCAGGTGTGGGAAGATGCTTTCCGCGCTTATCTGCTGGGACTGGATGCTAAGAAGCCGGTGCTGGTGTGCGGCGATTTGAACGTGGCTCACAACGATATCGACTTAAAGAATTTTAAGAGCAACCGGGGCAACGCCGGTTTTACCGACGAGGAAAGAGCCAAGCTCACGGAACTGCTGGCCGCCGGTTTTACGGATAGCTTCCGGCATCTGTACCCGGATAAGGAAGGCGCGTACACCTGGTGGTCCTATATGTTTAAGGCCCGCCAGCATAACGCCGGGTGGAGGATTGACTACTGGCTGGTTTCTAACCGCTGGGCGGACAAGATTGAAAACAGCTTGATTTACAGCGATATTATGGGCAGCGATCACTGCCCGGTAGGTTTACTGTTAAAAAAGTAAGAGGCTAACATGGAATTTAAATTACAAGCACCTTTCCAGCCGGCGGGCGACCAGCCCCAGGCTATTGAAAAATTAGTGCAGGGCCTGAAACAGGGGATGCACAGCCAGGTACTCCTGGGCGCCACCGGTACGGGCAAGACCTATACCGTGGCCCAGGTTATCAACCAGGTGCGCAAACCCACCCTGGTTATCGCTCACAATAAAACCCTGGCGGCACAGCTGGCAAGCGAACTAAAAGCATTTTTCCCGGAAAACTCGGTGGAATACTTTGTTTCCTACTATGACTATTATCAGCCGGAGGCGTATATTCCCCAGACGGATACTTATATTGAGAAGGATGCCTCCATCAACGATGAGATTGATAAGCTGCGCCACAGTGCCACCAGTGCCCTGTTCGAACGCCGGGACGTGATCATCGTGGCCAGCGTCAGCTGCATTTACGGTTTGGGCGCCCCCCAGGAATATTACGACATGGTACTGTCCCTCCGGGTAGGGCAGAAGGTGGAGCGCAACGCCATCTTGAAAAAGCTGGTGGAGATTCAGTACAACCGCAACGAGATTGATTTTAAGCGGGGTACCTTCCGGGTGCGGGGCGATGTGATCGAGGTCATCCCCGCCGGTTATAATGAAAAGGCCATCCGCATCGAGATGTTTGACGATGAGGTGGACCAGCTCATGGAAGTGGATGTGCTCACCGGGGAAATTGTCAGCCACCGGACCCATGTGGCCATTTTCCCGGCCTCCCACTATGTGACCAGCCGGGAGAATCTGGAACGGGCCATGGAAAGCATCAAGGCCGAGCTGAAAGACCGGCTGCAGGTGCTTAATTCTCAGGGTAAACTTTTGGAAGCCCAGCGGCTGGCCCAAAGGACCAAGTATGATCTGGAAATGATGGGAGAGATGGGCTACTGCAGCGGCATCGAAAACTATTCCCGCCATATGGACGGGCGTACCGCCGGACAGCCGCCTTTTACCCTGGTTAATTATTTCCCCAAAGATTTTTTGCTGGTGGTGGACGAGTCCCATGTGACCCTGCCCCAGCTCAGGGCCATGTACGCCGGAGACCGTTCCCGCAAGGAGATGCTGGTGGAATACGGTTTCCGCCTGCCCTCTGCCCTGGACAACCGGCCTTTGAACTTTGACGAGTTTAACAGCCAGATCCAGCAGGCTTTGTATATCAGCGCCACGCCGGCGGAATACGAGTTGAATAAGGCCGACCAGGTGGTGGAACAGATTATCAGGCCCACAGGGCTGCTGGATCCCCGGATTGAGGTGCGGCCCATCAAGGGGCAGATTGATGATCTGTTAGGCGAGATCAAGAAGACCACCGCTGCCGGGGAACGGACTTTGGTTACCACGCTGACCAAGCGTATGGCGGAAGATTTGACCGAGTATTTAAAGCAGGACGGTATCCGGGTGCGCTACCTGCATTCCGATATCGTGACCATCGAACGGGCTCAGATTATTGACGCCCTGCGGCAGGGTGAGTTTGATGTGCTGGTAGGCATCAACCTGCTGCGGGAAGGTTTGGATTTGCCGGAAGTTTCCTGCATCGCCATTTTGGATGCGGACAAGGAAGGCTTCCTGCGCAGTGAGACCTCTATGGTACAGACCATCGGCCGGGCGGCCCGTAATGCCCACGGCCATGTGGTGATGTATGCGGACCGGATCACGGATTCCATGGCCCGGGCTATGGATGAGACCAACCGGCGCCGCCAGATTCAGGAAGCCTACAATAAGGAGCACGGCATCACGCCGCAGACGATTTATAAGGAACAGCGGCAGCTGATCAAGCTGACCAGGATTGAGGAAGACAGCGAGACGGCCAAGTTTGATGCCAAGGATTTGCGCAAGCGGTCCAGCAAGGAATTATCCAAACTGGCCAAGCAGCTGGAACAGCAGATGGGTGCTGCTGCCAAGGAACTGGATTTTGAACGGGCGGCGGAACTGCGGGACCAACTCATCATCGTGAAGGGCAAGCTGGGCGAGAAGATGCTGCCCAAGGTAAAAAAGTTTAAATTTTAAGCAGGGGTTAAGATGCAGAATAAATTAATCATTAAAGGCGCCAGACAACACAATTTAAAAAATATTAACGTAGAAATTCCCCGGGATAAACTGGTGGTCATCACGGGGCTCAGCGGTAGCGGCAAAAGCTCCCTGGCCTTTGATACCATTTATGCGGAAGGACAGCGGCGCTACGTGGAAAGCTTGTCCGCCTATGCCCGGCAGTTCTTAGGGCAGATGGACAAACCGGATGTGGATTATATCGAGGGCCTGAGCCCTACGATTTCTATTGACCAGAAGACGGCGGGACGCAATCCCCGCAGTACCGTGGGTACGGTTACGGAAATTTACGATTATCTGCGCCTGCTCTTTGCCAGGATCGGCGAGCCGCATTGTCCTCAGTGCGGCCGTTTGATTGAGCGCCAGACGGTGCAGCAGATCGTAGACCAGGTGCTGGCTTTGCCGGCCGGGACTAAGTTTATGGTGATGGCGCCTATTATTTACGGGCGCAAGGGCGAGCATAAGGATATCTTTGAGCATATGCGCAAGGCCGGCTACGCCAGGATGCTGGTGGACGGCGAGGTGCGCAGCCTGGATGAGGATATCGACCTAGACAAGAAGAAGAAGCACTATCTGTCAGTGGTCATTGACCGGCTGTCCGTGCGGGAAGGGATTACCCAGCGCCTGACCGATTCGGTGGAGACCGCTTTAAAATTAGGCAGCGGCGTGCTGGAAGTGAAAAAGCTGGAGGGTGCTGCTGTTACAGGCAGCGTGCCCAGCACCGGTAAGCAGCGCCAGACCATGGAAGATACCCTGGTCTTTAGCGAGCGTTTTGCCTGCAGTCACTGTGGCATCAGTTTACCGGAAATTGAACCGCGCTTGTTTTCTTTTAACGCGCCTTACGGAGCCTGTCCGACCTGCGGCGGTCTGGGCATGAACATGGAATATGACTGGCAGCTCATCCTGCCGGATACCAAGAAGAGTTTTCTGGACGGGGCCCTGGAGGCGGTAAGCCACAATCCTTTGTCCTACCATATGAAGCAGATTGCCGCCATGCTGGAGCATTACGGGTACACTTTGGATAACTGCTGGGATGATTTAAAACCGGCGGTGCAAAAAGTATTGCAGTGGGGCAGCGGCGAAGAAAAATTCAAATTCCTGTACGAGAACCTGCAGGGCGAGATCCGCCAGCACCAGACGGCCTGGGAAGGTATTATCCCTCTGCTGAAGCGCCGCTACCGGGAAGCTTTCTCGGACAGCATGCGCCAGGACCTGGAAACTTTTATGAGCGGCAATATCTGTCCGGACTGCCACGGCACTCGTTTGAAACCCGAGGTGTTGTCAATTTTGGTAGGCGGCAAGAATATCAGCCAGGTCACGGACCTGACTGTCCGGGATGCCTTACAGTTTTTCCGGGAGCTGCCCTTGACGGAACGGCAGGCCTTTATCGGCAAGCAGGTTTTGAAAGAGATTAACGCCCGCCTGGAATTTTTAAACAACGTGGGCTTAAATTATTTAACCTTGAGCCGGGCGGCGGCCACCTTAAGCGGCGGCGAAGCCCAGCGCATCCGGCTGGCGACCCAGATCGGCTCCGGCCTGACCGGGGTGCTGTACATCCTGGATGAGCCCAGCATCGGTCTGCACCAGCGGGATAATGCCAAGCTCCTGGAGACTTTTAAGCACCTGCGGGACTTGGGCAACAGCCTGCTGGTGGTGGAGCATGACGAAGAGACCATGTACGCGGCGGACGAGATCCTGGACATCGGACCCGGCGCCGGGGAACATGGCGGTGAGGTGGTAGCCCAGGGTACGGCGGCAGAGATTGCCGGGGTGCCGGCTTCTATCACCGGCCAGTACCTGAGTGGTAAAAAATATATTCCTGTGCCTAAACACCGCCGGGAGCCGGATGGACGCCGGCTGCTGATTCGGGGCGCTACCGGCAATAACTTGAAAAATATTGATGTAGCTATTCCCTTAGGCGTGTTCACCGTGGTGACCGGCGTCAGCGGCAGCGGTAAATCCACTTTGATCAACGATATCTTGTACAACGCTCTGGCCTCCAGGCTGCACGGAGCCAGGCTGCGTCCTTTGCCCCATAAGGCTATTGAGGGCCTGGAGAATATCGACAAGATTGTCAATATCGACCAGTCGCCTATCGGCAGGACGCCCCGTTCCAACCCGGCTACCTATACCGGCGTCTTTGATTTTATCCGGGCGCTCTTTGCCAGGACCAACGAAGCCAAGGTGCGGGGCTATACCCAGGGGCGTTTCAGCTTTAACGTGAAAGGCGGCCGCTGTGAAGCCTGCCGCGGTGACGGCGTCAATAAGATTGAGATGAACTTTTTACCGGACGTGTACGTGCCCTGTGAAGTCTGCCACGGCGCCCGCTACAACCGGGACACCCTGGAAGTGCATTACAAGGGCAAGAACATTGCCCAGGTTTTGGATATGACCGTTAGCGAAGCCCTGGTGTATTTTGAGAACCAGGAACGCATCCAGCGCAAGCTGCAGGTTCTGGAAGACGTAGGGTTAGGTTACATCCGTCTGGGCCAGGCGGCCACTACTTTGTCCGGGGGCGAGGCCCAGCGTATCAAGCTGGCCACGGAGCTGAGCAAACGGGGTACGGGCCGGACGATTTATTTGCTGGATGAACCCACCACCGGCCTGCATATTGCCGACGTACACAAGCTGTTAGGCGTTTTGCAGCGGCTGGTGGATGCCGGCGACACGGTGGTGGTTATCGAACATAACCTGGACGTGATTAAGTCCGCGGACTATCTGATCGACCTGGGACCGGAAGGCGGAGACCAGGGCGGTACTGTGGTGGGCTGCGGCACGCCGGAAGCTCTGGCTAAGGTACCGGCTTCTTATACGGGTCAGTATTTGAAGAAGATTTTGGCAGCGGCCAGGAAGAACAAGCAGTACGAATAAATGCGGTGAGTTTATGAACGAGCAGATTGCGACAACTTTAAAGATGCTGCCGGAGAAATCCGGCGTCTACATCATGCACGATGCTACGGACCGGGTGATCTATGTTGGCAAGGCCGTGGTTTTAAAGAACCGGGTGCGCAGCTATTTTCGCGAATCCGGCCAGCATTCGGTGAAGGTGCAGGCCCTGGTTTCTCATGTGGAACGCATCGAGACCATTGTCACGGACAGTGAGATTGAGGCGCTCATCTTAGAGTGCAACCTGATTAAGAAATATCGTCCCCGCTATAACATCATGCTCAAGGACGATAAGACCTATCCCTATCTGAAAGTCACCCTGCAGGAAGATTTTCCCCGGCTCTTTGTGACCCGGCGGGTCCTGAAGGACGGGGCGGCTTACTACGGCCCTTACGCCGATGTGGGGGCCATGCACGCCACGGTTAAGTTACTGCGGGGCATGTTCCCTATCCGGAAATGCCGGACCATGAATCCGGACCGGCCCTGTTTGCAGTACCATATCAAGCGCTGCCTGGCTCCCTGTGCCGGTTATATTTCTAAGGAAGCCTACCGCCGCATGGTGGAAAATATCTGCCTGGTGCTGGACGGGAAGACGGCGGATCTGAAACGCAGTTTGAAAGAACAGATGCAGCAGGCGGCAGAGACGCTGGATTTTGAGAATGCGGCCCGGCTGCGGGACCAGCTGCAGGCGGTGGAACGTCTGGACGAGCAGCAGAAAGCGGTGCTGGGCGCCGGGGATATGGATATCGTAGGTTATGCCGCCGATAATTTCAGCGTCTGCCTGCAGTTATTCTTTGTCAGGGCGGGCAAACTCATCGGCCGCAAGGAATTCTTTTTGCCCGTAGGCGATACGGAGCAGGAAGTGGTAGCGGCATTTGTGAAACAGTATTATTACCAGGAAGATATTTTTATCCCCAAGGAAATCCTGTTGTCAGTTTTACCGGAGGCGAGTGAGAACGCGGTGCTGGCAGAATGGCTGACCGCCAGGGCCGGGCACAAGGTGGAGCTGCTGCAACCCCAGCGTGGCGATAAGGCCAAACTAATGAAGCTGGCTTGCGAAAACGCTCAGAAGCTGATTCAGGAAAAGGAACGCATCGGCCAGCTGCAGCAGGAAAGCAACCTGCAGGCTGCCGAAGATTTACAGCAGGCCATCGGGGTGGAACATCCTCTGGAGCGTATGGAATGTTTTGATATTTCCCATACCCAGGGGGCCGAGACGGTAGCCTCCATGGTGGTCTTTAAGGACGGCGCCGCCAGCAAGGGCGATTACCGCCGCTTTAAACTTTTGTCTACGGAAGGCAAGCCCGACGATTTTAAATCCATGCAGGAAGTGGTGTACCGCCGCTACAGCAAGTACGAGGACCTGCCCAGCCTGGTCATCATTGATGGCGGCAAGGGTCAGCTCAGCAGCGCCCTGGAAGTGATCCGGGGCCTGGGACTGGCGGAGCTGCCTGTTATAGGCCTGGCCAAGCGGGAAGAGGAAATTTTCCTGGAAGGCCGCAGCGACAGCATCATGCTGGACAAAGAATCGGCGGCCCTGCATCTTATCCAGCGTATCCGGGATGAGGCCCACCGTTTTGCCATCACGTATCACCGCAAGCTGCGGGGCAAGCGCAACCTGGTGTCCATCCTGGATCATGTGGAAGGCATAGGACCTAAGCGCCGGCAGGCCTTATGGCAGCATTTCAGTTCCCTGAACGCCATGAAGGCGGCTACCGTGGAAGTCTGGGGGGCGGGGGAGGGTATGAACAGCGCCCCCGCGGAGAAACTGGCGGCTTTCTTTGCCGCCGATGTGGCAGGGAAAAAAGCCCGCATGGATAAATAAGCGGGCGGAGAAAGACTTACTAAAAAATCAATTGCTTAAGCTGTTGGGAGCGGCCGGCTTATTTTTCCGGCGCCGGCGGTAGCAATTTGTGGTATAATCGAACATATTACTGGTGAAAGAAGGAACTTGACGTTGGCCATTAAACTGATTGCGATTGATTTGGATGATACGCTGCTGAACAGCGATTTTGAGATTTCGCCCCGGAACGCGGCGGCGGTACACAAGGCGCAGGCGGCCGGCCTGAAAGTTATTTTTGCCACCGGACGCATGTATGCCAGCGCCCAAAAATTTGCGGAGCAGCTGCAGCTGGATGTACCCCTGGTAACCTATAACGGCGCCCTGGTAAAGGGCGGCTTGTCCGGCAAGGTTTACGAGGAACATCCCATTAAGCTGGAGACGGCCTTAGCGCTGTTAGCTTATTGCAAGGAACGGCATTATTACATCCAGGCTTACCAGGGCAGCCAGCTGCTGGTAAAAGAAGAAAATGCCTTTTCCCGGCTGTACACCAAGATTTCCGGCATCCCGGCCACACCGGTGGGGGAAGCGTTATACCAGATTAAGCAGCCTCCTTATAAGCTGCTGCTGATGACCCGGCCCAAAGAGTTTGATGCTACCTGGCAGGATGTTTCCGTCCGGTTTAAGGGTCAGGTGGATGTGACCAGTTCCAAGGATAATTTCCTGGAGCTGATGGAACCTGGCATTAACAAATGGAACGCGGTTAGCGCCATCGGGAAACTGTACGGGGTGAACCGGGAAGAGATCATGTGCATCGGCGACAGCAACAACGACCTGGTGATGATTAAGCATGCGGGACTGGGCGTGGCCATGGGCAATGCCAAGGAAAGCGTCCGCCAGGCGGCCAAGCTGGTAACCGCCAGCAACAATGAAGACGGCGTGGCGTTGGCCATCGAAACAATTTTGCAGGCTAAGTCCTGAGGAGTTTGTACGCCAACGCTGCCCCAGCAAGAGCCGCCTCTGAATTAGCAGGTCCTACAACAAAGTTACGTTCACATTTACAGCAAAAAAACCTCACAGAGGAGCACGGTAAGTGCTAACTGTGAGGTTTTTTTTTGTAGGATGTCCGGCCGTTTTTCCCAGCCGCCGGCTAAAATTTTACGTCCGGTCTGCGAACAGATACGAGGTCATGGACATGGACCCCAGTTCCCGGTAGTCGTTCCAGACTGTCACCTTATCCGCAGGTGAGGCGGCGCCCAGGGCAGCCAGGAGCGGATAATAATGTTCGGGGGTGGGGACGGCCCTGGCGGCTCCGGCCAGCCGGGCAAAATTTACCGGCGTCTGGAAGTCCCCGGCCAGGATGGCGTCCTGGATGGCCTTGTCAAAACTGTCGGCCCAGGGATAACCGTTTTCCATCTCCCAGCCTACGTCTCGCAGACTGTGTACCACGTTGCCGCTGGCTACGATCAGTGCGCCTTCGGCACGCAACGGGGCCAGGTGCTGGCCCAGGTTATACATGGAAACGGGACCGGCGCTGATATCGGTGCTGACCATGACCACCGGGATGTCAGCCCCGGGGAACATGTTGGCCAGCACGGTCCATACCCCGTGGTCGATACCCCAGTCGTTATTTACCACGGCCCGGGGTTCCAAGGCCAGGATGCGCTTGGCATAAGCCGGCGCCCCGGCCGGTTCGTAGTGGATGCGGTACAGGGCTTCCGGAAAATCGTACATATCGTTAATCTGGGGATTGACAGCGCTGTCCCGGACCAGGATGCCCTGAGTGGCCCAGTGGGCGGATACGGCAATAATTACCCGGGGTTTGGGCAAAGCCTGCCCCATTTTCTGCCAGCCGGTTCTGGCTCTATTGGTACCGATGGCGTTCATCGGTGAACCGTGGCCGGTAAAGAGTACCGGCATGTTTGTTGTTTGCATGATGATCTCTCCTGTCTCTCAAGTCTTAAGAACTTGCTTGATGAATTTATTATAACCTGCTATAATTTATTTTGTAAAGAAGGCACTTTTTTTATATCTTATTACGTAAATTAAAGCAGCTTTTATTTTTAAAGTATAGGCGACGTCGTCGAACAACACCAGCCGCAAGAAGTGCCGGGTGAGAACAACACCAGACCAGGCAGCAACGTGTGCGGTTGTGCCGTGCGCCTTCTTGAAAAGCGCCAAAGAGCTTAGAAAAGGAAGCGATAATCATGCCTAAGGAAAAACTTAAGGAAATGCCGGCCTACGATGCGGTCTGTCTGCGCAGTATCAGCGGGGTCATGGAGGTTTTTGCCGGGAAGTGGTCGTTCCTGGTTTTGGAACAATTACATCTTGGTACCATGCGTTTTCATGAATTAAGCAAGGCCCTGGCCATCAGCACCAAATCCCTGACCGATACCCTGCGGCATCTGGAAGCCTGCGGCATCATTAAAAGAACCGTGAAGCCTACCGTACCGGTGACGGTGGAATATGCCCTGACGGAAAAAGGCCGGGCCTTTGATACGGTTTTGCTGGCCATGAAAGCGTGGGGCAATACCTGGCTGTAAGCAGCTTCGTCCTGCAGGAGTGCCAGCCGCGCCCTTAAGATTCCTAATTTATCTGACGTTTGCAGCTCCTCCGGGAGCTTTATTTTTTAGCAGTTAACTCAAAAATAAATTTTGGTTGACTTATGCTGCCGCTTGCACTATAATCAAAGTGTTAACCGAAGTCAATATTATGGTTAACACCAAAAAATTTAACGCAAGAGGAGCGTATCATAATGATCATTGAGCTGGGAGAGAAAGTTTTAAATGGCGGCGAGATTACCAAGGCGGAAGCGGAACAATTGATTAATGTCAGCGACAGTGACACCATGTTGCTGCTGGCTATGGCGGATAAGATCCGGGACAAGTTTAACGGACCGGCCGTGGACTGCTGTGCCATCATCAACGCCCGTAGCGGCCGTTGTTCTGAGAACTGCAAGTTCTGTGCCCAGTCGGCCCATTATCATACAGGTGTGAAAGAGTATCCTTTGTTGTCTGAGGACGAGATGGTAGCGGCAGCTAAGAAAGCCAAAGCAGCCGGCGCCGTACGTTTTTCCATCGTCACCAGCGGCCGCGGCCAAAGCGAAGAGGCAGATTTTGAACTCATCTGCGCCACGCTGAAACGCATCAAGCAAGAAGTAGGTATCGAAGTTTGCTGTTCTCTGGGTTTGTTGACCCTGGAGCAGGCCTATAAATTAAAAGAAGCGGGCGCCACCCGGTTTCACAGCAATATTGAAACCGCGCCCAGCTATTTCCCTAAGTTGTGTACCACGCATAATTATCAGGATAAGATGGGCGCCATCCATAACGCCAAGCAGGCCGGTCTGCGCGTGTGCAGCGGCGGTATCTTCGGCTTGGGCGAGACGCCGGAACAACGGGTGGAGATGGCCTTTGAATTAAAGCGCCTGGAAATTGACTCCATCCCCCTGAATATGTTGAACCCCATCCCGGGTACGCCTTTTGAACATAATAAACCTTTGACGCCGCTGGAAATCTTACGGACTTTCGCCGTCTTCCGCTTTGTACTGCCCCATGCTTTGATCAGGACGGCCGGCGGCCGGGAAGTAAACCTGCGGGATCTGCAGTGCCTGGCTTTAAACGGCGGCCTGAACGGCATCATGGTAGGCGGGTATCTGACTACCGGCGGCCGCAGCCCCGAGATGGATAAAAAGATGATCAGGGACCTGGGACGGACAGTTACGCAACCGGTCCTGAACTAAGCCTTCTTTGTTCCCGGTTCCGGAGTTTTAGTGCCGGAGCCGGCTCCTTTTGGCAACAAGTCAGCAGTATGTACTTTGGACATGAATCCTCCAAAGTACGGCTGCTGACTTTTTTGTATATTTTAGAGAGTTTTGTGCTATAATATTCTTATATATATGTTTTTTTTACAAGGAGGACCCAAGATGGCCAATGAAAAAATGCAGGCGTTGTTTGACAAGATTGGCAGTTTTAATTACGAAGATACATTAAAGAAAATCCTCCAGTCTATCAAGAAACCTAATATCCTGGTGTGCGGCGGTACCGGCGTAGGCAAGAGCAGCCTCATCAACTATGTCTTTGGTAAGGATGTGGCCCAGGTGGGCGAAGGTACGGCGGTGACGGCGGAAATTCGCCGGTATGCTTCCGAGACGGCGTCCATCGTTTTGTACGATACCATCGGCTACGAGATTGGCGCGGCCAAGCAGCAGGAATTTTATGAAAAAGTAGTGCAGTTTGTCAAGGACCGCAACGCCTTAAGCGAGGTAGCAGATCATATCCATTTGATCTGGTACTGCATCAGCGCGGCCAATAAAAGGGTAACGGCCATGGATATCGCGGCCATCCGTACCTTTGCCGAAACTACCAAAATCTGCGTGGCCCTGACCCAGGCGGACAGTACCACGGCCGAGGAACTGCGCCAGATGGAGCAGGTGCTCCAGGAAAAGCTGCCCCATATCCCTTATTTCGTGGTGAGCGTGGATACCCGCATGCCGAAGGAGATGGTGGGCTGGGACAAGCTGGTCCAGTGGTCCATGAACAATCTGGATTCCGGGCTGCGGCTGGCCTTTGCCCAGGCTTTGGGGCAGGAGCTGGATGTGAAGAAGACCCAGGCGGATACCATTATTAAAAGATATATGCTGGCAGCGGCGGGCGCGGTGGCTTCACCGCTCCCTATGACGGATTCGGCGGCGCTGATCGCCCTGCAGACCACCATGGCCACCCATATCTTTAACTACTGGGGCATCGATAAGACTAACGATAAGATTAAAGAAGTTTTCGTGAATGTGGTGGTGGCCAACATGGGCCGGATGGTTTCCCGAACCCTGCTGAAATTTATTCCCGGCGTGGGCACTATTACGTCGCTGATTGTCAACGGCAGTGTGGCTACTTCGTTCACCTATGCTTTCGGCATGGCGCTGAACGAGATTTGCTACCATATGGCGCAAAGGCTGGCTGCCGGCGAGCAGATCAACCCCGAGACCATGCTGACCGTGGATTTTATCCTGAAGACGGTAGAAAAATATTATAAACACTAAGAGGTTTACATGGACGACCTGCCAAAAGCAACTGCGGACAAACCCATAAATAATATCCTGGTCCTGGGTAAGACGGGGGTGGGCAAAACCAGTCTCATCAACTACCTGTTCGGTTTAAATCTGCCGGTAGGGGCAGGTTTGCCGGTGACGGAGCGGGGCTTGCACGAACGTACCGTGATCCAGAACGGCATTGAGTTCCATGTGTATGACAGCTGGGGCATCGAGGCGGACCGGATGAGCGCCTGGCAGCAGGAAGTGCTCACGGAGATCGGACGCCGTAACCGCAGTCCCAAAATCATGGACTGGTTCCATGCTATTTACTATTGTTTTAGCGCCAACAGTGCCCGTATCGAAGCGGCCGAGGTAGAAAATATTCTGGTGCCGCTGGTGACCAAGGGGTACCGGGTCATGATTATCCTGACCCATGCCGATGCCGGTTTCCAGAAAGAAGCCAAGCTGAAGGGAATGCGGGACTATCTGCTCCGGACCCTGCGGCAGGCCCGGCCGGATTTTCAGGAAAGCGATATCATCAATGTATCCAGCCTGGAAGGCGTAAGCCTGGCCGGGGATAAGCTGGAACGGTTTGGCAAGGAGCAGGTGCTGGCGGTATCTTTGCGCAACCTGAGCGAAGCCATCGCTCGGCGTCTGCCGGAGTTTTACAAAAGCAACGTGCAGGCCAAGCTGGCAGGCTGGCGGGAGCGCAGCCTCATCTTTATCGCCCATGCGGATATCGGTTTCTTTTTTAATAATAAGGATGCCAGGAATCTGATCAAGGATCTTAATCTGGATCTGAGCAATACGTTTGGCGCCATCGACGCCGATGCAGGCCGTGCGGAAAAAGAAGCGGCCCTGTACCTGGCAACCCTGGCGGCGGCAGGTTTTACCACGGGCCAGAGAGAAGCCGCGGTTATGCCGCTCCAGTTAGATAAGTATGACTTTACCCACGGGAATTTTCAGGTCCAGCTGGATTTTTGGGGTGGGTTCGTCAAGAGCAACAGGACTATCCGCAAGGATCTTACCGCGCGGGTAGAGAAAACCTATCAGGAAATTATACATAGTCTGGAAACACGCAAGGAAGGGTATACGGATAGTTTGCTGGCAGCGCTGGGCAAATTACTCGGCTTCTAAGGAGAAGAAGAAAAATTGTACTCTTAGGAGGATGCGACTATGGCGGCAGAGAAAAGAAAAGTACTGATTATTGATGACATGCAGATTAACAGAAAGATGCTGCATGCTATCCTGGCAAGCGAATACGATGTCCTGGAGGCGGATGACGGCGATACAGGACTGGAAGCTTTGCGCGCCTTGAAAGAAAAAATTTCCCTGATTATCCTGGATCTGGTTATGCCCCGGATGGACGGTTATAAATTTATGGAGGCCAAACAAAAGGAACCGGAGATCATGAACGTGCCGGTCCTGGTGATGACCGCGGACAGCTCGGTGGCCTCGGAATCCCGGTGCCTGCAGCTGGGAGCGCTGGACTTTTTGGTTAAGCCCTATAACGGTACCATCATCTTACAGCGGGCACGGAATATTATCGGCCTCCGGGAAAATACGGCCCTGCGCAATACCCTGGAACGTGATTCCCTGACGGGACTGTATAACCGGGAAGCTTTTATGCAGCGGGCGACGGAGTTTTTGCAGGGTCACGAAGGCAAAAAAACTTGCTGGATTATCGTGGGCAACCTGGAAAAGTTTAAAGTGGTGAACGCTGTTTATGGCTACCAAAAGGGTGATGAAGTACTTAAATTTATCGCAGCCTGTTTCCTGGAGGTGCGCAAGCTGATTGGTTTCGACGGTTTGTTTGCCCGTTTGGGAGGGGATAATTTTGCCTGCTGCTGCGCCGCGTCTGCCGAAGACGCCCTGGTGGCGGGGATTGAGGATATGCAGTTGCGGATTCAAAAATATCCCATCCATCTGCATCTGACTTTCCAGGTGGGTGTTTATGAGGTTAAATCTTTGAAACTGCCGGTCAATGCCATGTATGACCTGGCTAACCTGGCCCTGCAGGATATTAAAGGTAAATACAGCCGCAATATCAGTATCTATGATGAAAAGATGCATGATGCCTTTGTGCACGAACAGGAGCTGGCAGAGGAAATGCTGCCGGCTTTGAAGAATGAAGAATTCAAGGTGTACTATCAGGGTAAATACGATTTGCGCAGCGGCAAATTAATTGGCGCCGAAGCCTTGTCCCGCTGGCAGCATCCCAAGTACGGCCTGCTGACTCCTAACAAATTTATCCAGACCATGGAAAAGAACGGCATCATCAATATCCTGGATTTCTATGTGGCGGAGCACGCCTGCCGGGATTTACGCAGCTGGATTGACGCCGGCCATGAAGCTTTTCCTGTCTCGGTGAATGTTTCCCGTATTGATGTGTATAATATGGATCTGGTGAAACGTTTACAAGACCTGATGCATAAATATGACCTGCCGCTGCATCTGTTGGAACTGGAGTTTACGGAAACTGCGTATACCCAGGATTCCAACCAGATGGTGCAGATGGCCAACGCCCTGAAAACTGCCGGTTTTTCTCTGGACATGGATGATTTCGGCAGTGGCTATTCATCCCTGAACCTGCTGGGGGATGTGCCTTTTGATGTGATTAAGCTGGACATGCATTTTCTGAAGATCCGCCAGGAAGGCAAGAAACGTGGTATGCTCAGTTTCGTGGTGGGCCTGGTCAAATGGATGGGCATCACGCTCCTGGCAGAAGGCATCGAGACCAAGGAAGAAGCTGCCTTTTTGCGCAGCATGGGCTGCAATCAGGGCCAGGGTTACTATTTTGCCAAACCCATGGAGCGTTCCTCTTTTGAGCAGCTGTTTACGGATAAACGCCATTTCGAGATTGCTAAGGAAGATATCAATACTTTTGCCAATATCAGCCTGGATGCCATCTGGAATCCCACCTCGTCCTTTAATGTGCTCTTTAACGCCTATGTAGGCGCATTAGGCATCTTCGAGGTTTTGGGAAAAACTATTTCTGCGATCCGTTGTAATGATATGTTCT
>CAXYYS010000006.1:0-66463 GCA_964293585.1 uncultured Acidaminococcales bacterium
TGGCCAACTTTATTGGCCTTGTCCACGATGGCCGTAGCTTCTTCACGGGCATCCGCCAGCTGCTTAGCATACTGAGCCTTCAAGGACTCAGCTTCCAGCCTGGTTTGTTCAGCGCTGTCCAGATCTTTAATGATATGGTTACGGCGGTCATCCAGAACCTTGAGCAGAGGCTTATAGCAGAACTTAGCGAGAATAGCCAGGAGAACTATGAAGTTCAGGATCTGAGCGATAAGAGTAGCATTTATATTTACCAATTACAGCACTCCCTTTTCTTCTCACTAAATTATTTTACGAACGGGTTCGCAAATACTAACACAATCGCGATAACGATAGAAATAATAGGCATGGATTCGATTAAGCCGATAGAAATGAACATGTTAACCTGGAAGTTAGATGCTTGTTCAGGTTGGCGAGCCATGCACTCAATTGCCTTGCTTGATACCAGGCCATCGCCTAAGCCGGCACCCAGAGATGCACCGGCACCAATCAGTCCTGCTGCAATTACGGAACCAAATACAATAATAGAATTTTCCATTTTCAAACCTCATCCTTTCATTTTTGCATGAAATGTTAATTGTAAAACAAATTTTATTTTTCCAGTGCTTTAAATACAGGTGCCAGCGCAATTATGGTCAGCATGGTAAAAATGAATGCCTGCAAGAAACCAATAATAAGGCTGAAACCAATCCAAAGATCCGGAACAATCCAGGGGGTGAGCTTGTACAATATAATCAGCAGAATTTCGCCTGCCAGGATATTACCAAACAGACGAGCTGCCATGGTGATAGGTCTTGCTATATCTTCGATGATGTTTAACGGAAGGAATACAGCAAACGGTTTTAAAAAGTGCTTAAAATAAGCGGGACCTTGCTTAGCGATACCGATGATATAGACTAATAATGCCACCGGAATAGACAAACCCAGGGCTACGTTAATATCATTGGTAGGAGAAGTAAAATGCACGCCAAAATTAGGCAGCATGCCCATCTCATTGCCAACAAAAATGTACAAGAACAGAGTGATGATGAAAGGAGTCATAACTCGACGACCTTCAACACCCATATTACTTTCCATCAATCCACCCAGCCATTCAACGAACATCTCTACGATGTTCTGAACACCTTTAGGCACCAAATCCCTTTTACGGGTTGCAGCGACAACAATCAGGATGACAATAACCATGGTCAACCAGGACATATACATTGTCTGCATGTTAATGGTATGGCCCTGAAACACAGTTGGTAAATAATGGATAATTTCATTGCTTGCTTGATCAGCAGCTCCCATCTTCCTTTCCTCCTTTCTCCACGGCCGTAGTTTTCTTTTTTGTCAGGCGCGTGAAAATTAATAAATTAAGAAGCAAAAAAACATGCATAAGGATGAAAGCGAGCAATACTGGTAATAAGCTCAGTTTCATCCTGACAATAACAAAAACCATTAATAGGGCCAGGCCCAGCCTGATGGTAAACGTGATCTTCAGCAGCCGCTTGCCGGCCTGGGGTGAACTATCCATCCCCCGTACCGTGCTGCCGAACACCATGGCTGTATCCGCCAGAGACCACAGCAGACCAACCGCAAACATATACGCAGGCTGACCGCCTATCAACATGTATGCCAGCAAAAACAGGACCACAGCAATAATAATCTGACGCATCAACGCCAAGGAGATAGCCCGTTGCAGCTCTGCCTTTGTATAATCCTTAAAACTTAACATGCGGTTTTATCCACCTCATAGGACCAAAGTAGTAAAAATACCTGCACACAAATTTGTGACAAATATGTGTCATGTATACAGTGTTATTTTAATATAAATTTACAAATTTAACAACCTTTTTTTCAATCTTTTTGCGGAAGGAACTCCGCAGGAACCTCTCCGGAATAACCAAATGCATGCAGCAACATGCCGCAAATCCGCTCACAGGCGTGACCGTCGCCATATGGGTTCACTGCTTCCGCCATCCTCCTATAGTATGACGAATCATCCAAAAGATGTAGTGTTGCTTGTAAAACAGCAGCGTATTCTGTGCCAACTAATTGTACAGTTCCCGCCGTAACCGCCTCCGGACGTTCCGTGGTATTACGTAAAACTAATACCGGTTTTCCTAAAGCGGGTGCCTCTTCCTGGATACCGCCGCTGTCGGTCAACACCAGGTCCACCCTGGCCATCAGGTTGGCAAATGGCTCATAATCCATGGGCTCGGTTAAATAAACATGTTCCAGGCCGCTTAATTCTTCCTGTACCACCTGGCGTACCTTGGGATTCTTATGAACCGGGAAAATAGCGCCTACATCCGGATGCGTACGCAAAACTTCTTTTAAAGCCCTGTACACATGCCGCATGGGTTCGCCCAAATTTTCCCGCCGGTGGGTAGTCATAAGGATTAACCTCTTGCCGCTCTTGAGTGCCTGCTCAATCCTGGGGTCGCTAAACGTAAACTCTCTCTGGACCGTGGTGTTTAAAGCGTCAATGACCGTATTGCCGGTCACAAAAATATTTTTGCTATTAACATTTTCTTTCAATAGATTGTTTTTACTGGTCAGGGTCGGGGCAAAATGATAATCTGCCAGTGATCCGGTCAGTTTCCGGTTCATCTCTTCCGGGAAAGGGGAATATTTATTGCCGGTCCGGAGTCCTGCTTCCACATGTCCTACTGGAATCTGAGCATAATATGCCGCCAGGGAACCGGCAAAAGTCGTGGTAGTATCCCCATGGACTAAAACCAAATCAGGCTTGGCCTCGGTAAAAACATCCCTTAAACCTAAAAGCGCCTTCACTGTCACATCATGCAAGGTCTGACCGCTGGTCATAATATTCAAATCATAATCCGGCTTAATCTTAAACAAGTGCAGTACCTGGTCCAGCATCTCCCGGTGCTGGGCAGTTACTGCCACCATAGGTTCTATATACTCGTTGTGCCGGCGCAGTTCCATAACCAGAGGGCACATCTTAATGGCCTCCGGCCTGGTACCAAACACCGTCATGACTCTTAATTTTTTCACTTAGCCCGGACCCCCGTTCCGCAAAACTTGCATCCCTGCAAAAGACGCCTTCCCAGCCTCACTCGCAAAAACAGCAGCAACCGTTTGCTTCTTTACCGGTCGTTCAAGATACCGATTTTCTTGGCACCGATGGCCACGCAGGTCACAATGATGGCGATGACCACAGCGGCAAAATAGCCGTCCACTTCGGTCAGGACCACTGCTGCCACGCTCAAGGTAGCGCTGATGGCATACATGAATAATACCGCCTGGCGCTGACTCATACCCATGGCCAGCAGCCGGTGATGCAAATGTCCTTTATCCGGCTGGAAAATCGGACGACCATTAGTATAACGCCGCAGGATGGCAAAAGCCGTATCCATGATAGGCAGCCCTAAAGCTACCGCCGGTACGATGAGTGCAATCGTAGCTGCACTCTTGACCGCGCCAAAAATAGAAATAGCGGCCAGCATATAACCAATAAACATACTACCCGTATCTCCCATAAAGATGGAAGCCGGGTTAAAGTTGTAACGGATAAAACCGATGATGCCACCGGCTAAAGCCGCGGTCAGGATAGCTACCGGGAACACGCCCTGCTGTACGGCCACCAGGATGACGGTGATGCTGGCAATGGCGCTTACGCCTGCCGCCAGACCATCCAGCCCGTCAATCAGGTTCACTACGTTAGTAAAACTGATGACCCAGAAAATCGTCAGGGGAATAGAAAAATATTCCAGATAGAAATAACCGCCCCAGGGATTATTCAGCCATTCAATCTTGATGTCGAACAGAACCAGCACACAAGCCGCCAGGATCTGCCCTAAAAGTTTAACCTTGGCGGGCAGCTGGTATTTATCGTCAATCACGCCGACGATCATAATCACGGTACCGCCCAGGAGCAAACCTAACACATCCCGGGAGATATGCATGGTACACAGCACTGACAACAAAAAGCCGCAATAAATCGCCAGTCCGCCCAGACGCGGCATCACCTTGTGGTGTACCTTACGCTTGTTCGGCCTGTCCAGGGCCCCGATTTTGAAAGCTAATTTTTTGACATAAGGCGTCAGCAAGAAACTTGCCAGCAGCGCAATCAAAAAAGCTAAGATATACACTCGATTCATTACTCCGCTAATACTTCAACTTTCATCCCGGAAGCTTTGAGCATATCTTCTGCCAGCTTGTCCGGATAAGGATTCTGATATACGATGCGTTCTATGCCTGCGTTAATTAAGATTTTAGTACAAACCACGCAAGGCTGATGCGTACAATACAAGGTCCCGCCTTCTACGGACACGCCGTGTACGGCAGCCTGAACCACTGCGTTCTGCTCCGCATGGATACCGCGGCAGAGTTCGTGATTTTGACCGCTGGGCACATGTAGCTGTTCCCGCAGGCAACCCACCTTCTCGCAATGGTCCATCCCCTTGGGGGTACCGTTGTAGCCGGTAGCCAGGATCTGCTTGTTCTTGACAATCACGGCACCTACGCTGCGGCGCAGGCAGGTGCTGCGTTTACTAACAACCCGGGCTATTTCCATAAAATAATGGTCCCAGTCAGGGCGCTCAATATGTTTTACCATTTTACCTCGCACAATCACCACCGCACAGCTGACGGTGATTCTTACTTACAATGTACCAAAGACCCTATCGCCGGCATCGCCCAGACCCGGCAGGATATACGCATTCTCGTTTAACTCCCTGTCCAGGGCCGCGGTGTAAATTTCTACATCAGGATGTTCCCGGTTCAAAAGCTCCACGCCTTCCGGCGCTGCTACCAGGACCATGAGGGTAATCTTCTTCAGACCTTTTTTCTTCAGCATGGTAATAGCGGCACTGGAACTGCCACCTGTAGCCAGCATAGGATCAACTACGATGGCTTCCGCATCCATCTGTTTGGGCAGGCCGCAGTAATATTCCACCGGTTCATGCGTCTTAGGATCACGATATAAACCAATATGACCCACATGGGCCTTGGGGATAATCTTGAGCACGCCATTCAAAAGTCCCAGACCAGCACGCAAGATAGGAATGATGGTGATCTCACTGTTTTTCAAGGTGTGACCGGTCATCTTTTCCAGCGGTGTTTCAATCTCCACCGGTTCCATATCCCAGTTCCTGGTAACCTCGTACGTCATGAGCATGGCAATCTCGTCCAGCAGTTCCCGGAAAACCTTGGAATTGGTGTTCTTGTCACGCATCATCGTCAGCTTGTGTTCAATCAAAGGATGCTTAATGATATGCAGATTCATCTACGACCACTCCTTTATTTTACCCGCAGTGCGGATTTATTAACTTATTTGCTGTATTTTAAACCAGGGTAGATATGATGCTTGTCGCACAAAGCAGCCACACGCTTTTTAGCTTCTTCCATCTTCGCCGCATCAGCAGGGTTCTTCAGGACCAGACCGATGATAGCTGCCACTTCTTCAAAATCAGCCGTGGTAAAACCGCGGGTGGTGCAGGCAGGCGTACCTAAGCGGATACCGCTGGTCACAAAAGGACTGGCCGGATCAAAAGGAATCGTATTCTTATTACAGGTGATACCTACAGCATCCAGCAGTTTTTCTGCTTCCTTGCCGGTCAGTTTCTGGCCGCGAACGTCCACCAGTATCAGATGGTTATCCGTCCCGCCGCTTACCAGGCGGAACCCTTCTTTAACCAGGGCTTTGGCAAAAGCCTGGGCGTTGTCCAGGATGGCCTGCTGGTAAACTTTGAAAGACGGATCCAAGTCTTCTTTAAAAGCGACAGCCTTGGCCGCGATAACATGCATTAAAGGACCTCCCTGGGTGCCAGGGAAAATACCTTTATCAATGGCTTTGCCCAGACTTTCCTTGCACATGATCATGCCGCCTCGTGGTCCACGCAAAGTCTTATGGGTCGTGGTCGTCACGATATCCGCATAAGGAACCGGACTCGGATGGAGTCCCGTGGCTACCAGCCCCGCAATATGGGCAATATCAATCATTAGCAGGGCGCCCACACCGTGGGCAATCTCTGCCATCCGTTTAAAATCAATGATGCGGGGATAAGCACTGGCGCCACCTACAATAATCTTAGGCCTGCATTCCTTAGCCAGCCTTTCCAGTTCATCATAATCGATGCGTTCCGTCTTAGGATCCACACCGTATTGCACTACCTTAAAATACGTACCGGAAATATTTACCGGAGAACCATGGCTTAAATGACCGCCCTGGGACAGGTTCATGCCCATGATGGTGTCGCCGGGTTTTAACAGGGCAAAATACACGGCCGTGTTGGCATTAGCGCCGCTGTGAGGCTGCACGTTCACATGCTCGCAGCCGAACAATTTTTTGGCACGGGCGATGGCCAGGTTTTCCACCTTGTCCACAAACTCGCAGCCGCCATAATAACGGTGCGCCGGATAGCCTTCGGCATACTTGTTGGTCAATACGCTGCCCATAGCCTGCAGCACCGCCGGGGAAACAATATTCTCCGACGCGATTAATTCTATCTTGTTGCGTTGACGATTTAACTCTTCATCCATCGCACTGCTGATTTCCGGATCAAACACTCCTAAATTTTCCAAGTTCATGGCTATCCCTCCATAAAAATATCTTTTTACTACTCTCAGATTTTATTTTTAGTACCTGTCAGTAGCTATTATTTCCCCAGGTCCATAATCTTGTCCACCCTGCGGGCATGCCTGCCGCCGGCAAATTCCGTCTTAAGCCAGGCATCTACCAGGCTTTCGGCCAGGCCCGTACCCAAAACACGTTCGCCCAGACAGAGTACATTAGCATTATTATGCTCTTTACTCTTCACGGCGCTGTACTCATCCGTTACTACTGCCGCCCGGATACCGGCACATTTGTTAGCCGCAATACTCATACCCAGACCGGTACCGCAAACCAGGATACCTTGCGTCACCGTACCTTGGGCAATCTCTCCGCAAAGTTTAACCGCGATATCAGGATAATCACAGGATTCTTCGGTATACGTACCGCAGTCCAAAACTTCCCAGCCTCGGCCCTGTAAATATTCCTTTAGATAATTTTTTAAATGAATGCCGCCGTGGTCACTGCCAATGGCAATTTTCATGTTTTCCCCTCCATACCAGATTAGCCCTCAGCATTGAAAGACTTTACTAATATATTATTTTACCATATTTCCGGGAAAGTTTGTACCGCTTTTTATAGAAACCCCATCTTCCGTAGCCCACAAGATGTTAAAACCGGCTGCCTTACGCATCCTGTTCATGGTGGCCAGCCCCAGTACATGTTCCTCCACGTCCAGTCCCAAAATAAATTCGGGCTCCTGATGGTCGAAAGCACGCAGTAAATTGTACAGGTGTTCTGCCAGGTCATCCTTGCTTAAACCCCAGGAAGCAATCACACAACGATTGGCATTTTCCGGCAGTTGGGCCGCCGTAACCTGATCGCACAGCACACCGACCCTGTGTCCCGCCTGCATGGCTGCATGTACCGCTTTAATAAGTTGTGCCGCCGCTGCCGGTCCCTCATATAAATACATGGGGGCCTTAGGCGCGTAGTGCCGGTATTTCATACCGGGCGCCTTAGGGCGTACCGCCTGGACTCCGTACAGAGCCGGGTCAATATCCACTGCTCCCAGCCGGTGTTCCAGCATCTCCCGGGTCACGCCGCCCGGCCGTAAAATTGTGGGAATAGGAGTCGTCGTGTCCACGATGGTACTTTCCACACCGATACCACAACGGCCTCCATCCAAAATTCCGGCAATACGGCCGTCCATATCCTCCGCCACATCGTGAGCATTGGTAGGGCTGGGTTTGCCGGACAGATTAGCGCTGGGCGCCGCTATAGGACAGCCGCTGCGCCGGATTAATTCTGCCGCCACCGGATGGGAAGGCATACGGATGCCCACCGTCGGCAATCCCGTGGTGACCTCGTCCGGGATCAGACTGCTTTTTTTGACAATCAGCGTCAGCGGTCCCGGCATAAAAGTGTCAATCAAAGCTCTGGCATTAGCGGAAAGATCCACCGCCAGACGGTCAAATTCTTTTTTATCAGCAATATGCAGGATTAGTGGATTGTCTGCCGGCCGTCCCTTGGCCGCAAAAATTTTGGCAACGGCCGCACCGTTTAGACCATCTGCGCCCAGACCGTACACCGTCTCGGTAGGAAAAGCTACCACCTGGCCGTCCTTAATGCACAGGGCCGCCTGGTCCATGAATTTATCCCGTTCATTATTTTTTAAGTCCCAATATATAGTCTGCATAACTGCTACCTTCTTTTGTAGCCAGGACCATCCGGTCCAGATTGGCGTAATCTTGTAAAACTACCTGCACGGTGAAACCGGCCGCTGCTGCTAAAGCTGCCACCGCTCTGCCCTGCTCTTCCCCGATTTCCAGGGCCACCAGGCTGTCCGGTTGCAGATAAGCAGGCGCCTCTGCCAGCAAACGCCGGTAAATTGACAAACCATCCTGACCTCCGTCCAGGGCCAGATGTGGTTCCCGCTGCACATCCCTGGCCAGGGTAGGAATTACCCCGCTGGGAATATAAGGCGGATTGCCGACCAGTACATCAAATCGTTCCGTGGCCGGCAGCGCCGTCAGCACATCACTTTCGGTCCAAGTAAACCGTGCCGGCAAAGTTGCATCTTTTACCTGCGTTGCCACATACGCGGCGTTGGCCTTAGCCACCGCCAAAGCTGCCGCAGATTTATCCACACCCACACCTGCAGCCTGGGGCAATTCTGCCAGCAGAGAAATCAGGATAGCGCCGCTGCCGGTACCTACATCCAGGATCCTGGGTTCTGCCGGCATAGGGGCCTGGGCAACTTTTTCCACCAGCAGCTCCGTTTCCGGACGGGGTACCAGCACAGCCGGTGTCACCTTAAAATCATATTTATAAAATTCTTTATGACCTAAAATATACGCCAGAGGTTCTTGTTTCCCCCGGCGTATAATAAAATCGCGATACCGGGCCAGTTCGCTTTCCTGCAGGGGCTGGTCAAAATGCACGTACAGCGTGATCCGCTCACAGTGCAAGACCTCGCATAAGAGCAGCTCCGCGTCCAGGCGGGGATTTTCTATGCCTTTGCCTGCAAAATACTGTCTGGTCCAGGTTAATATTCTTGTTATCGTCCACACATCATTTGTGGCCATGTTCCTCGCTCTCCCGATAGCGCCAGGTTTTACTGCATCTGCTGCAATAATTCGCTCTGCTTTGCCGTAATCAGGGCGTTGACCAATTCATCCATGTCACCGTTCAGGATGGCTTCCAACTTATACAACGTCAGACCAATCCGGTGATCCGTAACACGTCCCTGAGGATAGTTATAAGTACGGATGCGCTCGCTGCGATCGCCGGTACCCACCTGGTCGTGGCGGGCCGTGGCCGTTTCACTGCGCTGTTTTTCCTGGGCCGCTTCCAGAATACGGGAACGCAAAACCCGCATGCATTTTTCCTTATTCTTCAGCTGGCTTTTCTCATCCTGGCACTGAGCCACGATGCCCGTGGGAATATGAGTAATCCGTACCGCGGACTCCGTCTTGTTCACGTACTGTCCGCCGGCGCCGCCAGCCCTGAATGTATCAATACGTAAATCTGCCGGATTAATCTGTACATCTACTTCTTCAGCTTCCGGCAGCACCGCGACCGTACAAGTACTGGTATGTACCCGGCCGGCATTTTCCGTAGCCGGTATCCGCTGTACCCGGTGTACGCCGCTTTCAAATTTCAGGCGCCCGTATACCTCGCTGCCGCTGACCTGGGAAATAATTTCCTTAAAACCGCCCAGGCCTGTAGGACTACTGTCCACTACTTCCAGATGCCAGCCGCGTTTATCAGCATAATGGCTGTACATCCGGAACAAATCGCCTACGAACAAAGCCGCTTCGTCGCCACCGGCACCGGCCCTGATTTCCAAAAAAATATTCTTTTCATCATTAGGATCCTTGGGCAGCAGCAGGATGGTCAGTCTTTTTTCAAAACTTTCCAGCTCCGGTTTCAATTCTTTGATTTCTTCCCGGGCCAGATCCGTCAATTCCGGGTCGCTGCCATCCTTCAGGATAGCCTCGGCCTCGTCAAAAGACTGCTGTTTGTCCCGGTATTCTCTAAAAGCCGCCACCACTTCTTCCAGCCGGGCATGCTCTTTGGTGTATTGCTGCCACAAAGGCTGGTTGGCAATCACTTCCGGATCGCTGATTTTAGCTTCCAGGTCCAGATATTTATCTTCTAAGGCACGTAACTTACTAATCGCTAACATCTTTACTCCTGTGGGGGCACAGCTGCCGCCGCTTCTTCTTTTTCCTGCAGGGTAGCTTGCTCCGGTGCACCAACTGCCACGCTGGCGCGCAGCGCTTCCGGCACCGCCATTGCTACTGCCTTGTCATCCGGCGGTAACACCGCTTTTAAAGAAGCGATGGCCACCTCAATCTGGGCATCATCCGGTTCCCTGGTAGTAAGTTTTTGCAGGCACAAACCGGGCCAAATAGCCGCCTTCACCCAGGGATGATCAATATTTTTACCCGCATAACGGATCAGTTCATAGCTGACACCGGCAATAACCGGCATCAAAATAACCCGGCTCAGGATTCTTTCCAGTAAGTTTGGCCAGCCCAAAAAGGCAAAAGCAAAGATACTGATCAGCATCACGATCATCAAAAAGTTAGTACCGCAACGGGGATGCAGCGTGGTAAAAGGCCGCACGTTTTTCACTTCCAGCGGCAACCCGGCCTCATACGTATAAATAGTTTTATGCTCTGCGCCGTGATACTGGAACACCCGTTGAATATCTTTCATGGAACTGATAGCGGCGATATAACCTAAAAAGATGGCCAGGCGCAGGACGCCTTCCGCCAGGTTCAGAGCCAGCGTACTGGTCAGTACCCCGCTCAAAAACTTGATAGACCAGGTGGGAATCACCACAAAGACCAGGATGGCCAGTACCACGGATACTACCATGGTCAGCGCCATCTCTTTGCTATCTAATTGTTCATCTTCTTCCCCTGCCATCTGGGCACTATAAGATAAAGCCTTCAGGCCCATGACCAGGGATTCTATTAAAGCTACGACACCGCGCAGCAATGGTTTCTTCAGGATAGGATGACGGTCACCGATACTTTGGACAGGATTCACATCCACCACAATCTCACCGCTGGGTTGACGCACGGCTACGGCCACTTTATCCGCACCCCGCATCATCACGCCTTCAATGACGGCCTGACCGCCTACATTTGCTTTTGCATTCATCTGGATAAAAAACTCCTAGGGCCTGCAGGACAGGTCCTGACACCGTGCCGCCTTTTATGCGGCCTCTTATAACCGAGTCTTAGTAAAATACAAGTACAGCAGAGCCACTAAGCTCTGCTGCACAGCTGTTCATCTTATTTGGTTTCCTTGGTAGCTTCGGTCTTAACTTCTTCAGCTTTAGCTTCTGCAGCGGGAGCTTCAGGAGCGGTAGCTTCTGCGGCAGCCTTAGCAGCAGCGGCCTTCTTGGCAGCAGCCTTAGCTTTCTTGGCAGCTTTTTCAGCTTCCTTCTTCGCTTTAGCAGCCTTGGCCTCTTCAGCAGCCTTCTCAGCTTCCTTCTTTGCTTCAGCTTCTTCAGCAGCCTTGGCAGCAGCTTTCTTTTCTGCAACCTTCTCTGCCTCAGCACGCAAAGCCTTAGCTTCTTCAGAATCGAAACGTTTGTTGAACTTCTCTACACGGCCGCGAGCAGTAGTATTACGTTGTTGACCGGTAAAGAACGGATGGCATTTATAGCAAACGTCCACACGTAATTCTTTCTTCACGGAACCGGTGGTAAAAGTGTTACCGCAGCCGCAGATTACCTTGGCGTCGGTATAAAACTTCGGATGGATTTTTTCTTTCATTATTAAGTGCACCTCTCTTTATTAGCGTCAATATTTCCCGACATTAACGCTTGCTTAGTATATCACATTAAAAAGTTCTTGTCCATAAAACTTTTCGTAAACTTTTTGGCACCTTCAGGCTTCCGGATGCAGTACCAGCCGCCCCAGGTTTGCACCGTGCTGCTCCCCGTCCAGAAGCGCCAAACGTCCACCCAGGATTACCGCTTTAATGCCCTGTGGTTTCCTGATGCTGTCCGTATAAGTCGTCAGGTCTGCTACAGTAGCCGGGTCAAAGACTGTGATGTCCGCCCGTTTACCAACCGCCAGCACGCCCCGGTCCTGCACATTCAAAATCTGCGCCGGCAGTCCCGTAATCTTATAAATGGCAGCTTCCAGGCTTAGCAGCCCCTTTTCCCTGATAGTTTGCAAATACCTGGGAAAAGTACCAAAACTACGCGGATGCGGATTGCTGCCCAGGAAAAACTTTTTATCATAAGGCACGGCATAACCATCACAACCTACGGCGATAAATTGCTCCCGCATGATGTTCAGCATATCCGTCTCATTGAGACAGAAATAGCAGCAGGGCGCCATATCCCTGGAACCCAGCAGCACCTGGCAGGCGGCCAGTTCCGGCGCCACACCCAAAAGTTGGGCAATATCCGCCAGGGTCTTGCCGTCGTACTCCGGTTTCCAGCCGGTAGTGGTAATAATCAGGACAGCTGCAGCGCCGCCCCGGCGCTCCATCTCGGCCCTGGTTTCCGTTAAAAGTTTGTCTGTCGGTTTGGCCAACCGCTGGCACAGCGCTGCCGTGCCGCCATCTTTAGCCCAACCGGGCAGCAGCACATCCAGGCTGGCACAGGTGGCCAGGTACGGATACTGGTCGCAGGTAACCTGTACTCCCTCCGCCCGGGCCTGTTTAATTTTTTGTAAAAGTTCCGTACTCTTGCCCCACTGGGGTTTGCCGATTAATTTTAAATGCGAGATCTGCAGATGGACGCCGCTCTGTTTAGCCACGGTTAACATTTCGTCCACCGCCGCCATGATCTGGGTACTTTCACTACGCATGTGCACGGACAGGATACCATGATGCTTAGCTACAACCTTGGCCAGCGCCACCAGTTCCTCACCCTCGCCGTAAGAACTGGGCGGGTAAATTAAGCCCAGGGACAAGCCAAATGCGCCCTTGGTTAATTCTGCATCCAGAACCTGCTCCATACGGTGCAGTTCCTCCGGCGTCGGTTTACGCATGCCAAAGCCCATGACCACGCCCCGCAAGGTACCGTGGCCAATCAGAAGTCCCATATCCGTAGCCGGACGGCAACGCTCCAGATGAGCGGCATAAGCTTTCAGGTCATCATCCACCATAGAAAGGCCGTGCAGCGGCAGTTCCAGACCGCTAGCCATCAGTTCGTCAATCTCTCTGCGGCACTTATCGTTGACCGGCAGCAAACTGATGCCGCAGTTACCGTCTATTTCCAGGGTAATACCCTGATACAATTTACTTACGGCCCGCACGCCCGGATAAAACGGACACCAGTCTGAATGAGCATGAATATCAATAAAGCCGGGACTTACCACACAGCCACCGGCATCCACCGTTGTTTTAGCTTCTCCCAGCTTGGGACCGATAGCAGCGATCAGACCATCTTTAATACCTACTTCCCCGGCATAAGCCTGCTTGCCGGTACCATCCACCAGCATTCCCTGCTTAATCACGAGATCATAATTCATAACCCGCACCGCCTTAGCAACATTCAACTTTAATAGTTACTTAACATTTCCACTGCCTAAAAGCAGGTCCAGCATCTTGTACAGAGCCTCAGGATCTATCGGCTTATATAAAAAATCTACCAGTCCTGCCCGCATGCATTTTTGTATTTCTTCCACGCTGGTTGCACCTGTCAACGCTACCACAGGCGTCCCCGGCCTTAGCTCATGAATCTTTTTGGTAGCTTCCAGCCCATTCATAACCGGCATAATAATATCCATCAGGATGACCGCATAGTTATACCTGGCTGCCAGGGCCACACCTTCCGCACCGTTACCGGCCATGTCCACCGTCAAACCGACACTCTGCAAAAGTTTTCGCATCAAAAGCTGATTCAATTTACTGTCTTCACAAACCAAAACTCTTCGTCCCGCAAAAAGCCGCGTCTGCTTGTTGTTAAGAATCTTTCCGGGTGTTTCCATATGTACCCACTTTCCCAAGCATTTTACTTTTTTGTTTTTTCCCCGTATGTATACCCGTTTCCATTATACTCCAACCCGGCTCCTTTGGAAATGGTAAATCATTATAGGAGCCGCTGATTGCTTTTTCCCTTCAGTTCACAGTATAATATAAATATGAAGAAAAGCTGCGCACAGAGGGATAAAATTATCCGGTTCCCGGCAGCTACGCGAGGTGCAATCATGATTTATACGGTTACTTTTAACCCGTCCCTGGATTATGTGGTCGACTTACCCGAGCTGCGCCCGGGCGAAATTAACCGGACCGCTGCCGAAGCCATCTATCCCGGCGGCAAGGGAATTAACGTTTCCCTGGTCTTAAAACAGTTGGGGCTGCCCTCCTGCATGCTGGGTTTTATCGCCGGCTTCACTGGCCGTGAGATTGAACGCCTGTCCAAAACATACGGCGCCGCCACAAATTTTATCCAGCTGCCGGACGGACTTTCCCGGATTAACGTTAAGATTCGTGCCGGCAGGGAAACGGCCCTCAATGGGTCCGGCCCCGCTATTACCCCGGCCGCCCTGCAAGAACTTTTCCGGCAGTTAGCAACACTGCATCAGGACGATCTGCTCGTCCTGGCAGGTAGTATTCCCTCCGGTATGCCTACCGACATATATGAACAGATTTTGAAACAACTGGCACCGCAGAAAATTAAAATCGTGGTGGACGCCACCGGGCAACTCTTACGCCAGGTCCTGCCCTATCACCCTTTCCTGATCAAGCCTAACCAGGACGAATTGGGAGAACTTTTCGGCGTCAGCATCACCACAGAAACTGACGTGATCAAATATGCCCGGCAGCTGCAAGAAGAAGGTGCTGTCAATGTTCTGATCTCTCTGGGAGCACAGGGAGCATTGCTGATAGGCGCTGATAAAAAAGTCTACCGGCAGGCAGCGCCTCACGGCCGGCTGGTAAATTCCGTAGGCGCCGGGGACAGTACCGTTGCCGGGTTTATCGCCGGCTACCTGCACGACGGCGACCTGGCTGCCGCCTTAAAGCTGGGTGTATGTACCGGCAGCGCCAGTGCCTTCCACGACTGGCTGGCCAGCAAAGCCGACATCGAAGCCGCATTGCAAAGTTTAGAAGGAGGGTTTTAATATGCGTATCATTGATCTTCTTCAGGAAGCCAGCATTGACCTGCACGGTCCGGCAGGCGACAAACAGACGGCCCTGGCACATCTGGCCGCTTTGATGGCCAAAGGAGGCAATCTGGCAGATACCGATGCCTACCTGCAAGCAGTCCTGGCCCGTGAAACCGAAGGCAGTACCGGTATCGGGGAAGGCATCGCCATCCCGCATGCCAAAACCGCTGCCGTCAAAACTCCCGGCCTGGCTGCCATGATTGTTAAGGAAGGCGTGGAGTTCGACAGTCTGGACGGTGCTCCGGCGCATCTGTTCTTTTTGATTGCTGCGCCGCAAGGAGGAAATGACGTCCATCTGGAATTGTTAAGCCGTCTCAGCCGGCTGCTTATGGATGATGATTTCCGCACGGCGCTGCTGGCCGCCGCCACACCTGCAGCTTTTAAAGCCGTTATTGATGCTGCCGAAACCAAACAGCTGGCAGCAGATGCCGCAGCAGAAGCTGAGGAGAAAGCCCAGGCTGCAGCCGAAAATACAAGTGCAGCAAGCACCACTGCAACAGCAAGTGCTGCAGCAGCAACAACAGCAGCGCCTACCGCTACCAAGCCTTTTGTCGTGGCTGTTACAGCCTGCCCCACCGGTATTGCTCACACCTATATGGCGGCGGAAGCCCTGGAACAAAAAGCCGGGGAAATGGGTATTGACATTAAAGTAGAAACCAATGGCAGCGGCGGTGTCAAACACCAGCTGACCGAAGCAGATATCCGGCGCGCCGCCGGCGTCATCGTGGCCGCAGACAAGAATGTCCCCACCAAACGTTTTGCCGGCAAGCAGGTCTTATTCGTAAAAGTCGCCGCCGGCATCAAAGAACCGGAACGGCTCATTAACGAAATTCTGACAGGTCAGGTACCCGTCTTTAACGACGACGGCGCGCCTTCTGAAGCAACTGCTACTACAGAAACCTCGGCCAAGGAAACCTTGGGCCGGCAGATTTATAAACATCTGATGAACGGTGTTTCCCATATGCTGCCTTTCGTTATCGGCGGCGGTATCATGATTGCCCTGGCTTTCCTGTTTGATATGCAGAACGCAGGCGCCGCCAATTTCGGTTCCGGATCTCCACTGGCCGCTTTCCTGAAAAATATCGGCGGGTTATCTTTCGGCATGATGATGCCGGTCTTAGCCGGTTATATCGCATACAGCATCGGCGACCGTCCGGCCCTGATGCCCGGTTTTGTGGGCGGGCTCCTGGCAACCGCCGGCGGCAGCGGCTTTTTTGGCGCCTTATTCGCCGGATTTATCGCCGGCTACCTGATCCTGGCCCTGGGCAAAGCTTTTAAAAACCTGCCCGCCTCCCTGGAAGGTACCAAACCGGTCCTGCTTTATCCGGTCCTGGGCCTGGCCCTGATCGGCATTATCATGACCTTCATCATTAATCCTCCTACCGCAGTCTTTAACAAATGGCTGGCCGCTACCTTAGGCGGCATGTCCACCGGCAGCAGGATTGCCCTGGGTCTGATCCTGGGCGGTATGATGTCCATTGATTTCGGCGGTCCTATCAACAAAGCCGCCTATGTGTTCGGTACCGCCTCTCTGGCCGGTGCCAGCGGACAGGCTGTTTCCAGCGGCATCATGGCTTCCGTCATGATTGGCGGCATGGTACCGCCCATCTGCATCGCCCTTGCTACCCGCATCTTTAAGAATAAATTTACCGCCAAGGAACGGCAGTCCTGGCTAACCACCATCATCATGGGCTTCGCCTTCATCACCGAAGGTGCCATCCCCTATGCGGCAGCTGATCCCCTGCATGTTATTCCGTCCTGTGCCATCGGCGCTGCCGTGGCCGGCGGTTTGTCCATGCTCTTTAATTGTACCCTGCCCGCACCCCATGGCGGCATCTTCGTCTTTGGCGTCGTTACCAACTGGCCCATGTACCTGGCTGCCCTCCTCATCGGTGCGGCAGTAGGCGCTGTTCTTTTAGGTCTGCTGAAGAAACCGGCCGAAGAATAAACGGCAGCGGCACACCACCAGAAATATCCCGTACTGATACGGGAATTTCCCAGACCGTGGCAAAATATAAAAAAGAATCCGGAAACGAATTGTAATTTCGTTTCCGGATTTTTAATTGGTAAAACCTGTTACTTTAGCCGCCGTTTGCCTGAAACCTGGTGGCCTAAACAACCTGCCGCCTAACTCGCACTCCCAGGTTTACACGCTGATATCCTGGCTCTTGCTCAATCTGAAGAAAAGCAGCAGGGACAGGATAGAAGTCAGGGTCAGGATGGTAGAATAGGCCGCCGCATTGCCAAAATTGCTGCGGATGACTTCCGCATAAATGGCCACGGTCAGCGTACTGGTAGAACTGGTGTACAGGATGATGCTGGAACTTAATTCGCTGATGAGCGTAATCCAGCTCATGATGGCGCCAGCCATAACTCCCGGCAGCATCATGGGTACCATGATCTTCCGGAAGGATGTCATTTCCGAAGCGCCCAGGCTGATGGCTGCTTCTTCCACGCTGGGACTAATCTGAGAAATAATCGCCGTACTGGAACGAATGGTATAAGGCATCCTCCTGATGGTCAAAGAAATGATCATGATAAGGGCCGTACCGCTCAGGACCAGCAGGCCGGAATTAAAACCGGAGAGCAGGGCGATACCTAAAACCGAGCCGGGGATAATATACGGGAACATGGTGAGCGTATCCAGGATACCGGTGAGAAGCGAAGGCTTCCGTACCGTCAGGTAAGAAATCAGGATACCCATCACCACTACCACCACGATGGCCACCAGTCCGAACAGATACGTGTTCAGGATGGAGTTATTATCCTTGGCAAAAAGCGTATTCATGTAGTTCATCAGAGAGAAGTTGCCGGTATACACCGCACCCCCCGCCGTTTCCAGAAACGAGGTAAAGATTACCGTTAACTGGGGCAGCATGGCAATAAAAGCAATACCGTATACGAACAGATAGGCAAAAAACTTCTGGCTGCCCTGGGCCGGTTCCGCCTGCATGGGTTTTAGCGCCGTCATGGAATAGGCATAACGTTTAGCCAAAAAGCGCTGCATGAAGAACAAGAGCAGTGTGATGACGATGACGATGACGCAGAGGGACGCCGCAAAATGATCGTCCGTGCTGACCTCGCCCATGAACTGGGTGTAAATCAAAACCGGGAAAGTACGAAAACCTTCGCCAATAAGCATAGGCGTACCAAAGTCGGAGAACACCCGCATGAAAACCAGCAGGGACCCCGCCAAAAGGGACGGCATCACCAGGGGCAGGATAATCTGCCTGACCCGTTGAAAAGCCGTGCAGCCTAAACTTTCGGCAGCTTCGTTCAAAGAATTGTCCAGGTTTTTTAAGGCACCGGACACGTACATGTAAATTAAAGGAAACGACTGCAAAGAGAATACCAGCACGATACCGGCAAAACCATAGATACCGTCAAAGTGCGTACCTAAAAGGCCGTTAAACAGCTTGGTAAAAAAACCGTTGCGGCCCAGGAGCTGAATCCAGGCATAGGCGCCGATAAAAGGCGGCGACAAATACGAGATGACGATGAGGATGTTCAAATATTTACTGCCTGGCACCTTGATACTGCGGAGCACGTATGCCATGGGCAGACCGATCAACGCCGCCACAAAAGTAGAAACTATAGTGACCGCAAAACTGTTGACCAGGGTACTCCAGTAATATTTACGTTCCAGGAACTTGATAAAATACGCCAGGGTCAGAGACCCGTTTTCCGGATTGACCACGCTCTGGTACAAGATCAGGATCAGGGGATAGATGACAAAAAGCGCAAAGAATCCCAGGATGAACAGAGTAATAAGCATCCAGATACTGAGAGGCTTTTTCATGATCAGGCCCCTTCCTGAATCAAAGAGGCGGCGCCGTCTTCTGTAAAGACATTAATCTTCGGCGCATCTACCTGCAGCTTCACCGGCGTCTCATTAGGGATAATCGTACCTACTTCCGAAGGACGGATAACTTCCAGTTCCTTTCCGTCCGCCTGTTCCAGAAAATAATGGGTCATGACGCCTAAGAAAATACTGCTCTTCACCACGGCATCAATACCGGCACCGCTCCGGGCAATGGTAAATTCCTCTGGGCGTACGGACACAGTGACAGTTTTACCGGACACAGCTGCCAACGACGGCGTCTGTCCGCCTGTAACCGGTGCCAGATTTAATTTGGCCATAGGCACCACATAATCCTTGCCAAAATCCAGGGCCGGAACACCGCCGGCGTCTACCAGCTTAGCCTTAATCATGTTGGACAGACCGATAAAGGTGGCCACGAACTGATTCGTCGGCCGCTGGTAAATATGCTGGGGAGAACCGACCTGCTGGATGATGCCGTTATGCATCACCGCAATCCGGTCCGACACCGCCAGCGCCTCTTCCTGGTCATGAGTCACATAGACCGTGGTAATACCGATTTGCTGCTGGATCCGCTTAATAGCGTTCCGCATCTCCACCCGGAGCTTGGCATCCAGGTTGGACAAAGGTTCATCCATTAAAAGTACCTGGGGATGGATGACGATAGCGCGCGCCAAAGCGACCCGCTGCTGCTGCCCGCCTGAAAGCTGGGTAGGCATGCGGTCTTTTAAATGGCCGATCTTGACCACGTTTAAAATTTCTTCCACCTGACGCTGAATCTCCGCCGGCGGTACCTTCCTTTGTTTGAGGCCAAAAGCTACGTTGGCCGCCACGGACATGTGAGGGAAAATAGCATAGTTCTGAAAGACCATGCCCATATTACGCTCATTCACCGGAATATCATTGATGACCTTGCCATCCAGCTTGATGGTGCCGCCATCAATTGAGTTAAAGCCGATAATCATCCTGAGTAAGGTAGTCTTGCCGCAGCCGGACGGGCCCAGCAAGGTAAAAAATTCGCCGGGCTCAACCTGCAGGGACAGACCGTTAATCACCGTGGTACTGCCGAACCTTTTAACGACCTTGTCAATAGAAATGGCTACGCTCATGTTACATCGATTTTTCCAGATGCTCGCTGAACATCTTGGTGAACTTAGTCTTGTTCTCGCTGACCCACTTTTCATTAAACTTGGGGGCTAACTTAATCTTATCCGCCGGGGTCATGTAATCAGCCAGTTTGGCACCTTGACGCAGCGGACGTACGGTTAAGGTGGTGCCTACCAGGTTCTGAATCTTCTCGGAGAGCATATAATCTACGAACAGCTTGGCATTTTCAGGATGTTTGCATTTGTTAATGATCTGTACAGACTGAGGAGCATACAATGCGCCTTCCTTGGGGAATACTACTGCTACCGGTGCGCCGCTCTTTACTAACGATGCCGCCGGATCTTCCCAGGTCAGACCAACCACATACTCGCCGCCGGCCACGCCTTTGAAGACCTGGCTGGAGCTGTTAGCCATCTTGCCGCTCAGTTGTTTCAGGAACTTATCTACATAGTTCCAGGCATCGGCACTAAAAGGATCGCCCTTGCCCATATCGTACAACATGCATACCAAAGACTGGAAGGCGGAACTGGAGTTAACCGGATCGCCGAAAGAAATCTTGCCCTTTAAAGCGGGATTCAGAAGATCAGCAAAGCCTTCAATCTTGGTGTTGCCTTTCAGCTTGGTGTTCACGATCATGACCGTCGGATCGGAGAACGCCGGGGAGAAATAACCGGTGGTGTTCTTAAATTCCGACATCATCTTATCATTTTCCTTAGAGGTGTAAGGCATAAAGAGGTCCTTGGAGCTGGCCAGCATTGCTTCGCTGCCTGCCCAGAGCACATCGCCCAGCGGATTGTCCTTTTCCGATTTTACTCTCTTGACAACTTCGCCGGTGCCGGCAATGACTACATTCACCTTAATGCCGGTATCTTTTTCAAAGTTCTTGATGACCGCGTTGTTCAAACTTTCGCTGCGGGCAGAATAAACCGTCAGGACTTTTTCCTCGGCCTTACCTGTCGCCGGCGCCGCTTTCTTATCCCCGCCGCCACCGCAACCAGCAGCCAGAAACATAGCACCTGCTAACATCACCGCACAAATCTTCTTTGACAAACCTTTCATTTTTACTGCCTCCTTTGCTTTATTTGCTTTACTGCCAGCCGTCATTTTTCGCCGTATCTGGCGGCTTGGCGAAGCCTTACATACCTTTATTCATCTGGAACGCATCCAGAGTATCCGTAATTTTTTTGCTCAGGGTAGCCGGCAAGCCTTCAATGTTCACGTTCAGGAACCCCCGCACGATGGTAGCCGTTGCCTCCTCCTCGCTCATCCCCCTGGCCATCAGGTACTGAATCTCTTCCGGGGCAATACGGCCCACGGCAGCCTCGTGGCTCAGTTCGCTGTTACCGGTTTCGGCAAACAATTCCGGAATGGCCCGGATATAACCTTCATTAGAAAGCATCAGCCCGTGACATTCCAGATGGGCCTTGATATTTTCCGCGTCCCCGGTCAGGTTGCCCCGGTTGATAATCTCGCCGCCGGTGGAAATACTGCGGGTAACAATTTCCGCCCGGGTGCCAGGCACTTCCAGGACGGCTTTACCGCCCACGTCCATATGAGAACCGGGAGGCGCTACCAGTACGGAGTTAAGCCGCGCCACGGCGCCTTTACCCTGCAGCCGTACCGTGGGATACATCTGGATATCCTTAACTTTTTCCATGCAGACATAATTAGAAATATAGGTGCCGCCCTCCGCCACCAAAGTTACCGTACGGGGACGGACCGCCACATTGTGGCCCCAGTTATGGATCATGGTAAAACTCAGCTTGGCGTTCTTGCCTACAAACATCTCACTGATACCGAGATGTACTCCGTGCTCCACAGCCTCGTCGCTGGCGCAGCCGCTGATGATATTCAGCTCCGAGCCTTCTTCCAGGATAACCACATTGTGGACCCGCTGCAACTGCTCCTCGTGACTCATGAAAACACAAGCCTGCAGAGGAAAAGCAATCTTGGCACCTGCCCGCACATGGATAAAATAGCCGTTCTCCTTTTCCAGGGCGGTGATGGCCGTATACTTATCCGTATCCGGTTTCACCGCATGCCACCAATATTTTTCTACCAGATCCGGATACTTTTGCGCCGCCAGGCCCGTGTTCATCAATGTCAGCGGCGTTTCCGGTTTCACATCGCTCTTCAGCTGGGCATTATCCACCTGCACAAAGGTGGCGCTGCGATTACTTTCCTGAAGATCGATGCCTACTTTTTCCAGCTTCGCCTTGCCGCTGGCGCTTAAATCCTCCGCCGATTGCAGATGCACATCATTATTATCATCAAATTTTTTTAAATCCAGATCCGCGCCAAAAGCGGCCTGTTTTTGCAACGCTGCTTGTAAATTATTCTTCTCCATGATCAGCCCTTTCTGGCACAAGCTGCGCCCGCACAATGTTCATAACCCATCCGGGAGATACACTGCAAAACTTCCAGGGGATCGCCCTTCGGACAGGTCATACGCCCGTTATACAAGATATGGGCATGGGAAGCGGGCACATATTTTAAAATATGGCCCAGATGAGTGATGATGAGGCCGCTGTGGCCACTTTCCGCCAGAGGGTTATTCTTGGGACAGTCTGCCTTATGACCGCAGCAGCTGGTGCCGCATTTTTTATCCTGACGGCAGTCCACATGCTGCAAAATATAGTTAGCCGCCCGACCTACCAGGGCGATATTCTCCACATCCACGCCGCTCTCCGGTTCGTCTAGGAGCAGCAGTTCCGGTTTTTGCGCCATCAGCTGTAGCAGCTCGCTGCGTTTCAGCTCGCCGCCGCTAAAGCCTTCGTTCACGCTGCGGTCCAGAAAATCAGTCATGCCCATCCAGGCAGCCATGCTCTCCGCTTCCTTGGAAGTAGCGCCGCAAATCTCCACCATCTTACGCAGGGACAACCCCCGGATGGTAGGTGGCCGCTGAATCATGACGCCGATGCCCAGCCGCGCCCGTTCGTCGCAGCTGGCCCGTGTAATATCCTGACCCTTAAAGACAATCTTGCCTTCCAGCACCTTATAATTTTCAAAACCCATGATGGTGCTGATCAAAGTGGATTTGCCGGTACCGTTAGGTCCGAACAGGACATGGACCTCACCGTAACCGATATGCAGATTGATATCGGTCAGGATCTGCTTATCCCCTACTGCTACTGATAAGTGCTCAATGTTTAACATAAATTTTTCTCTGCTCCTTTAAACTTCTTCATCTATAACAACCTGATTCTTACCCTTACTTTTGGCTTCGTACAAAGTTTTATCCAGGCGGCGGTAAAAGGCTGCATAATCTTCGTCCTTCCGGGCCAGTGCCACGCCAAAGCTGGCAGTGACAGATTTGCCGTCAGGCAGGATATTAGCCGCCATCAGTTTAGTCCTGATCCGCTCGGCCACTAGATAGGCTCCTTTGGCCTTAATGCCCTGCAGTACCAGGACAAACTCTTCGCCACCCCACCGGCCGGCTGAATCCGCAAAGCGGATGCTGGACATGATTACTTCCGCCACGGTCTTGAGAGCCTGATCACCCACACCATGCCCATAGGTATCGTTAATTTTCTTAAAATCATCCAGGTCCAGCATGATTACCGAAACCGGTCCTTCAATTTCGCCGGCCCGGAACTGATCCAGTTCATTTTCCAATACCGCTTCGATCTCGCCCCTGTTATACAGAGCTGTCAAGCGATCCTCCCGTGCCAGACGGGCCAGTTTCGTATTAGCCTTTTCCAGTTCTGCCGTAGTCACGTTAATAAAACGTACCAGCCGCTGAACCAGGGACATGGAATCCTGCAGCACCGCCGGCGCTTTAGCCGTTGGAGTTACCGTCTGTCCTGCCGCCGCAGCTCCTTCCCGGAAACCGATGGCCAGGAACATAGTATTAAGAGACGCTGCCCTGCCCCGGTAACGGTTCAACTCTCCGTAAGTATAAACACCTGCCGAAGGCGCAATCTGTTGATAAGGTTCCAGTTCCAGCTTCACGTCATCCTGCAAAAAGAACCTGCGGGTCACGCAAGAGAAAAGCAGCAGCCCCTCCGGACGGAACATTTCCGTCTTCAGCTGACTCTGGCGTGATTCTTCAATAATCTCGTTGGGATCGCCGTAAGAAAGACGCACATACTCACCCAGGCGGAAATCAGCAGCAAAGTTCAACGAACCGTCCTCGCTGTAGGAAACCGGCAACCGGGCCAGGTTGCGGCCGTTTCTTTCGACGAAGATGGGAAACTCCACAATATCACGGTGGAAGCTTTCATCTTTTTTAATGTTCAAATATTTCTGGTACATGCTGATGGCCGGTTTGTGATTGAGTTCCTTAATCACCATATCCCCGTCCATAGCCGTAATCTTCATGGGCATCCCCAAAGGTTTCCAGCCAAAGGTCGTGCTGATATGCACATGCAGGTCGGCACCGGAAAAACAGGCGACCACCAGACCCTTTTCCAGGACCCGGTCCCCGGAAAAAACGTAAATGGGACTGGCGGGATCATACGCATCCGCACCGCCGCCAAAAGCAGTTACCTGGGGATTAATAGCCGCCATCTCGTCAATAAACGGTTTCACGTTACTATTTTTTAAGGTGGCCAGTATTTCCAGGGTTACCAGTTCGGGCTGGGTACTGCAAAATTGTACCAGCCGGCGCCCTGCTTGCTGAGGCGATTCCGCGTCACAGTCATAAACCTGCAGCTGGACCCGTCCTTTTTGAAAGACCTGAAAAGCCAGGACTGTCGTGTTCAGGGTCAAAGTTCCCTGATACACCTCACCAAAAGAAGTCATGCCGATGATAAGCGCTCCCGGTACGCCCTCGTTGAGCTTATGGATCAGTTCCTGTAAAAAAGCACGTTCCGAAGAAGCAGAAAAAACCTGAATCAGGATATCTGTATGTTCCGCGGGACAGCGCTGCCTGAAATCCTGCAGGCAGGCATCCAGTTGGGCCAGCGCCGTAATTTTGTAAGGATACTGCAACATAGCCGCTACCTCCCTTAAAATGCAGGGCTTACCGGCCCCCATTTTAATATTTTTATGTGCCGTCTCTTAACTTCTAATGATTATTTTACCACACCGTCAGCTTTTGTGCTACCTGTCCTCCGCCTTTGTGAATTGTTTGCAAAACCGGTGCAAAAAAGCACCTCTTCAGTTGTGCAAAGGGCGGCAGATGTGCTAAAATAAATTGTCTTAAAGGAGGCATTTATGCATCAGTATTTATTTTTTCTCGGCGACTTTCCCATCCGCATGTACGGCCTGATCATGTGCGCCAGTATTTTTCTGGGCACCGGTGTGGCGTACTATCTGGCCAAACAGGACGGACGCTGGCATCAATATATCTTAGACATCGGCATCTACGGCGGTTTTGCCGGCCTCATCGGCGGCCGTTTATGGGATGTGTTCTTTTTCGACTGGGCTTATTATAAGGACCATCTGCTGGAAATTCCTTATGTCTGGCAGGGGGGCATGGCTGTCCAGGGCGGCATGCTGGCCGGGTTCTTAGCCGGCGTGGCGTACTGTATCTACCACAAGGTAGACTGGGTAGCCCTGGCAGATATCATCTGCCCGTCCATGATCCTGGCCCAGGCTATCGGCCGTATGGCCAATCTTTTAAACGGCGACGCCTTCGGCACGCCTACCGGCGGCAATTTCGGCCTGCTCTATCCGGAAGGCACCCTGGCCCACTCCGTGTACGGCAACCAGCCTCTCTGGCCCGCCGAAGTTTGGGAAGGCCAGCTGGATGTCGTAGTCTTTGCGGTACTCCTGATTTTTAATTCCTTTAAACATGCCCGGGGGCAGACGGTTTGCCTGTACGTCTTTCTCTATTCCCTGGAACGGTTCGGACTGGAAATGCTCCGGGGCGACTACGTACAGCCCTGGCTCTTTGGTTTAAAATCCGCCCAGGCCACCAGCCTGCTCTTTATGGCCGCAGCGGTAGTCATGTTTATCTACTGCGGCTGGAAAGAAAAACACCAGCCGGCGGCAAGCGTCACCACTGCCGGTCTTACCCGGAATGCTCTGCCTGACACTGGCAGCAATGCTGCAACCGCTACCGGCGACGTACCCGCAGCAACTACCCGTACCCCGCGAACCAAAAAACACCGCCACGGTAAAGCCGGCGGTGATAAAAGTAATAACGACCAGTAACTTATCCACAAAAACCACCCGGTTATGCTGTTCTGCAGCTTCCGGGTGGTTTTATCTTTATTAATGCTGTTCCTTTTTATTAATGCTGTTCCTTATTTTTTAACTGGGCGTTCATGCTGCCGCTGCGGAAACCTTCCATATCCACACACACATAGTCAAAACCCAGTTTCTTCATGCCTTGCACCACCTTGTTCCGGGTATGCATCACCGTCAGCAGGGTAATCTGTCCGGGGTTAACCTCGATACGTGCCAGATCTCCGTGTACCCGGACCCTGACATCCGTAAAGCCCTGCTTCATCAGCAAATCCTCCGCCTGTTCTACCCGAGCCAGTTTGGCCGGCGTGATGGCTTCCCCGTAAGGAATCCTGGTAGCCAGGCAGGCATAAGAAGATTTACCGGCGGTAAACAACCCCAGCTCCCGGGACAGGGCCCGGATGTCTTCTTTTCTCAGGCCAGCGGCCTGCAGGGGACTGACAATCTTTAGCTCTTCCAGGGCCCGGCGTCCCGGCCTAAAATCGCTGCTGTCGTCCACGTTGCTACCGTCCACTACCGCTGCCAGCCCTTCCCGGGCCGCCAGTTCTTTTAATTTCATAAACAAAGCTTTCTTACAATAATAACACCGGTCCGGTCCGTTTTCCACAAAACCAGGCACACCCATCTGGTCCATGTCCACGTACAGATGCCGCACACCTAACCTGGTAGCCAGCTTCTGGGCATCCAGCCGTTCATGTTCCGCATAGCTGATAGAATTGGCTGTCACTGCCAGACATCTGTTGCCCAGCGTCTTGGCTGCCAGGGCTAACAACAGGGAAGAATCCACCCCGCCGCTAAAAGCCACCAGCACTGACCCCAGCTCCTGCAAATTTTTGACTAATTTATTTTTCTTTACCTGCAAATCTGTCATCTTATTACCCCTTGCCATCACTTGCCGATAGGTCCTACCAGGTCGGCGATACTCCGCTCCCGCAGGGCTTTCTTTAAAATCTTACCGGTCTGGGTCTTGGGCATCTGTTCCAGGAACATAAAATACTTGGGCAGCTTGTAATTTGCCAGCTTGCCCCGCAAGAATTTGCGCAGCTCCGGCTTGGTAGCCACCGCGCCTGGTTTAAGCACCACGTACGCCGCTACCGCCTGCCCCCGCAGCTTATCCGGTACGCCGATGACGGCCACTTCCTTCACCGCCGGATGCTGGTATAAAATCTCTTCAATCTCCCGGGGATAAACATTTTCCCCGGCGGCAATAATCATATCCTTGAGCCGGTCTACCAGGAAAATAAAACCTTCCTCATCCTTATAGGCCATATCACCGGTATGCAACCAGCCTCCCCGCAGGGTTTCCGCAGTGGCTTCCGGGTTGTTCAGATAACCTAACATCACGTTGGGTCCCTGCACGCACAACTCGCCCACCACACCGGTCTTTACCGGCTGGTCTTCTTTGTTCCGGATCTCCGTGAGCACGTTGGGAATCGCCGGTCCGATGGATCCGGCCTTAATCTTCGTGGGCGGATTGACAGTGACTACAGGCGCTGCTTCGGACAAGCCATAACCTTCCTGCACCGGCTTGCCAAACTTGGCCAGGAAATCTTTGCCCAGCTTATGGGGCAGAGGCGCACCGCCGCTGATAAAAAATTGTAAACTCTTTAAACGTTCTACCGGTGCATCATCCAGGAACATCTGCATCATGGTAGGCACGCCGAAGAAATCGTTAATCTGGTACTTGTCAATTAAATCTACCGCCTGGCCCAAAGTATAATTATCCTGCACTATGATGCACTCGCCGGTAAACAGACTGCCTGTCACGCTGGTAGTCCAGGCAAAACAGTGATACATGGGCAGGACGCACAAACATTTGTAGCCCTTGCGCATGGTGACCACCTTGGTAAAATCTTCAGCGTTAGTGAGCAAATTTCTATGACTCAGCATAGCGCCTTTGGGCTTGCCCGTAGTCCCCGAGGTATAGATAATCGTACAACAATCGTTCTCAGTCAGGGACGGTTCCCTATATGCTTCTTTTTTCCCGGCATCCAGATCCGCAAACACATACTGATGCAAAGTTCCCGGATAACCGCTGTCAGCCAGAGCCTCTTCCAAGGGTAAAGGCGCTGCCACGATCATCTTACTGATGGACGCATCCTTCACAATATACGCTACCTCCGGCATGGCCAGCTGGTAGTTAAAAGGTACCACGATGCCGCCTGCCTTGATGATAGCAAAATAAGCTACCACAAAATTAGCACAGTTCTTGCTGAACAAGCCTACCCGCTCGCCGCGTTTTAGTCCCTGTTCCTGCAAAAAAGCGGCCCAACTTTGTACCTTGTCCCGCAGTTGGCCGTAGCTCAATCTTTCCTCATGAAAAATAATGGCAGGCAGTTCTGCCTCATGTTTATCCAGGATCTGATAATAAAGCATATACACGTCTCCTTTGGGCGTCCCGTCCGCTAGAATTTTTTTACTGGAAGCTTTCTTTTTATTATACTACTCACTCCCGGTAATAGCAAAAAAACGAGGCCCTTTTCAGGCCTCATCCTTTTTATTTCAAAATAGATTTTAAAAAGGCCTGCAGCCTTTCATTATGCGGATGTTCAAAAATCTCCACCGGGGTACCTTGTTCCTGCACGATACCATCCGCCATGAAGATAACTTTCCGGGCCACTTCTTTGGCGAACCCCATCTCGTGCGTAACCACCACCATGGTCATATTTTCCTCGGCCAGGTTGCGCATAGTCTTTAAAACTTCGCCGGTCAGCTCCGGGTCCAGGGACGAGGTCGGTTCATCAAACAGCATGATATCCGGATGCATGGCCAGGGCACGGGCAATCGCTACCCGCTGCTGCTGACCGCCGCTGAGCCTGCGGGGATAGACATCCCGTTTTTCCAGCAGGCCGACTTTTTGCAGCAGGGCTTCCGCATCCCGGGTTGCTTCGGCCACCGGGCGTTTCTGCACATGTACCGGCGCCTCGATTAAATTTTCCAGCACCGTCATATGAGGGAACAGGTTAAACTGCTGGAACACCATGCCCATCTTAGTAGCGATACGGATACTTTCGTTGCCGGGTGCGTACTGCACCTGGCCGGCAGCATTAGTACTTACCAGAGTTTCTCCGTCGATAATGATGGTACCGCTGTTAATGGTTTCCAGCTTGTTCAGACAGCGCAGCAGCGTACTCTTACCGCTGCCGGAAGGGCCGATGACGGCCACTACTTCGCCTTCCCCTACCTCCAGGTCGATACCTTTCAGCACCTGCAAGTCCTGGAAATTTTTATAAATTTGTTTGGCTTCAATTTTTTTCATCACGGTCTACCTCAATCGTACCTTGAGAAACGTTTCTCAAGCCGGTTAAACATATAGGTCAGGAACAGGGTCATGACCAGATAGAAAACTGCCGCTACCAGGAACGGCATAATGTTAAAATCGCGCTGCACCAGATTACGGGTAGTACGCAGCAAATCATTCATGGCCAGCACGTAAATCAACGAAGTATCCTTAACCAGGGTGATAGTTTCATTGCTCACCGGCGGCAGGATAATCTTGAAGACCTGGGGCAGGACAATCCTGCGCATGGTCTGGCTGTAGTTCATGCCCAGGGTACGGGCAGCTTCATATTGACCCACCGGGATAGACTGAATGCCCGCCCGGAAAATTTCACAGAAATAAGCGGCGTAGTTGAGCACAAACGCCAGGACGGCTGCCGGAAAATCGTCCATGCGGATACCGATCACCGGAATAAACGGCAGGCCGTAATAAACAAAGAGCAGCTGCAACATCAGGGGCGTACCCCGGAGCAGCCACACATAACCGCTGATAGCGCTGCGCAACCATTTAAAGGCAGACACGCGGCCCATGGCTAAGAAAATGCCCAGCGGAATTGATAAGACGATTGTCACAAAAAATAGTTTTAAGGTGTCCACCGTGCCCATAAGCATCTGGGGAATGATGGAAAGAATATAGTCCATACCTGCTCCTCGTTTAAAGGAAAAGATGGGCCGATGACTGGCAGCCACCGGCCCGTTTAAACCTGTTAATTAATACTTGATGATATCGGAACCGAACCATTTCTCAGAAATCTTCTTGGCCGATCCATCCTTACGCATCTCATCCAAAGCTTTGTCAATACGGGTAACATATTCTTTGTCGTCCTTACGGAAACCAACGCCGACAACTTCTTTGCCCATATCTTCATCCAGCAGACGATATTTACCCGGCTTCTTGGTCATGTAATAACGTACCAGGACCTCATCTACTACCAGCACATCCAGACGGCCGCTGTCAATATCCAGGAAGGCAGCTGCAAAGTCAGGATATTTCTTGTAAGCTTTCAGAGAATTCTTCAGCTTAGCATCCTTATCAATCAGGCCGCTACCCGTGCTATCATCCTGCACGCCTAAAACTTTGCCGGCCAAATCAGCCTTGGTCTTGATGGCGCTGGCCATAGGCACAGCAATCATCTGCCGGTTGTTCATGTACGGTTTGGAGAACGTCAGGGCTTTCTGGCGTTCCGGTGTAATCGTAAAGCAGTTCCAGATGGCATCGATACGTTTGCCGTTCAGCTCCGCTTCCTTGGCGCTCCAGTCGATGGGTTTAAACTCTACTTCCATGCCGGCGCGTTTGCAGGCTTCCCGGGCCAGGTCGATATCGAAACCTACGATTTCGTTTTTCTCATTGCGGAAACCCATGGGCGCAAAATTATCGTCCAGGCCGACCACCATCTTCTTGGGGCCGCTGTTGCCGCAACCGGCCAAAGCCAGGATCACCATCACAGACATCACTAAAAATAATAATTTCTTCATCTTTGTACCCCTCCTACATCGAATCTGTGCTTATTATACTTTATCGTGCTAAATTTGTAAAGGGGTGAAAATAAAAAAATTATTGAGGTTGTGCTTCCGCCAGTTCTTCCAGCTGCGCCCAGCGTTCCAGCTTCTGGTCCAGCTCAGCCTGAGCCGCCTGTTGCTTATGGGTCAGCTCGCCCAGTTTGGCAAAATCGCTGCCGCAAGTATTCATAGCGTCGCTGTACATTTTGACCTGCGTCTCCAGTCCGGCAATGACGCTTTCAATACCGGCCAGTTCCAGCCTTTCACTGTACGTTAATTTGCGCACCGCTGCTGCCGGTACAGCTTCCCCGCCGCTTTTTTCATCTGCTGGCGCTGCCGTACCGGTCCGTTCAGCCGCTTTTTTCCCGGCCGTACTTTTGCCGTTACCGGCCGCCTTACCGCCGGCCATATTGTTTTCTGCCTGCCGGGCGTCTTCGTACTCTGCGTAGCCGCCGATAAATTCCTGCAACTTACCGTCGCCCAGGAAAGCAAAAATTTTCTGACTGATGCGGTCCAGGAAATACCGGTCATGAGAAACCGCCAGCACCGCACCCGCAAAATGATCCAGATAATCTTCCAGCACGGACAGGGTCGGAATATCCAGGTCATTGGTAGGCTCGTCCAGCAGAAGCACGTTGGGCGCTCCCATGAGCACCCGCAGCAGGAACAAACGCCGCTGCTCCCCGCCGCTCAAACGTGATACCGGCACCCACTGCAGCTCCGGCGGGAACAAAAAGCGTTCCAGCATCTGGGCCGCACTAATCTTCTGACCGTCGCCGGCGTCCACATAGTCGCCCACCTCGCGGATATATTCCAATACCCGCTGGCTGCTGTCGGCAAACTCATTGTGCTGGGCAAAATAACCAATCTTCACCGTCTGCCCCACTTTGACCGTACCGCTGCCGGGAGCCAGCCGCCCGGCGATAATATCCATCAGGCTGGTCTTACCGCAGCCGTTGGGTCCCACGATGCCCACCCGGTCCCGGCGCAGGATGATATAACTAAAATCCTGAATATAAGTTACGCCTGCATAATCCAGACCCACATGTTCCAGTTCGATGACAGTCTTGCCCAGACGGCTGGCCGCCGCCGTGGTCATATCCAAATCCGCGTTCACGGTTTGCTGTTTAACTTCCTGCTCCAGCTGGGCAAAATTTTCTACCCGGTCCTTTTTCTTGGTCCGGCGGGCCTCAGCGCCCCGCTGAATCCAGGCCAGTTCCCGGCGGTACACGTTCTGCAGTTTCCTGGCCGCACTGTTTTCCAGCTGCCGGCGTTCCGCCCGCTTAGCTAAAAAGCCGCTGTAATTAGACTGGTACAGATACGCTTTCCCGTTGTCCAGTTCCAGGGTGCGGTTAATCACCCTGTCAAAGAAATAACGGTCATGGGTTACCATCATCAAAGCACCCTTGCGCTGCTTTAACACGGTTTCCAGCCAGGCCACGGTCTCGTTGTCCATATGGTTGGTCGGCTCGTCCAGGAGCAATAAATCAGACGGCCGGATTAGCACGCCGGCCAGGGCTACCCGTTTACGCTGACCTCCGGAAAGTTCCCGCATAGGCTGTTCAAAATTACTGATGCCTAAACGGGTCAGCACCGCCTTGGCTTCGCTCTCCAGCTGCCAGGCAAAATTATTATCCAGCTCCTGCTGCAGGGCCAAAAATTTCTTTTGGGCCACGGTATCCTCTGGATGAGCCGTAACCTTTGCCAGCGCCTGTTCATAACGGCGCAGCAAAACGACCAGCGGCGAATTGCCCCGAAAGATTTGTTCCAGCACGGTGGCCTTCGGATCGTATTCCGGTTCCTGGGACAGATATTCGATAACGCAGGGACCGTTGGGCATAATTTTGCCATCCCGGCCGCCGTCCAGCTTGGCTACATGCCGCAGCAAAGTGGATTTGCCGGTACCGTTAACGCCGATGATGCCGATCTTGTCGCCTTCCTCGATATTAAAAGTAACGCCGCTGAACAAAGTACGATCGCCGTAACTATGAGCCAGGTTTTCTACACTTAAGATCATAACTGCTCCTAAAAAAAGTATCCCGCTGCCCGGGGCAGCGGGGGCCTTAACTTATTTGTCAAGCAATCTCGGGTGCGAGGGACTCGTTTCTTCCGCGGCGATGGGGAGAACTTTCAGCAGCCGCGCGCCAAAAGCACCCAGGCGCGTACCATCCGCCAGTTCCTTGGGAATCTTGATGATGGTAGGCGTCGTAATCTCGCCGAGACAATCGTGCAGCGCATCCAGGTTTCCCCCGTAGTACTCAGGGAAATGCAACAGTTCCTTCAGGTAGGCATGGGTCTTGGCTGGCGAAGTCATCTTATTAATATCTAATGTAAACTCGCGCATATCTTTGCCTCCTAATATAACTTAATAAAGTCCTTGTAATGGCTGGGCGAATAATAAATCAAGCCGTCGCTGGAAAAGACGATGCGTTTGGCACCGCGGTTGCCCTTCTTATAATCAATGTCGCATTCTTTCCACTTGCGGCCCTGCTTATCCGGCACCTGATGTTCAAAGTTGCCGAAATGGTCGCCGCCGATGCTCTTGCCCGGAGCCACCTTATCCAGGGTACCTTCTTCTTTCCAGCCTAACTTTTTCGCTTCGTTCTTGGTAATGTAGTTGCCCGGCAGTTTGCCAAACTTATGGATGTAAAGGGCCACATGGTCCTTATCCGTGTACTTGCCACCCTCTTCTACCACCACGGCAGACGAGGTCTTATCGGTCTGAACCGGGGTCTTGCCTACCTGGGCCGTAGCCGCGCCGCCGTTATGGCCGCACCCGGTTAAAACTCCCAGCGTAAACAGGACTGCAGCTACCAGCGCTAACAGCTTCTGCATAAGCCGCCCCCTTATCTTCTCTTAATACCAAAGATGCTGCGTACCAGCTGATGAGACAGGGTACGTACCACATCCCGGCCTACCGTAGTAACGGCCGTATCAATCATCTTATCCATAGCGGAAGGTTTTTCTTTCACCGGTTTAGGCGCCCTGGCCGTAGAGGCTGAGCCGCCCATCTCCCGTTTCAGTTCTGCATCTTCATCGTCCGCCGGAGCATCACCGGCAGCACGCTTGGCTAATAGCTCGTAGGCGCTTTCCCGGTCCACCGGCGTATTGTATTTGCCGGCCAGCGGGCTGGCGGCGATCATCTGGGCCCTGGTACCATCTTCCACCACGCCCAGATAAGAGCGGGGCGGCATCACAAAAGCACGCTCGGCCATGGTCGGCACGCCGTCCGCATCCAGCACCGAAACCAGCACTTCGCCGGTACCCAGCTCTGCCAGAACCTTTTCCGCATCCAGCTTGGGATTAGCGCGGAAAGACTGGGCCGCCGCCTTCAGACCTTTCTGGTCCTTGGGGGTATAAGCCCGCAGGGCATGCTGGAACTTATTGCCTAACTGGCCCAGCACGTTATCAGGAATATCCGAGGGCAGCTGGGTGACAAAGTACACGCCGATACCCTTGGAACGGATCAGGCGAACAATCTGCTCCACCTTGTTAATCAAACTCTTAGGCGCATCATTAAAGATCAAATGGGCTTCATCAAAGAAGAAGACCATCTTGGGTTTTTCCAGGTCGCCAACTTCCGGCATCAAATCGTACAGCTGGGAGAGCATCCATAACAGGAAGCTGGAATACAGCAGCGGGTTCTGGAACAGTTCCACGCAGTGCAGGATATTGATCATGCCGCGGCCCTTATCGTCCTGAACCAGCCAGTCCTTAATATCCAGGGCCGGTTCGCCAAAGAACTTGTCGCCGCCCTGCTGCTCCAGTTTGAGCAGACCGCGCTGGATGGCGCCCACGCTCTGGGCCGTCACGTTGCCGTACTTAGTCTTAAACTGCGCCGCGTTGTCGCCCACATACTGGCACATGGAACGCAGATCTTTTAAATCCAGCAGCAATAATCCCTGGTCATCGGCAATCTTAAAGATAATCTCCATGACGCCGCACTGAACATCGCTTAATTCCAACAGCCGGCTCATCAGATCCGGGCCCATCTCGGAAATCGTGGCGCGGACAGGATGCCCCATCTTGCCAAACACATCAAAGAACCGGACCGGATAACCGCTAAAAGTAAAGTCCTGAACCCCCAGCTTGGCCAGCCGTTTGTTAAAACCTTCGCTGCTCTGTCCTGGCAGGGCCATACCGGAAACATCGCCCTTGATATCCGCCAGGAACACAGGCACGCCCATGTCGCTGAACGCCTCGGATAAAACCTTCAGCGTTACCGTCTTGCCAGTACCGGTAGCACCGGCGATAAGGCCGTGGCGGTTCGCCATCTTGGGGAGCATGCAAATTTTGGTGTCGCCGCTTTTGCAAATCCAGATCAGATTCTCGTCTTTTAAATACATAAACCTGCCTCCTTAAAACTGGCAGCCCTGCTTGTCAGGCTGCATATTGTAAGTTAGGTCACCAGTGATACTTTTCACCGCGGCTGATCTTAAAGGCGCGGTAAATTTGTTCTAATAACAATACCCGCATCATTTGGTGGGTAAAGGTCAGCTTGGAAAAGCTGAGCCGCAGCTGGGCTTTTTGCCGCAGGGCATCCGAAAAACCAAAGGCCCCGCCAATCACAAAGACCACATGGCTGCACCCCTGAACCGTCAGCTGTTGCAGCTTGTCCGCCAGCTCCGGGGAACTAAGCTGTTTTCCCGCCACATCCAGCACGATCACATACGCATGCTCCGGCAGCACGGCCAGGAGCCGCGCTGTTTCTTTGTCCAGCACCCGTTCTTTTTCCGCCGGTGCAGGATCCGCCGGCATCTTTTCTTCGGGGATGGCCACTAACTGGAGCCTGCAGAAAGGCGTCAGGCGTTTCACATATTCCGCCAGGGCCTCCTGCCAGTATTTTTCTTTCAGGGTGCCTACACAGGCTACGGTTATCTTTAACATCAGTTGTTATTGCTGCGTATCCTTAGGATATTCCTGCAGCACTACCGTCTTCGTCATCTCGTTGCCGTTACGCAGGATGGTTACTTCTACCTTGTCGCCCACCTTATGCTCGGCAATCTTGGCACGCAGTTCGGCTACCTTGCTGACTTTCTCGCCGGCAAACTTGGTGATGATATCGCCGGTCTGGATACCAGCAGCCGCTAAAGGACCACCTTGTACCAGTTTCATGATTAAGAGGCCGCCGTGTACATCCACGTCAAAGCCGTAACGGTCAGCAAATTCCTTATCTACCAGGGATGCGCCTACGTACGGACGGATAACGCGGCCCTGTTTAGCCAGAGCGGTCAGAATCGGTTTAGCCGTGTTGACAGGAATGGCAAAGCCAATGCCTTCTACGCCGGACACAGCAATCTTGGCGCTGTTAATGCCTACGACTTCACCGTCGGCATTGACCAGGGCGCCGCCGGAGTTACCGGGGTTGATGGCCGCATCGGTTTGAATCAGTGTATATTTGCGGTCGCCGATCTCAATGGAACGGTTCAAGGCGCTGATCACGCCGGCCGTAACGCTGCCGCGGAATTCCAGACCCAGCGGGTTGCCGATGGCAATGGCCGGTTCGCCTACCTGCAGGGTGGAAGAATCACCCAGGGTAGCCACGGGCAGGTTGGCCGCATCAATCTTAACCACAGCCAGGTCCGTAGCTGCATCCGCACCCAGGACCTTGCCCTTGATGCTGCGACCGTCAGAAAGGCTGACGATGATTTCCTGCGCACCTTCCACCACATGGTTATTGGTGGCGATGAGGCCGGACTTATCATAAATCACACCGGAGCCGGTGCCACGTTCTGCCAGAGCCACCCGGTTAAAGAAATCGCGCACATACGCTTTATTGGTAATACCAACCACAGCGGGGCCCACTTTCTTAGCCGCAATAACGATGGGCGTGTTGCGGGCGCCGTTCAATTCTTTCTCTTTGGGTTTTTGGGTTTCGGAGGCCGTCGCTGCCGGTTTATCCTTCACAGCCTCAGCCGTCTTGGAACCGTTGCTGCCACACCCGGTCATGAAAACCGTCAGGCCGATCAGCAGACAGACCAGACAACTAAAAGTCTTATGCAAAAATGTTTTGTTCATGATAGTCCTCCCCTGTAAAATTTTTAATAGTATGGTCCTGCGTAGTTACATAAATCTTAATTCCTGCACCCTGCCCGGACTTAGCCAAAATCTGGCGCACAGACGCCAGGGCTACCTCCGGCCGGTTGTTCTCCTGGCTCAGATGGGCCAGAAAAATCTCGTGGGGCAGGGGCGACATCCCGGCTAACAGCCAGCCCGCCGCCGTATTATCCAGATGACCTTTCGTGCTCAGGATTCTTTTTTTGAGCACGTAAGGATAACTGCCATCTTTCAGCATCTGCACATCATGGTTGGCTTCCAGGTACAAGGTATCCGCACCCCGCACCGCCGTCTTGATAGCGTCCGTGACAAAACCCGTATCCGTAACGTAAGCCAGCTTGTGAGCCGCTGCCGTAAACGTATAACCTACCGGTTCCCTGGCATCATGGGACACGGCAAAATTGCCCACCCGGACCTGGTCAAAAGTTAAATCACCTGCCAGGACCCGGTAATGCGCCGGCAAAAAATGCCGTTCTTCCCGGACGCCTGCCCAGGTGCCGGCACTGGCAAAGATCGGTGCGGCAAAATTCTTGCTAAAAGTTTCCAGGCCTTTCACGTGGTCGATATGCTCGTGGGTCAGAAAGACGCCGCTTAAAGTTTCCGGGTCAAAACCCACGTCCCGCATACGGTTCACCAGCTGCCGGCAGGAAATACCCACATCCACCAGAAAAGTCTGGCCGGCGCCCCGGATCACCGTGGCGTTGCCTTTACTGCCGCTGGCCAGGACGGCCACTTCAAAATGGGTCATGCCTTACTCCCCGGCGTTTCCGCCTGGGCAATAGCCACTCCGGCGCTGGTACCGATACGTTCTGCGCCTGCGGCTAACATCGCCTTGGCTGCCGCCGCATCCCGGATGCCGCCGGCTGCTTTTACCTGCAGATGCAGTCTGCCGGCCGCGCCTGCCAGCAGCTTCACATCGGCTACCGTGGCGCCCCCTTTGTTAAAGCCCGTACTGGTTTTGACAAAAGCGGCCCCCGCCTTGGCAATGGCCTCACAGCATTGGAGTTTTTCCGCATCCGTGAGCAGGCACGCCTCAATAATAACTTTTACCGGCCGGGGCGCAGCTGCCGCCACCACCGCTTTAATATCCGCGGTTACCCGGTCCCAGGCACCGTCTTTAACCGCGCCCACGTTCAGGACCATGTCCACCTCGTCGGCGCCGTCCCGAACAGCTTGTGCCGCCGCAGCAGCTTTTACCGCCGGCACATCAGCGCCCAACGGAAATCCCACCACCGTGACGACCTTAACCGGCGTGCCGGTCAGTTCAGTTTTGGCCAGCCGCACATAGCAGGGGTTGATACATACCCCCAGCAAATGATAAGTTTTAGCTTCCAGACACAGTTTCTTAATAGCCGCGGCCGTAGCCTCGGGTTTCAATAAAGTATGTTCGATATGTTCAGCGAGAGACAAATCAGTTCCCCCCTCCTGCTTATTTATCCATTATACCAAATTTTACTCCTAATGTGTGGCAAAATTATGAAAAAAACCTGCCTGAACGAAAAATTCAGGCAGGTTCACGGTCTCATTTAAAATTGTCCGGACTTGCGGTTAATGCTTGGTAGTCTTGTGGGCCTGGCACTCAGGACAGATACCGTAAAAATACAGCTCGTTGCCCTGAACCTGATACCCGCTTTCTGTTTCCACTTTCTTCTGAATATCCAGGTTGCCCAGGACAATATCATCCACGCGGCCGCAGCAAGTGCACTGAATATGCTGGTGGTCGCTGGTATCAGCATCATAACGGAAACTATCCTCGCCGGTATTCAAAGCCCTGATCAGGGATAACCGGGTAAAAATATCCAGGGTCTTGTACACCGTACCCAGGCTCAGGCCTTCGTAGCGGGGATGCAGTTTCTTAAAAATTGTATCTGCCGTAGGGTGATTAGTTACCTGGGACAGGTATTCATAAATGGCAATCCTCTGCGGGGTAACTGTATGTCCATTGGCCCTCAAAACATCTGTGAGCTCTTTACTTGTTAACATGATCTTCTCTCCTTACAAACTCGCTGCTGATAAAAATCCCATTTGGTTTATCTGCATATCTTTTGCTTCACGTATACTTTAACAAAAAGATGCCATTTTTGCAAGCGAATTTACTGTGAAAACAGGAAAAATTCTTATTTTACTCTGGGTAAGGTTTATTTTTCCCGGCGCACATAGTAAAAACTAATCTTTTACACCGGTAACTACACCAATTTTAGCAGTTTTACAGCACCCCTCCGGAATACCTGTCAGCCTCAGGGCAGCAGATAGGTCAGCAGCGGCGGTACCAGCAGCGTCAGGGTCAGACCGCTGACGAAACCAACCATGCCTATATGCAGGTTCGTGTTGCTGATGACGATGGGCAGGTTGGAATCCATGGTGGCCGCTCCCGCCAAAGACATGGCGGTCAACCGGTCCCAGCGGACAAAAAACGGCATCAGTAATATAGCCAGGGTTTCCCGCAGCATATTCGTTAAAAAAGTAATGGTGCCCGCCGTGGTATTATACATGGTGCTTACCACCACGGAACCCAGGCTGTACCAACCCATGCAGGAAGCTGCCAGCAGCGCGTCGTAACGGCTTAACCCGACCAGCGGTCCCACCAGCCAGCCGGCCAGCATGGTTCCAGCCGCCACTCCCAGGGGCAGCGTCAGCACCAACGCTATATTCCGGGGCGTACAAATCTTGGCCAGCAAGTGCCGGTTAGCACCGATGTCGATGCCGGCCAGGAATACCATCACCGTCAAAGCGCTGAGCAAAGTGGTATCCAGCCAGCCCTTATCCCCCAGGCCCAGAAAAAGATAACCCAGGACTACACCCAGTACCAGGGCCGCCCCCACTTTGTGGGTCATGGTGTAATCCGGACCCGGTCCGTCGTGGCGCGGCTCCGGCGCCTGACCGGTCAAAGCTGCCGTCTCCCGGGCGAACAGTTTTCCCAGCAAGTGGACCATCAGGGCGCTGCCGCCCATAACTGCCAGAGCCAGGACCAGAGACTGTCCTCCCATCAGTGCCAGGTTGTGCAAAAGTTCCCGGTCGCAGCCGATCTTGGCGCCCAGACAAGCCAGCATCAGCAGCAGACAACCGGTAGAAATACGGCTGAACCACTGACGCGCCCTATATGCAAATACATCCAGCCAGCCCAGGATCATACCCAGGACGATAGCGATGAGAATATCCCGCATGACGTCTCCTTCAAATAAAAACCATTGTAACATAACAAAAGCAAAAGGGCAAAAAAAAAGCCCTTCGACGAAGGGCCAAATGAGGGGCTAATTCATTACATTCATACTATAACACACTTGTATACAATATGCAAGATACTTTTGCCCCCGCAATTTTAAAATATTTGTGAACTGCGGTAACCAAGCCGTCAGCTGTACTTTTACCACCGGTATTTTTTACTTAAAATCCTGTCCTAAAAGTACAATCCCGTCGCAACCGGCGCCTTCCACCTTGTTAATCCTGTACTCGTGGGCGAAGGGCACATTTTTTAACGTGTTCAGGATTGCCGGGGACGTGGTAGTCGCCGTTACCGAGGTCGTGGCTACCGGATTAGAACTTCCGTCCAGGATAACCTTAAACCCGGCTCCTTCCAGTCTGGCCTTCGCCTTAGCTGCCAGCTCCGCCTTGCCGGTGCCGTTAATCAGGCGTACCACTACCGGCCTGGCCGTATCCTGAGCCTGCTGGCCTTTCAGATCGGCAGCCGCCGTATCTTTCTTTGCCTGCAGCTCCTTGGCCTTGGCCTCTGCCGCCGCCTTTTCCGCCGCCGCTTTCTTGGCCTTGCCGTCTATCTCGTCCTGCTTTTTCTTTTCCTGGCTTTCATTAACCTTCCCGGCTTTCTCATCCTGGATGGCTTTCTGATATTCCGTATCCAGGGTCTGGGCTGCCTGCTTATATTTGCTGGTCATAGCCACGCCCTGCATGCTGACCATCTCGGCCCGCAGTTTATTAATATCCGGAATCCAGTAACTGATATCGTTGATGTACTGAGGCGTACCCGGCACCATAGCCATATGCAGGCCCTTGTCGCCGCTGCCCATCAAACTCTTCATGGCCTGAGCCAGCTCTACCAGCTCCGACACCGACATATCCGTCTTCACCATGCTGTTAACCTGTTTCAGGAACGCCGGCAGCTTGGGAATAATGGCCGGGGATAAAACCTTATCGTACACCGCCCGCAAGAACTTTTGCTGGCGGCCGATACGGCCGATGTCGCCTTCCTCGTCGCGGTAGCGCACATACTGCAGGGCCGTCTTGCCGTTCAGATGCTGCATGCCGGGGCGCAGGTTCACTTCAAACCCGTCCCAGGAATCGTGATAATACATTCGTTTTTCTACATTAAGATCAATACCGCCGATGGCATCCACCAAACCCTGGAAACCCTGGAAATCCACCTGCACATAGTGATCCACCTGAATGCCCAGGAACTCTTCCACCGTATCCTGGGTCAGCTTGTGGCCGCCGTAAGCAAAGGCGTGGTTAATCTTATCCCAGCCGTGGCCTTTGATGCGTACCCGGGTATCCCGGGGAATGGACAACACAGAAGTATCCTGATGCTTGGGGTCCAGCATGACCACGAACAGGGTATCGCTGCGGCCTGTATCGTCATCCTTGGGCCGTGAATCCACGCCCATGACCACGATATTCTTTTTGCCGGCCAGCCGGTCGCTCCGGGACAACTTGTCCAGGGAACCGGAACCGATAAAAGCATAAACCGCCCAGCTCAATGCTGCCAGAGCCAGGATAACGAGCATAAAAAGTTTTCTCACTTAAACAGATCCTTTCCGTAATGTTGCAGGAAACTATGCAGGATGCGTCCGGTAAGTCCCCAGATCACATGCCCTTCGTACTGATAAAAATAAATCTTGTACCCGGCCCGTTTAAACCAGCCCGGTTTCACATGGGGAGCCAGCTCGTAGGGAAAATCCTCCGGGGCGCGGGTGGCGCTTTCCATATGTACCTCCCGGGGCTGGTAGTCTTTTAAGAACGCCAGGGGCACCGTAAAGACATGGTCCACCTCGGCCTTGTTAAAAACTATCTTGTCCAGGTCCGTCAGGGTTCCCACATAGGGGTGCACGATGGGACCCAGGTAGGTCACCAGATAATTGAGACCGCCCAGGATCTTAATAGAAGCAGCCGGCAGTCCCAGCTCTTCCTGTACTTCCCGGGATGCCGTCACGGCAAAATTCTTATCTTTACATTCATAACCGCCGCCGGGAAAACAGATATCCCCAGGCTGCCAGTCTAAAGTCTGGGCACGGGCCTCAAACAAGATGCCCGGACCATCCTTGGTTTCCACCAGGGGCAGCAACACTGCGGCATCCCATTGATGGGGCATCCGCGCCAGCTGCGGTGGCCGTTGGGCCAGGGTCTGGCCCAGATTGCGGGTCAATGCGGTAAAATTTGTTTCCATATATACCTCCAGCTATGACCATATTATACAACAAATGCCGCGGGAGAATGTGACAATTTAGTGAGCAATAGTCCCGGCAAAGTACCGGCAGAGAACCCTTCCGGCAGCGCCATCCTGACCGGGGCATAAAAAAAGCTGCCGCAGCTGCAGCAGCCTTTCTCAGTTTCAGCTTAGTGCATGAACAGGTTCCACAGGATAACTACTGCGGCGCCCGGAATGCCAAAGAAACCGGCAATCAAAGCACTGATCACGTTGATAGGTACCGTAAAACCAATCAGACCGCCAATCAAATTAAAAATCCACAGGATAATGGCACCTACGATGCCGTTATAGAGTATCTTAATGGGCAGACCCAGGAGCAAAACCAGCAGTGCCAGGATAATGACCGCTACCACGATCAGCGCGATACCGCCTAAACCCGCTACTGCACCAGTTAATATTTCCATCTTTATCTCATCCTTCCTATTCTGACAAGCGGCGTCTGTTTTCCAGCGCCTTCGCCAGAGTAACCTCATCCGCATATTCCAGGTCGCCGCCAACGGGCAGGCCGTGGGCGATACGACTGACAATCACGTGCAGCGGTTCCAGAAGCTGCAGCAGATACGTGGCAGTAGCTTCACCTTCCACGTCGCTGTTGGTGGCCAGGATCACTTCCCGGACACCTCCCTGCTGCAACCGCTGCAGTAATTCCTTAATCTTTAAATCATGGGGACCCACCCCGTCCAACGGGGAAAGCACGCCGTGCAAAACATGGTAGACGCCTTTGTAGCCCCGGGTACGTTCCATGGCCAGCACATCCTGTGGTTCTTCCACCACGCAGATGAGGCCCTGGTCCCTTTGGGAATCGGCGCACACCTCGCACAAATCCTTGTCCGTAAAATTAAAACAACGGGAGCACAGATGGATCTGCTGCTTGGCCGCAATCAGGGTCGCCGCCAGCCGTTCCACATCGGCCGTATCCATATCAATAACATGATACGCCAGGCGCAGAGCCGTCTTGGAACCTAGTCCCGGCAGACGCCGCAGCTGGTCGTACACATTACTGATGGGTTTGATCATCCCTGCCATCTTACATGCCAGGAAGCTTCATGCCACCCGTAATCTTATTCATTTCCTTCTCGGAAACTTCGTCAATCTGATGCATAGCCTCGTTCACCGCAGCCACGATCAAATCCTGCAGCATATCCACATCCTCGGGATCCACGGCCGTAGGCGCCAGCTTAATGCTCTGCAGTTCCTTCTTGCCGCTCATCACCACCGTCACGGCTCCGCCGCCAACGGTTGCTTCAAAAGTACGAGCCTGGAGTTCTTCCTGCATCTTCTGCATCTCACCCTGCATCTTCTGTACCTTTTGCAGCATGCCCTGCATGTTGCCTAAACCACCCATACCCGGGAACTTCATGCCTTTACCCATAATTTAAGATCCTCCTTCAAGTACCAGTCTTAGTAAAAGTCTTACCTTGCTTAAAATTATTTCTACAATATATTTAGCATATTACTACAAAAGTACCAAATGTCAAATTTTTTCTGCGGCTGCATTTACACGCCGCGGGTTTAACGAACTGCCCGGCGCTAAAAACATCAGCGGTTTATTTAGGCTCCGGCTGTTTGCCTGCCGCCCACTGCAAGGTGCCGCCAAAAAACGCCATGGCCTTGCGGGCCGATGTACCCATCGCCGCTTCCGGTACCGCTTCCGTCTTAGCCGTTACTTTTTTTTTAGGCGCGGCCGGTTTAGCTGTTTCCAGCACGCAGCTTAACTTAATGGTCCTGCGGCTGACCCGGAGCAGAGCATCCTCAAAGCTGGCCCGGTAATCCGGCTGCTGCATCCGGTCACAGGTAAACTTGTTCTTAAAGCCCAGGGTAAGCACGTCGCCCTCCAGGGACAGCACCGATGCCGTCAGCGCGCAGGCAAACATAGACATCTTGCCTTCGCCTTTCAGGAGTTCCCGGGCCTGGGTCCAGTAAGCATCGCCCGTGGCCCAGTCGCCGCTATAGGGTTGCACCGGCTGGGGCGCGACAACTTTTGGCTCTGCCGCAACCTTGGGCGCGACAATTTTTGGTTCTGCCGCAACTTGCGGCGCTGCAATTTTTGGTTCTGCCGCAACTTTGGGCGTTGCAACTTTTGGTGCTGCCGTAACTTGCGGCGCTACAACTTTTGGTGCTACCGTAACTTGCGGCGCTGCAATTTTTGGCTCTGCCGTAACTTGCGGCGCTACAATTTTTGGCTCTGCCGTAACTTGCGGCGCTACAACTTTTGGTGCTGCCGCAACTTGCGGCGTTACAACCTGGGGCGCCGCATAGGGCAGCGGTACCCCGCCGGCCACAGCTTTTTCCAGCTGCGCCACCCGGGCCTTTAAAGCCAGCAGGCTGTCACCCTTGACCTGGCACAAATCGCACAAACACATTTCCGCTACGATGCGGCCCCGGGACAGGAAACGCAATTCTCCCAGCGCCTGGTGTAAAACTTCCTGGGCTGCCAGGATGCGCTCCGGAGGGAAGAAAGGCACCAGCTGTTTAAAAGCTGCCGCCGTATCCGTCACATAAATCTGCTGATAATCCGGCGCCGCCTGAAACAGCAACAGCGAACGCAGATATTCTTCTATCTCTAACAGGATCTGGGCAATATCCTTGCCCTGTTCCAACAATTTGGCGAAAATTTCCAGGGCTGCCGCCGGCTGGCTCTGCCCCACGGCCGCCATCAGCTGCCGCAGGATTTCCCGTCCTACGATGCCTCGTACGCTGCGCACCGTCTCACCGGTTACCTGCTCCGCCATGACGCCGCACTGCTCCAGCAAACTTAAAGCGTCACGCATACCGCCTTCCGAAGCCGCCGCGATCAGCTGCAAAGCCTCGTCGTCCGCCTTAATATCACTGCCGGCTGCCACCTTGCGCAAATGGTCCACGATCTCCTCCTGGGTCAGCGGATGGAAATCAAAACGCTGACAGCGGGAATGAATCGTCGGCAGGATCTTTTGCGGTTCCGTGGTGGCCAGGATGAACACCACATGGGCCGGCGGTTCCTCCAGCGTCTTAAGCAGCGCGTTGCAGGCTTCCGTGGTCAGCATATGGGCCTCGTCGATGATATAGACCTTGTAGCGGCAGTTCACCGGTGCAAAGTCCGCGTTCTTATTCAGGTTCTTAATATCTTCCACGCCGCGGTTCGACGCCGCATCCAGTTCCTGCACATCCATGGATGTGCCTTCCGTGATCTGGACACAGTTGCCGCATTTGCCGCAGGGCGTAGCTGTAGGACCGTGCTCACAGTTCAGCGCCTTGGCAAAGATGCGCGCCGTGGTGGTCTTGCCCGTACCCCGGGGACCGGTAAACAGATAAGCATGGGCAATCCTGCCCGTGGTCAGGGCATTACTTAAAGCCTGTTTGATTGGCTGCTGCCCTACCAGGCTGTCAAAATCCTGAGGACGCCAGCGCAAATATAAAGTTACATAAGCCATAGCGGTTTTCCTCCATTATTTTATTATTATACCAAAAAACCGCGCCAAACAAAAGCAAACAAAAACCGCCAGCCGGGAACCGGTTAAACGGTACCTGCTGACGGCTTACGGTGATTTCCCTGTAGGACCACAGCAACCGGCACCCCCGCGGCACATGCTGTATCTGCTTAGTGCTGCTTCCTTCCGGACCTGACACGGTTCACAGTCATACATTGCGCAGGACCTGCTGCTGCGGCCCTACAGAAAAACCCCCGGATGAAAAAAGCCGCCGGGGCGGCCCAAATTTTAATGGCGGAGAGAGAGGGATTCGAACCCTCGATACGATTTCTCGTATACACGCTTTCCAGGCGTGCACCTTCAACCACTCGGTCATCTCTCCGGGTTGAAACGTGAAACAAAAATATGAAATTATTTGCGGCTAAAATTAATCAGCCGCAAATAAAAGTATACCTAGATTTCCGCATTCTGTCAAGGCATTCTCACTAAATTCTATTCTTCATCTTCGCCCCGACCCGGCATAATCAACAGGGAACAAGGGGTGTTCAGGGTAATATTTTGCGCGGTGCTGCCCATGAGCAGTCCCTTTACCAGACCGGCGCCGGTCTTGCCCGTACAAATCAGGGTGCATTTTTCGGTTTCCGCCAGACGGCATACTTCCTTGGAAGCGATGCCCTGATCAATAATATAGCGGGCGGGAATGCCGAAAGTCTTCATCTCTTCCACCATTTCCTGGAGCATGTTCTGAGCAGTCTCCCGTTTTACCCGCAGCTCATCCTCGCTGCGAAAACGCTCCAGCACATGGACAAACAAAATTTCGCCCACATGGTCGTGCATATTGCGCAGCACGCTTAACCCTACCAGGGATTTGCGGGAAAAATCCGTGGGCACCAGTATGCGCTCCAGATAATTTTCCCGGGCGTGCTCCTCTTTCACGATCAGCACCGGTACTAAGGACGAACGGGCCACATCAAAAGTCATGCTGCCCCGGAAGGCGCTTTCAAATAAACCTTTACCGTGGGAAACCAGGCAGAGCAGATCCACATCCCGCCCCACCGAGGCGCTGAGGATACCGTTCAAAGGTACCGGGTTATATTCCCAGACGATGGAAACATTATCATAACCGGCTTTATGCAGGTCCTTTTCGTAACCCTGCAGCTGGCTGAAAGTTTTTTTATAATAGCTGCTGTTGATGTCCTGGTCCTCTTCCCTGGCTGCCACGTGCAGCAGGTACACCTCGGTCTCCGTGTCCGGACACAAACTGTAAAACGCTCCTAACAAGTCATCCGTCCGTTCCGACATATCCATGGCCAGCATCACTTTGTCAAACATGTGCATATCCTCCCCTTCTTTCGGTGCTTCGCTAAAGATTCTCTGTCCGCAAAATTAACTTGTCTACATTTACAAGATGCCTTATAATTTTATTATAATAGGTTTAGGGCATTGTGGCAAGCAAGAGCCTCGCCATACGTACCATCTCTATGCCCGTATCTGCCTGTTTGACAAAGGAGGAAGAACATGCTTAAGGACCTGCAAAAATCCACCACCCCGGCGGCTCCCGCCAGATGCTGGTCTGACTATACTTTTTCTGCGGGTAAGGATGTCATCCTGGACCTGTACCACAAGCTGGACCTGCGGCTGGATACACAAAAGTGCCTGGAAAACCGGCACCAGGCTTCGGTATTTCTCCACAGCCCGGGCAAAGATGTCTGCATCTGCCGCTATCTGTACAACGACAACGGCATCGCCACCCGGGGCGAAAACCTGGGTCTGATCCTGCTGCCGGAGAAAATCGTGACCCTGCGGCACGGCAGCGACCTGCTTTTTACCAGCCTCAGCCAGACCCTGGCGCCGCTGCCGTCACAAGAAATTACTCCGTCCGACATCTTCCAGACTATCTTACAAAAAATTTACCATAGCACCGTGACCGTGCTGCTCGGTTTTGACGAAACCTTGTCTTCCTGGCAGCAGGATTTAGAAAAGGACGGCTCTCTGCCGGAAGGCCGGGAACTATCACATATGAACGCTGCCCTGGGCGAAGCTGCCAGCATCGTCTCCGGCCATCAGCAGCTGCTGAATGCCTTTCCGGAAAAACTGGGACTGAGCGCCACCGGCGTCAACAGCCGGGGCTACGGGATGCTGCAGGCCGAATGTGCCAACATGCAGCTGGTCCTGAACAGCTGTCTCTTTACCATCAGTGCCCTGCAGAAGGCCCGGGAACAGGAACTACTGGCCAGGAACACGGCGGCTATTCACAACCTGACTACTCTGTGCGCCGTCTTCCTGCCCATTATCTTCATCGCCGCCCTGTACGGGATGCGTTTTGAGAATATGCCTGAGCTCAAAGCGGCCTGGGGCTACGTAATCTGCGTGGCAGTCATGGCCGTGGTAGCGCTGGTGGCCTGGTGGCAAAGCAGGTGAGCGCACTCCAGACAGCGTGCAATTTGCCGTTGCTGTGAGCGAGTGTGACTAGCAACAGTTACTACCTAGAAAAGGGATAGGGGAAAGTCTTTACGCTCAGAGCTGCGGTCTGCTGTTTTAATGGACTGCTGCAGCTGCTCGCATGCTGTTCCCGGTCTGTGACCGGGCCTTCATGCTCGCCGCGCTTCGCAGTCCTATTAAAACTACGCATCCCTCCGCATTCGCGTAGCGACTTTCCCCTCTTCCTTCATCTGCGTAACGGCTGCAACAACATTGTTCTCATCTTCTTCATCCTTAAAAACAACTAGTCCCGGGCAACAGATTTTATCTGTCGTCCGGGACTTTTATCTTAGAAGTAGCAAGCCGCAGGTGAGCGCCTTGGTGCAGCACTATGCTACGGCACGACGCAGCCGCCGGAGCGGCGGCGACTAAAAACTTTATAATAACAAAAATGCCGCAGCGAGTGCGTCAACTAAGACGCTCACCTGCGGCATTATTCTTTTAAATTAAAACTTCCGCCTCAGACATTAAAAATCTTGCCCGGGTTCAAAATATCCTTGGGATCCAGCGCCCGCTTAATGGCGCGCATCATGTTCAGCTCTACCGGATCCGTAACCTTTTCCATGGCCGCCAGTTTCTTGGCGCCGATGGCGTGTTCGCCGGACAGGCGGCCGCCCAGGCTGTACACATACGGATAGGCGATAGCGTGGAAGCCGTTCACCTGGTCTTCCCACTCCTGGTCAGTCATGTCGCCCTTCAAAAGCTGGAAATGCAAGTTGCCGTCGCCGGCATGGGCCAGGCAGAACAGATTGAACTTAAAATCTTTGGATACATCCATCAGATGGGTGATGCAGTTGGCAATCTGGTCCACAGGTACCACCAGATCGTCGCTGCTGCCGATCAGGCTGATAGAACGGGTGGATTCCAGGCAGTTCCGGCGCAGGTTCCACACCCGGTCGTCTGCTTCCAGCACGTCCACGGCGCCACTGCTTTCGCAAATTTCATCCAGCTGCTCCATCTTCGTGTCCAGTTCGTCCTCGTTAAAAGTTTCGATAGTCACAATCAGGTAACAACCATCCTCGTAGTGAGGCAGCTTGGTCTCGCAGTAGTCGCTGCTGCTGCGGACAAACTTGTTGTCCATAAATTCCACGCTGGTAGGATTCAGGCCCGCCTTAATCAGGTTGGGCACCAGGGTTACGGCCTTGTGCAGGTCCGTAAAAATGGCCAGCAGGTCCAGACGATACGGAGGCAGGGGCAGTAATTTCAAAGTAGCCTTGGTGATAATACCCAGGGTGCCTTCGCTGCCCATGATCAGTTGTTCCAGGCAGTAGCCGGTAGATTTTTTCTTCAGCCGGGCGCCTAAATTTACAATCTCGCCGGTCGGAGTAACCACTTCCACGGCATAAATCTGGTCCCGGGTAGTGCCGTAACGGACGGCCCGGTTACCGCCGGCATTAGTGGCGATGTTACCGCCAATCATACAGCTGTCGGCGCTGCAGGGATCGCCGGCGTACAGCAAATTCTTGGCCTTGGCCGCTTCCTGAATCTCTTTGGTCAGAGCGCCGGCTTCTACTACCATGTACATGCCGGCTTCGTTAATCTCCACAATCTTGTGCATCCGTTCCATGAGCAGCACGATGCCGCCGCAGACGGGGATAGCGCCGCAGGAAACGCTGGTACCGGCGCTGCGGGGCGTTACCGGCACGTTAAACTGGTTGGCGATCTGCATCACCTTGGCCACTTCTTCCGTACTGCCGGGGAGCACTACCACCTCAGGTTTATGGAACAAACGGGGGTCTGTTTCCTCATCGGTCTGGTACTTGGTCAGAGTTTCCGGGTCGTTCTTCACAAATTCAGCACCCAGGGCTGCTTTCAGGGCGGCCAGGACTGCTTCCGTCACGGGATTATAATGAGCCATGTTGTTCTCTCCTTATATATCAAAAATTTTACCGGGGTTTAAAATATTTTGAGGATCCAAAGCTTTCTTAATGGCTTTCATCATTTCTAATTCGCCCGCCGGGGTATAGGTAGCCATCTCCGGCAGCTTCTTGGCGCCGATGCCGTGCTCGCCGGACAACCTGCCGCCCAGGGCGTAGGCGTACTCATACACTTCGGCGTGGAACTTGGCCACTTCCGTATCCCAGGTAGCGTCGTCCAGGTCGCATTTGCACAGGCAGAAGTGCAGGTTGCCGTCGCCGGCATGGGCCAGGGTTAATACCTTAAACGGATATTTCTTGCCGTGTTCTTCCACAAACTTGATGCAATCGGCCACCTTGTCCACCGGTACCACCACGTCGTCCGTGATGCTGACGGGGCTAATGACCCGCAGGGATTCCTGGCAGTTGCGGCGCACCTTCCATACCCGGTCGTCCGCTTCCAGAACATCCACGGCGCCGTTGGCCTCGCACAAAGTATCCAGCTGCTCCATCTTCATGTCCAGCTCATCTTCGCTAAAAGTTTCCACGGTGATGATGATATAGTTGCCATCCTGCATATGAGGCAGGGTCAGTTCGCAGAACTGGCAGCTGCTTTGCAGGAAATGATTATCCATAAATTCCACGCTGGTAGGCGCGATACCCGCTTTCAAAACCTTGGTTACCATATCGGCGGCCTTGGCCACATCCGTGAACACGGCCACCAGGTCAAAACGATACGGAGGCAGGGGCAGTAACTTTAAAGTTGCTTTGGTGATAATGCCCAGCGTACCCTCGCTGCCCATGACTAACTGCTCCAGGCAGTAGCCCGTGGATTTTTTCTTCAGCCGGGCGCCCAGGTTCACAATCTCGCCGGTGGGAGTGACCACCTCAATCTGATAGACCTGGTCCCGGGTGGTGCCGTACCGGACAGCCCGGTTGCCGCCGGCGTTAGTGGCGATGTTACCGCCGATCATACAACTGTCGGCGCTGCAGGGATCGCCGGCGTACAGCAAATTTTTGGCCTTGGCCGCTTCCTGAATCTCCTTGGTCAAAGCGCCGGCTTCCACTACCATGTACATGCCGGCTTCGTTCAGTTCTAAAATTTTGTGCATGCGTTCCATGAGCAGTACGATACCGCCCTTCACGGCGATGGCGCCGTCAGACAAACTGGTACCGGCGCTGCGGACAGTGACAGGTACGCAGGCCTGGTTGGCCAGCTTCACGATCGCCGCTACCTCTTCCGTGCTGCCGGGAGCTACCACGGCTTCCGGCGTATGGAACTTGTGGGGATTGGTTTCCTCATCGGTCTTGTACTTGTCCAGGGTAGGCGCGTCCGTAAAGACCTGCTCCTTGCCCACGATTTTTTCCAGCCCGGCGATAAACTGGGCATCTACCTTGTTATACACTCTTATTCCCCCTAAACTTACTTTTTATTGGCCGCTGCCAGTTCTGCCGCGGTCAACCCCGGATACGTATATCTGCTGCTGTGGCCCGGTTTTAAAAAGCCCATGCTGATAGCATTTTGCGGGCACCAGTGAGTGCAGGCAAAACAGCTGTAACAGCCCGGTCCGAAAACCGGTTTACCGTCCTGCATGGTGATGCAGTCCGCAGGACAAACCGCAGCACAGGTGCCGCAGCCGATGCATTTGGCCGCATCCAGCTTGCGGTGTTTCACCGTCAGGGCGTTCTCCATCACGACCCAGCCGGCCTTGTTCACCAGTTCCATGACCTCACCGCTGCCCAGGCTGCCGGTATTCTCCCGGCGGGCCTGCACATCATACACGATGGTGCTGAGCCTTTCCGGCAGACGGTCCAGCATGTCCTTTTTCAGGTTGGCGGGACTGGGAAAAACGATACTGTTATCCGGCAGCGGCACCGTAAAAGCGGCGGCCAGTTTCAGGCCCCGCCCGGCCAGGATCTTCTTGGCCCGGTTCAAGCTGCCGCCCGTCATAGCGCCCGGGTCGGCCACATAAAACAGATACGGATTATTTTTAATGCGCACCGTGGTCAGGAACCTTTCCACCACCGGCGGCAGGTTTAGGCAGTACACCGGTGCCACAAAGCCCACCAGCTCCGCCTCAATTTCCTCCGGTTGTCGCAGATACTGGGTCATGCTGCGCACATCCGCATCCAAAGCCGCAGCTAACTGTTTGGCCAGCATATAGCTGTTGCCGGTCCCGGAAAAATAATAAATGCTGCCCATGGTTACACCTCCTGCAGAAACTGATAGGGTATTACCTCTCGATAATACCCTATATTATACCACTATTCCGGCCGGGCTTACAATCCTGGCCGCTCTTTTTACCGCCGGTATTGCTAAATTTATCCGGCTTTTAGCACGGCGGTCCTCCACCGGGGCCGCTCTTTAATTACAACTCCCGCAGATGCAGCAGTGCCATGGCCAGCAGCTGGCAGCGGGGCAGATAACTGGCTACCCAGCCGTGCTCCGTAGGCGTATGGGGGCCGTCCGCCTGGGGACCCATGCCGCACACGGTAGGCGCTCCCACCATGGTGGTGTAGCAGGCGTCAGAAGAGCCGCCCACATACTGTCCCGTAAGCGGCGCCTGTCCCAGCTGTGCCGCCAGCTTTTGCAAAGAATGGAATAACTGCATGCCACCGTCCGTCACCTCAAAGGGCGGCATATAATCCGCCGCGCCCCGGTCGATGATCTTCGTACTGGTACGCGTATCGTAATCATGCTTACAGATAGCGTAAATTTTTTCCTTGGCCTGGGCTGCCTGGTCCAGCGTCTTAAAACGCACATCCAGTTTGCCGATAGCCTTATCCGCCATGATATTGGGCAGGGTGCCGCCCTGGAAAACGCCTACGTTGCAGGTGGTGCCGCTGGGATAATCCGTGATGTTAAACATATCGATGGTCTTGTGCGCCAGTTCCAAAACGGCGCTGGCACCTTTGTCGTGATGATTGCCGGAATGAGCGGCGATGCCGGTCACTTCTACTATCGGCCGCCACAAACCTTTGCGCCCGTACACCACGCTGCCGTCTTCCCGGCCCGGTTCCATGTTAAAGACCGCCGTCTTGCCCCGGCCGTATTTTTTAAACTGCGCCACCGCATCCGAATCCGGATGGTTAATCTCTTCGTCCCCGGCAAACAGGAACGTGATATCCGCATCGTCAAAACCGCTTTCCAGCAAAGCTTTGACCGTGTACACGCTGATGCCGATGCCGCTTTTCATGTCGATGACGCCGGGACCGTAGGCCAAACCATCCACGATCTTAAAGGGACGCTCCGCCGCGGCGCCTTTGGCAAACACCGTATCCATATGGCCCATGAGCAGCACCGAAGGTTTACCCGGACGGGGACGGGTAGCTACCAGCTGTACCGGCCCCTTGCTCTCGTGATATTCCACCGTAAAACCCAAAGGCTCCAGCACGCCGCCGATCATCCTGGCAACTTGCGCCACTCCTTCCGGACAGTCGTAACCGGAATCCGTATTCACAATCTTTTCGATAAACTGCCACATCTCTGTCTGCGCGGCAGCAACTTTAGCTAAAACTTGTTTTTCTACAACCTGTGTCATAAGAACCTCGCTCACCCGATAATTTTTAAGGCCGCGTGCACCAGCACGTCTGCGCCGTTTTGTAAAGAATTTTTGTTCAGATGCATATTTACCGCATGCAGGCCCGGAGTAGCGCCTGCGCCTACGCCCAGATACCCGGCTTTCAGCTTAGGATACTTGCGGGTAAAGAAATGGAAATCTTCGCCGCCGGGATTAGTGATAGGCTCCCGGTAATGCTCCTTACCTGCTACTGCCACGATGCTGTCCGCCAGCAGCTGCACCATTTCCGGAGCGTACTGCGGCGCCGGGATGATGCCCGTAGGCGTGGTCAAAGTAATCTTGGCGCCCATGGCGAGAGCGACGCCGTCCACGGCCTGCTGCAGTTTGGTCAGCATCTCGTCGATGGTCTCGTTATCTTCCGCCCGGCAGTCCACCAGCATGTGGGCTTTTTCCGGGATAATATTAAAAACGCTGCCGCACTGGATGGCTGTCACCTTGCAAGACCAGGTCTTCACCGGGTTTAGCTTGATGGACATGATAGCCGTGGTAAGCACCGCCGCCGTCTCTGCCGCGTTCACCCCTAAATGGGGGCGGGCGCCGTGGCTGCTCTTGCCTTCAATGTCGATGGCCACCTGGGCCAGGGCGGAATGGTTCACCGCCGGGGTCAGGGTGCCGTCCGGAATATCCTGCACCGGCCGGTTGTGCAGCCCCAGAATATAATCCACGCCTTCCAGGGCGCCGTCCTTGATTACCGCCAGGGCGCCGGTGCCGATTTCTTCTGCCGGCTGGAATAAAATTTTCAAAGTACCTTTTTTAACTTTATCCGCCAAAACTGCTGCCGCCGCCAGCATCATGCTGCAATGGCTGTCATGGCCGCAGGCATGGCGCACTTCCGGTTTGCCGTCCACGGTAAAAGGCAGGGCGTCCATATCGGCCCGCAGCATCAGCACCGGTCCGGGCTCCTGGCCCTTAATAGTGCCGATGACGCCGGTACCGCCCACGCCGGTAGTCACCTGGTAACCTAATTTTTGCAGCTGCTCCGCCAGGAAAGCGGCCGTCTTCACTTCTTTAAAACCCAGTTCCGGGATGGAATGCAGGTAATCATATACTTTTAAGATGTCAATCTTTGCCATGGTCAAGTCTCCTTTGCCGCACCGGGCAGACTACGGTTTGAGCCTGTGCCCGCCGGATTGGCTGTCAAAATTTCCCTTAGATAGGTAAAGAGGGTACGACAAACGCCGTACCCTCCGGTTAAAACTTTACGCTGCCGGGGCGATCATCTTCATGATAAACATAGCGATGCCCGCATTGATGATGGATAAAGCCAGGAGCACGCCCCAGTATTTGGGAGGTACGCCGGCGGTGCCCAGTAAGCGTCCCAGATATTGAATCTTGGAACCCATCAGGTATATGGCGGGCATAAGGATGGCCACATGCTGGCCGTTCAGAGTGCCGCTGCTCACCAGAGCCATGGCCACGCCTACGGCGCCGCCCATGCTCATCAGGGCGCCCATCAGTACCATGATTGCTTGTCCGGGCAGACCCCAGATAGCCATGACGGGAGCAAAAATCCGGCCGCAGGCATCCAGAGCGCCGGTAACGGTCAGGACCTGAATGCACACGAAAGCCATGATAACGTTAGGCACGATATTCTTCAGGCCGATGTCCCAGCCTTTCAGGGCGCCTTTAACGAAGACGTCCATGATGTTCAGTTTTCTTTCCGGTGCTGCGGCAACAGCGGCAGCACTTGTAGTTTGTACCTCGCTCATCTCAGTCTTCCTCCTCTTTCACAAAATAATGTACGTACAGGCGCATCATGTTGGCGCCGAACAGTTTCATCACCAGCATCACTACCAGCGGGGTGACGATAGGCACTGTCATAACGCTGAACAAGGCGGAACCGGAAGCCAGATAGTTACCGATAACGCCGCCCGCCGTAAACTGAAAGGCGGAGAAAATTAATAATTCCTTATTGGTGATATCACCGGCCGCACGCAGCTGCTTGGTCATGCCCGCGCCGGCATCCGTGCTCTGCAGACTGGAAACCAGGGCTACGCAGCAGATACCCGGAATGCCCATCAAAGGACGCAGTATCGGGGTCAGCAGTTTTTGCGCCGCTTTCAGGCCGCCGTAATACTCTACAATCTCCATCAGTCCCAGGGCCAGCATAACGCCGGGCACCAGGCTGAGCGCAAACATAAAGCCGGCCCGGGCGCCTACGCCGCCGCTACCCATAAAGTTATTGGTAGCGCTCTTGATAACGCCAAACTTGCCGTTCAGCGTATCAAAGTCAAACATGTTCCAACCGGCATGCTTTGCCAAAAGTCCTGAGAACACCACGATGGCCAGGAACAGTACCACATAACCTGCAGCCGGGACCTTCACCGTGGATTTTTCTTGCTTATCCATTTCCCAATACCCCCTAAAAAAATAATGTAAAACCTATTCATACCGAATATGTTTTACATTATATCTAAAAATAAATATTTTTCAATAGTAAAGAGTTAAAATGAATACTTATCCAGATTATGCAGTCCCCGGCACGTACTTTGTGTAAAATTTGTTGCAAAATTAATAATTGTTTCTGAGCAATGCCAGCGCATTTTTTGCAAAATTGGCAACCGCTATGCCCACGCCTGGCACAGATTTTGCAAGCGCTATGCCCACGCCTGACGTAAAACTTGCTGCAGCACCGCCGGTAAAATCACGGTCAGGCTATGGATATGCACCCGTTCCGTAGCCTGATGCAGATCCTTGCCCCAGGGTCCCAAAAGGAAAAAGGGAATTTGTAACCGGCCCAAAGCCTGCCAGTCAAAACTGTACAAAGATCCCCACAGGGGCGTGTTCTCCGTATAAGCAGCGCCGCCTGCACCCCCGGTAAGACCGCAGTAACTGCAATCAGAAACGCCTAAAAAATAATGCTCAAACTGCACCGGCAGCAGAGAAGCAATCAGCTGCTGCAGCCCGGCATATTCCTTGCTCTCCAGATCCTCACTGTTCAGCGCCGGATAATAGGGCGGCGCAAAGCCTACCACCACCAGGGGCGAGTTCAGCTTGCAAAAAGTCAGCGTCGCCCGGATGGCCGCCAGGGTAGCCCGGGGATAATCCAGTTCCCGGGTCTGCAGCTGTGCCGCCAGATCTTGTTGCAGCCGGGCCGCAAAGGCAGCATAGCCGTCTTTTTCCCGGGCCCGCTCCCGCAGCTCCGCATAAGTCAGCACCGGCATTTCCTGCACCGCTACCGTACCTGCCAGGGCCGCCAGCTGCTGTTGTCTGGCCAGGGCGGTCCGCACCGCCAGCCGGGCCAGGTTCACAAAATAATCCAGCACCTGGGCGGCAGGACGCGTAAACGTTAAGACATTACAATAACCGGCAGCCTGAGCTGGCAGCGAATAATCGTAGCCGTCTTTCAGGTCCCGCATAAAATACCATACCGGCGGCACGGTCCGCTCTCCTTGCCATGTTTCTACAAACTCCGGGTCCCCTTCCGTTGCGGCCACCAGCTGGGCCAGTACCGCCACCGGATTTACCCCCTGGGCGTAGCTGCCAATCTGCACCGCCTGGCCCTGGACCAGCACCACGGGCAGCAGTTTGCCCACGCTGCCGCAACTGACCACTTGTTTATCGCCTTCCCGGCGGTTGGGTTCGCAGTTGACTAACAGTTTGTAATCCAGCTGGTACTGTTCCCGCAATTGCTGCAAAAATGGCAGCGCTCCCCGCATCCCGGCAGAGAAAGCTTCCTCGTCCGGCACGGACACAAAAAGCAGCGAACCCTGTTCCGGGTTTTGGGCATACTTTTTCAAAACGGCCAGCTGTACCGCCAGGCCGCCTTTCATATCGCAGGCGCCCCGGCCAAACAGCCAGGCGCCGGACTCTAAATCCTGCCGGGCCTCGCCGGAAATATCCAGCTCCGCCACATGACGGGCAGCCCGCTGCACATCACAAGCCCAGGGTTCCGCCGCTCCGTACACCGCCGTATCCACCACATCGTGATGGTTCAAAAGCAACACCGTGGCCGGACTATGTCCCCGCACCAGGGCAAAAATAACCCGGCGGCCTACAGCGTCACCGGGCAAAGTTACAGTGCCGCACAGTTCCGGGTGCGCCGTAAAATACGGCAGCGCCTGCAGCTGTGCCAGCACAAAATCTTCTATTTGTTTTTCGCCGGCCGTACCGGAAACACTTTTAAGGGCGACCAGCGCCGCCAGCAAGTTTAAAATTTCCTCGTCCATGTCCGCTCCAGCTTTCCTAAAAAGATTCCTGGCGCCTTACAAAATTTAATTTCTCAAAAGTTCCGTGCGCTCCACCAGTTTTAATTTCTCAAAAAGTTTCGTCACGCCCCGCCAGTTTTAATTTCGCAAACTGCCCGGTGTTTCACACGTTGCGGCGGATCACCGCAGGCGGCAGTTTTTCCCAGGGCAGATACTGGATGGTAGCGCAGTGCTGATAAGCCTTGTAACGCTCTTCCGGATCGTTCACCGCATTGGCTGCCGCCAAATCTTTTTCTCCCGCCAGGGAAACCGGATAAAACTCAAAAGCCTGATGCAGCAGCGAACTGGCTTCGGCCACATGGCCGGCCGCATATTCCTGCTCCGCCAGATACTTTAAACTGAAATATTTATACGGGTTAATCTTAGACTTGGGATCGTCCTGCTTGGGCGCATGGCTGGTTTCCTGCTCGTCCCGGAACATCTTGCGGGCTTCCTCGCAGGCCTGCTCCTTTTTACCGCACTCTGCCAAAAGCTGCAGATGCCGGTACCACAGTTCGCCCCGGGCGCCGGTCCTAAAGGGATGCTGATACTCCCGGGCAATCTTATAGGCCGCGTCAATATACTGCAGGGCCGCGTCCGGCTTATGAGCCAGCTTGTACACGATCTCGCCCAGCTCCCGCAGACACAAAGTCTTGTGCTCCGCCTCGGACAGCCCCACTTCCGGCGCCTCGTCCATATCCGGCTCCACATCCAGCACCGTACTTAAAACCGTCATGGCCCCTTCCAGGTCCTCTTTAAACACCAGGGCCCGGCCTACGATAGAGCGGCACATCCAGTTTTCCTGGTCCTTGATCATATTGATAGGGACAGGCCAGGCGCCGGTGGCCACTTTTTCTACATATTCATTCCATTCTTTAGCTTCCATGTTAACCTCCTAAAAAAAAAGGGCTGTTTCCAGTAAAAACTGTCCACAGCCACAAAATAAGGGAAAGCGTTGTTAATCCCGCACATACACGCGGGGCAGGCGCAAACTGAGATCGCATGTTACCTCGTAACAAATGGTCTGCTGCCACTTAGCTACCGTCTCAAACGGCAGCTCGGGCCCGCCGAACACAATAATCTCGTCGCCTACTTTGACATCAGGGATGTCCGTAACATCCAGCATCACCTGGTCCATACAAATGCGGCCTACGATGGGAGCCTTGCGGCCCCGGATAATCATATAGCCTTTATTGGATAAAGCCCGGTTGAGCCCGTCCGCATAACCAATAGGAACGGTCGCAATAACACTGGGCTTAGCGGTCGTAAATGTCCTCCCATAACCGATGTCGGCGCCGGCCGGCAGAGTTTTTACAAAACCTACCAGAGCCTTAACCACCATGGCGGGACGGTATTCCTGATACGGAACCGTAATGCCTGCGGGGCGCATGCCGTACAGGGTAATGCCCTGACGCGCCATATCCAGCTGATACTGCGGCAGCTCCGCGATAGCGGCGCGGTTGGCAATATGCTTGATGGGAATATGGACGCCCTGCGCTTCAATCTCTTTATTCGCAGCCAGGAAACGCTGGTACTGGTACGCAGCGTACTCCTTGTTCTCGTCGTCCGCCGTAGCAAAATGGGAGAACATGCCTTCAATCTCTATCCCGGGCAGCTTAGCCGCTTTGGCGGCAAAGGCGCCGGCCGCACTTACATGCAGGCCGATGCGGTGCATACCCGTATCTACAGCGATATGAATCTTGGCTTTCTTATGCTGAGCCAAGGCAGCTTCATTAAGAGCCATCAGCCGTTCTTCATCAAACACGGCATAGCTCAAGTTATATTTTACCACAAGGTCCGCCACTTTGGGAAGTAAAATTCCCAAAACCAGGATGGGTTTCGTGATCCCCGCTTCCCGGAACTCAACCCCCTCCTGGGGCAAAGCCACGGCAAAAAAATCTACACCGGCCGCAGCAGCTTCCCGGGCCACCTGCACCGCTCCATGTCCGTAGGCATTAGCTTTCACCACGGCGCACAACTTGGTTGCCGGTTTCAAACTGCGTTTCGCCACTAAAACATTATTCTTAATAGCGTCCAGATTAACTTCAACCCAGGCTCCTCTGTCCATGCCACAGGCCCCCTCATATGTAAAAAGCAAAACCGCAGAGGAGACGAAGGTCAGCCTGCGGCTTCATTGCCAACTTCCGAGCACCCCTGTGCTCAAGTTTTTACTATCTCAGTATAGCCAGATTACAAAAATTTGTCAACGCAGAATGTAACACTTTGCAAAAAATTCGCCTGTATACATAAAAACTGTATCACATGTTGCACTGTCAAAAATTGTCTGCCTCCGGAGTTGCTAAGCGGAGCGTCTAAACCGCAAGGGAAGTCGCCCGTAGCGTGCAGCACGTACTTTTACTGCAACCAATCGTGATGCGGCTGCGGCTCCTCCTGAATCCGTTCCGCCAGCGCACCCATGGCGCGGCTTAAGGACAGGGCAAACAGCGGCTCCACCGCCATATCGTTATCCGCCTGCAGGCGCTTATCCGCCAGAGCCTTGTTCACCGCTTCCCGGATCTGGAACAAAAATTCGTCGGAGTAAATGTTCATCTTATACGCCAAAAAGTGTTCCGTCTGAGCGTTCAGGTCCTTGATAAAATTCTTAAAGACCGGCATCTTGCTGTCCACCGTCAGGCGGTGTTTCAAATTCTTGCGGGTCAGGATGCCGTCCGTGTTGCGCATGTCGTCATCCAGAAAGGCTTCGCCAGCTACCGCGCTCTGGCTCACGCCCGTATGACCCAGTTCTTCCAAAAGTTTTTCAATGTTAGCCGTCTCGTCGTACAAAAGTCCGTAGGCCACTTCCTCTTTAGGCTGGCGGGACTTATTAATAGTAATAATCTTAAAGTCCAGGTCGTTCATCAGGGTGGCAAAAACCTTATCGCCCAAAGTGCAACGGATGCCATCCCTAAACAGCTGCGCCAAAATTTTATACTCCGCACAGCTTTCCTTGTACATACCATCCGTGGCCAGGTCCAGCAGCTTGGAACCGTTACCGCCGATATACACGGCGTGGAACCGGGTCAGGTGGTTAAAAGTGCCTTCCTTATATTGCTGGCCAAAGACCATGCCCGCGTAATACAACAAACCGCTCATGGCAAACAGGATGGCTTCCCGGATCCGTTTCAGCCCCGGGGCATTCTTGCAGCCGCTGGCCCAAGCCTTACAGATTTCCTGTTCCCGCTCTTTCAAAAGGGCGTCCAGCTTGATGCCAAAAGCATTACGGGCGTCGTAGTTGCCCGTGTTCTGTTTATTTTCCGCCAGCTCTGCCAGCTCGTCCACTTCTTTGTTAAAATCATTGCCCAGGCCCAGACGCTTAAACAACTTAATGTTGGCCTTGCTAAAAAGCACGTCCCTAAAAATCTGCCGTCCGGCCAGCCGTAAGCTGGCCTGCCAGGTAATATCAGGCCGGTCCCCGTACCAGAACGCCAGGTCCGTGCTGCCGCCGCCGATATCCATACACACGATACCGTTGGAACGGTCGGCGCCGTAATCCCGGTCGTAATACGCAGCCACCGCCACGCTTTCCGGCACAATAAAAGTTTCATCCATATGACAATGCACGCACAACTCCGGTTTAGCCTCGCTGCCCGTGTTTAATTCCAGGTTGGTCATGACCTGCTGCCTGATCCGGTCGTAACTGAGTTTCTCGTTCACCGTAAAAGACTTGGGATACGAGAAACGCCAGTCGATATCCGTGGCGCCGTTGGCCACCAGCTCTGCCAGACACTGGGTACAGATCTGCTCCAGGAAACCTTCGGTCAGCTCCCGGTGCTCCAGATCCCATTTTAAATCCGTGGTCACGTTGGTCAGGTTGGAAAGAGCGTCAAACTTGTTCACAAAATAAATATTGCCCTTCTGGAACATGCGCTCCACCGTACCCGGCATATCGTTGTAACTGTGGAAAGCACTCATGATCCAGGCGCAGCCCACTTCTTCATCATCCGGCAGGAAAAACTCCCGCAGGCAGCTCCGGTTGCCGTGGAAAGCAAAGAACTGCCGCATCTTGTTGTGCAGCACCAGCGGTCCGGGAGCCGTAGCTTCCATGGCATAGCAAATCGTCGTGTTCGTGGTACCAAAGTCCACGCTCACCGCACAGTTGCGCTTATTCGTCACATTAATCAGCTCCGGCGCCGCCGGCACCAAAAGACCGTACGCCTTGCCGCCGTCGCAGCTGCCCGCCACAAATACCTGGGGATAGCTGTCGCCGCAGTGGATTTCCTTACGTCCCTGGCCCGCCGTTTCTACTCGGCGCAGAGTCTGGGGCAAATCCCATTTTTCCTGAGGGCGCACGTACACATCCGCCGCCCCGTTATCATCATAATACGTATAGTAGCGGCTCCAGCGTTTTAACCCGGTCAGGGCAAAGGACGGCCACACGGCTAAAACCGGCGTGGACTTAGCCACTACTACCTGTTCTTCCTTATACACCTTGTCGATATAGAGCGGCGCCAGCCGGTTATCACTGCCGGGCAGCACCAGCCGCACCAGGATATTTTCCTTGTCGCCTTCGCCCTGGATCAACAGCTGTACCCTGGTGGTCAGCTCCCTGGGCACGATATAAGCCAGCAGCTGCTCGCTTACCGGATAAAAATAGCTATACTGCTGTCCCTTCCAGGTCAGCATCTGACCGGCTTCCGCCTGAACCAGCGCCGGGCCGTCCTTGGTCGCCGGCACCAGGCATAACTGCTCCGTAAAAAAGTTTTTCTGAAACCGTACGTCCTGCGTCAGGATCGTAGGCGCCACCAAGCCACAGGCCCGCTCGTACAAAACCCGGGCCAGGGGCGGCACAAACTGCACCGGATACGCACCGGCAAACACGCTGTCCAGATAATAATACAGCGGGGCAATCAGCACCAGCCAGAGCTGAGCCGGCAGTCCCCACTCGTACGTCCGGGGCAGCACCAAAAAGCCCAGGAGCACAGCGCCTGCCAGCGTCAGGGCACCCAGACCGTAATACAACGGCCGCATCTGCCGGCCGCTGTTAGCATCATAAAACAGGCCCTTGCCAAACCAGACGGCGGCGCAGACCACACCCAGGAGCAGGCTTAAGCCGCCGCACAGATAAAATCTCTGCAGCCACTTCTCAATGGTCATGCCGTCCGCCGGCACCACCCTGCCACCTAATACCGCAAATCCCAACGCGAAGGTCAGCAGAGCCAGGAGCACGATAAACAGCAGCCGTCTGCCCGCTGTTTTCACATAATATTCTCCAAACACACCCATTCCCTCCCGTGGTTAATATTTAAAATAAATCCAGCTGCCGTCAAAAGACGGCTCCAGGGAAACATAGGCCACCTCGGCCAGATTGTTGGTAAATTTTTCCAGATTAAACGTAGTATTGCCAGGGAAATTTCCGGCGTTCCAGCTGTCCATGCCGCTCACATCCATGTTCCAGCTCTTAAAGACCTGCTGGATCTGGCGGTAGTTGGCCAGACTGGGCCGCAGCGCCACATGCACCCGGTAGATGCCCCGCTGAGGCAGCTTGGCCGGATCTAACTGCAAGGCCACCCGGCACTCCAGGCTCTTGTCCTTGCTGGTGGTATTCAAAACTTCCGTCTTCTTAAAATCTTTGGCCGCCGTGTTCACAAACTTACCGTTCTGCCAGGCTTCCAGCTTGTCTAAAACAAATTCCGGCTGCTCCACCTTCATGACGTACGGCAAAGTCACATTAAAATCTAACAACAGCACGCCGGGATTATCCTTCAAGATATATTGCAGATACCCGGACTGCTCGCCTAAAAGGGAACTGGTAGCGGCATACGTGCGCTGCCCTGCCGGCAGATCCGCCTTAGCGGCGGTCAGCCTGCCTGCCGTCCCCAGTTTATCGCCGTACACCAGCAGCTTACGCGGCACGGTGTTCGGTAAAATTTTTTCAAACGCCTGCACCAGATGCAGCACATCCTGCTCCGGACCCAGGATTAAAAAATAAAACGGCTTGTAGCTTTTCGGATCGGCGCCGCTCTGATAGGAAAACTGCAGCCCCGCATTACCGATATCGTACACCGTCCCGTTAAAACGACTGCTCATGCCCAGCAGCGCCACCATGTTGCCGTCCCCCAAAAACTTGGCGTTCAGGGCCGTGATGATGGACTGCATGTCCTGGTCCGTCTGGAACAGGTCGGTGACCACGATGTTCACCTTATCCTGCTTTAACCCTGCCACCACGCTTTGCAGCTTGTTATCCGTATCCTGGTAAAAGCCCGGCGTCGCCGCCTGCAAAAACTCTTCCCGGGACAGAGGCTGGGTCGTGTTGCCGAAACGGAAAAACTGGACCTGGCTTTCCTTCCAGGCCACGTTCAAAGCCTGCTCAATGGATTTTAACGCCACGGCATACTCGCTGTCCGTAGGAAAATTGGCGTACCCAAGCATGGAGAGGGTGCTGTCCATATACACAGCCACCTCGCCTTTTTTCGAAACCGGCGCCGCTTCCTGTTCGGGCACCGCCACCTGGGCAGTCTTAGCGCCGCAGCCGGCCAGGGCCAGCATGCATAGCAGCAATGCCAACAGCTTCAACGTTTTCCCCATGAGCTCCTCACTCCTCAACATAGTAAAAACAGTCAGGGTTTTATCCCTGACTGTTTAGGATTACTTAGAAAACATCTCAGAGAACTTTTTCTTACGCTCCAGCAGTTCTTCCTGAGTAGCCTGTTCCTTACGACGCAGGTTGAACATATCATCCTCTTTATCGCCCACCATGCCCTTAACGGCATCGGCAAAACCATTGTCACCGGTGGCTACCTGTTGTACCTTGGCCTCAAACTTTTCGTACACATCCTTAATGGCATCCAAAGGCATCTCAATGCCGGCAGCAATCACATAAAGCTCGTTGCCGTACTTGGTGGCATCCTGCACATGGGTGAACAGTTCGTAAGGCGTACCGTATTTCTTAATCAGTTCCTCAAAACTATAGTCGATAATTTCCTTAAAGTTATCAGCCACGCTGACCACAGCACCCAAACGTTTGCAGGTCGGGGTGGTCTTCAAGGACTTGCTGTTGCTCAGCATATCCTCCAGCAGCTGGTTGAACTGCTCCGTGGTAGCCGGTTCCGGTTTCAGGACCATGTGCTCCACTTGCATGAAACCAGGCGTGGTTACCAATTTCAGTAAATCGGTCTTATCAATGTTCTGCGCGCTCTCATGCATCTCGTGGCCGCTGACGATGCGCAGGCGTTGTACAAATTCCTCGTTAGCCAGGCGCTCTGCCTTCAGCTTGTTCTTGCCCAGGAGCGGTAAGAATTTTTTATTGCTGATTACCTGCACCGCGATCTCCGGATCGATATCCTTAAAGAATTCCAGGGTGTTCTTCAGGCCGCGGCTGTCTTCTTCAAAACCGGTGAAGACAAAGCCCAGCACGCTCTTGGAACTTACGTTGAGCAGATATTTATACAACACGGAGCTGGCGCCGCTGCCGGTGCCGCCCTCAGAAGAATTGACCAGACAAACCAGATCGGCGTCGCTGACAAAATCATCCACCACATTATCAGCGCTGTCCAGATACTCAATAGCAATTTCCCGGGCAATGCTACGTTCCTTGCCGGTACCTGCTACCTTATCGGACAGGACGGTGCCGTACTTTTTGTACTCCTGGGGAATATCACCCAGGTTACTATTGATGAGTAAAAGTTCATCCTCAGCCACCACGCCTTTTTCGAAAGCGGCGATGGCAGCCTTATTGCCGGCAGCACCTATACCGATTAATTTAATCTTAAGCATTCTTGCATCCCCCTGTTCACTTATTTTTATGTTGTTTTACATAACGAAAATAAAAAAATGCATGAAATTCCATACTTTTGCTAATTGTAACACATTTGCAGAAAAATGACAATAAATATTGATTATACTGTAACAGCCGACCTGTTTCTGTATGTTTTTTCAGGCCGGAATAATGGTGTGTGGTTTGTCATTATATGCAATATTACAACATCAGATAAATTAATCTTTCCGGCAAATTATATATGTTTTAACAGTTTTTAATAGCTACGCTGCCAAATCAGTTTCACAAACTTATCCTTCACGTCATTCCCGTCCTGGTAACCGGCATCTTTAAGGGACGCCCAGCCTACCATGGCCGTCAGACGGTCGCTGGCGTTCAGCTTGTGCCCGTAGTTCAGCCACAGCTCCAGCACCTTGGGATTAAGGGAGCCCAGCTCGCCCAGCTTAACATACTCGGCGTTCAGGCCCAGGGTATCCCGGGCGTTCAGATAATGATTAATCCCGGCATAAGCTTTGGTAGCACCGCGGCCCATGGCATCACCCATGATATCGTGATGGTAGGTCCAGCCGCTCTGATAAGTGCCGTGTACATACCAGTCATTATTGGTATGGGCGCCTTCCAGACGCAGATCCCAGCTGCCATCCTTCGTCAGCTGCGGAAAATACAAACCGCCCCTGTACCCTACATCACTGGGCAGATAGTTCGCCTGGTCTTCGCCGTACAGTTCACCGTAAAGCTGCAGGCCCGGGAAACGATAT
>CAXYYS010000007.1:0-66161 GCA_964293585.1 uncultured Acidaminococcales bacterium
AAGCATCTGCCAGGACTGTCTCCCCAGACTGTGCCTGGAAACGCTGCCAAGGACCACCATCAATACTGGCCCGCCACCAGATATTTTTATTATCCTGCAAACGAACACCTATATGTGTACCAGTAAAACCTGTACGCAGATAAGTAGCGCCGCGTCCGGTACGCATAGTACCGCTCTGTGTCTTTTCCCAACGGCCGTAATACGCCACTGTCTCTGGTTGTGGATACACCATGTTTGTTTTAATAATGGCTGCCGTGACTACTGCAACTTTATGCTGTAAATTACACACGGCTGCCTGCGCTATACAGGGAGCATATCTGGCACAGACCGCTACCAATAATAGTGTTAAAAAAAATCTTTTCACGTCTAGCCTCCTTTATTAATAACATAGATCTATATTCGTACATAAAGCTCTTTTATCTATTCTATCGGTATTATATGTTGGAAATTTCTTGAAAACAAATACCTGTTGGTATTGTGTTACCATACCTGCAAAGCATACTTGCACAAAAACCGGCCTGCGGAACAAAACCGCAGGCCCTTCTCTCAAAATGTAATTCACTTAACCCTGTACTTATCCATCAAATCTTCTAAAACCTGATACAACTTCTCTGGCTCGACAGGTTTAGACAGATGCGCGTTCATTCCTGCCGCCAGAGACATGTTCACATCTTCGTCAAAAGCATTGGCCGTCATGGCAATGATTGGTATCCGCTTACTGCTGGCTTTTCTCATGGCACGAATTGCCCTGGTTGCTTCTAAGCCGTCCATGACCGGCATCCGCACATCCATCAAGATTGCATCAAAATAGCCCAAAGGTGCCGCAGCAAAAGCTTCCATCGCCTCGGCGCCATTAGCAGCCGTTTCCACGGCACAGTTTTTCATAACCAGGATACTTTTAGCAATCTCAGCGTTAATCATATTATCTTCCACCAATAAAATTCGCTTACCGGAAAAATCAAAATCATGCGACTCCTGAGGTTGCAGGACGACTTGCTTCTTTTGCAAGACATTAGTAAAAATTTCCTGCACCGCAGAGGCAAAGATTGGTTTTTTCATAAACATATCTACGCCGGCTTCCCGGGCCAGTTGTTCAATATTTGCCCAGTCATAAGCCGTCATGATGATAATAGTAACTTCTGGTCCCACTATCTTTCTGATAGCCCGCGCGGTTTCCACTCCATCCATGTCCGGCATCTTCCAGTCTAGCAAGATAAGATCATAGTCGCGTTGCAGCTTACGTTGTTCCTTTACCTTCTCTACTGCCGACATCCCCGAATCAACCCACTCCGCTTTTAGACCTGCCTCTCGCAGCACAATCTGGGTATGACGGCACACAATCACGTCGTCATCCACAATCAGAGTAAACAAAGGCTGCAGCAACTTGGCCCGTTCCGTCCGGCGCTGTAAAGTTTCCTGAGTCAATCCCACTTGTACTTCCACGGTAAAGTCCGTGCCCACATTCTTAATAGAATGGACCGTGATATCGCCACCCATAAGTCCTACCAAGTTTTTGGAAATAGCCAGGCCCAAACCTGAACCGCCGTAAGCAGTAGTGCGTCCTGGATCCTCTTGAGTAAAAGGTTTGAACAACTCGGGCAAAAAATCCGCATCAATACCGATGCCGGTATCAGAAATCTCAAAGCGCAACTTTGCCTTACCCTTTTGTTGTTCCACCTGTTCAATCATAAAATGAATCTTACCCCCCTTAGGGGTAAATTTAACTGCATTTCCCAAAATATTGACCAGCACCTGTTGCAGTTTCGTAGCATCCCCTACATAGGCAGGTTCCGTATAACTTTTTAGCACGCACTCATATTCCAGATCATTATCCAGGCACTGTTGATACAGGATGGTATTAATTCCGTTAATTAATTCTTCAAAATTAAAAATTTCTTGACGCAAAAGCATCCGGCCGCTTTCAATCCTGCTCATATCCAGGATATCGTTAATCAAGCTCAAAAGGAAGCGGGCGCTAATACCAATTTTTTGCAGATGATCTACCATCGAAGTAGACAAAGATTTTTCCTGTAAGGCAATGGCGTCCAAGCCAATGATAGCGTTCATCGGCGTACGAATCTCATGGCTCATACGGGAAAGAAATTCCGTTTTGGCCACTGAAGCCTGCTCAGCCGCAATCAAGGCATCGCTGAGTTTTTCCCGGTGTTGTCTTTCCTGCTCCACAATTTCGGTCACATCGCTGACCACAAACACAATTACGTCCCGGTGCTCGTCCAGATAAAAAGCAATGCTCTTCATCTGCCGGAAAGGCTTACCAGGCAAACTTTCCACCCGCTCATTATTAGTAAAATAAGCCGTGTACTCTCCCTGTTTTTCCAAAGCTTCCCGGATTGTATCCATATTATAATCTTTCCTGGCCGTCTCTTTCGTATCCGGTACTACGCGCTCCAGGGCATCTTCCAAAGCGTCCTCATAAGAAACGCCATTATAAGCGGCCATCCTGGGATCATCACTGCTCTTAATATACAAAGTCCGGGACTGCAAATCATAGAAAGACAACGTCACGTAATTACGCTCAATCAGCTTACCAAAGATTCGTTCCTGCATCACGCTGTCATTAATATCCTGAGTATAGTAAAAGGCAATATACTCCTGACTTTCCGGATCTTTTAAAACTTCAGCCGAAGTCTGTACCCAGCGTACCATATTGCCCCGACGCCGACGGTATTTAATCTCCGCCTTATAATTTCCAGATGTTCTTAAGGCTTCACGGACCGGAACACCACTGCAGGTCTTGATAAAAAGTTCCTGTTCTTTCTGATCCGGTATCATATTAGCAGCATGCAAAAGTATTTTTCTGGTTTCTGCCTTCGTGCTAGTAAGCGCCGGAGCAACTCGTAGCGATCTCTTAACTAACTCTTCCGGCAAATCTTCATCCAGCACACTTTTATCCAGAGTATTAAAATATGGTTCTGAATTCTTGGTCAGGTTAAAAGAAAACGCTTCAAACACATTACCTTCCAAAGTTTTCTGGCGCACCCGTTCCTGACGGATCTGCTCGGATGCTTCCATTTCCCTGGTTATATTCACAGAATATCCTTGTGCCTTAATGACTTTCCCCTGCTTATCCCGGATAGCTTTCAGGTGCATCCGTTCCCAGAACCAGCTATCCTTGTAGGCAAAATGCACCTTACATTCTGCCTCATCTGCGCCCTGGTCAATCTCTGTCAGCATCTGCCGATAAGCCTGTGCGTCCTCTTTTTTTGGACGTGCGTATTGCAAGAAATCATCCGGAAAATTTTCCCAGACCTGTGGCAATTCTTGCAAACGATTACTGGTCATATAAATTTCACAGCGATGCTTACCGGGAAAATAGGTAAAGAATTGAATATCTGAGTTGCTTATAACCTCACGCAGCACGTCACGGCTCTCTTGTAATTTTTCTTCGGCAGCCATCTGCTCGTCCAGATTGTTAACCATGGCATAAAAATACTGCTGGCCCTCAGCCACATAGGCTTTACGAAAGCGAAGATGAACCCAGTGAACTACTCCCGCGGCATCCATAAAACGATAAGATGTAGAATCTACCAGCGTACCTTGCCACTTCTTTGCAAAAACTTTGGCCACATCTTCCTGGTCCTCAGGATAAATCAAAGGAAAGACGTCCGTTCCCAAAAGCGCAGGCGCCTGTTCCACTCCTATATGATGGGCTGTAAACCATCCATCATTGGCATAATCCAAGAAAAATTTACCATCCTGTTCATGCAGGATACCGATGCCACCAGGAAGATGTGTAATCAGTTGTACAAACTTTTGAGCTTCCACGGCAGTGGCTTCTAAAGATTTTTCCCTGGTAATATCCCGGCTGATACCATACATCCCCACAATTTGATGCTGTCCATCAAACAACGGATATTTCCAGGTCTTGGTCCAGCGCTGAATTCCCTCTAAAGGAGGTAAAGCCTCTATCATCCCAATAATGGCTTTTCCGCTTTCCAATACCTGCAGGTCATCCCTTCGATACTTATCTGCCAAATCCGGCGGGAAAATCTCCATATCAGTCTTACCAACTAAATCCTCCGGTTCCTCATACCCTGCCATCCTCGCTACATGTCCAGAAACAGCCCTGTACACCAGGTCCTTGTCTTTTACGAAAACATAGTCTTCGCTCTTTAATAGGATCTGTAGCAGTGCATCTTGTAAAAAATTCTTTTCCCAGGTTTCTGTCCGGTCTTGTTTAGTCACCTTGCTCAACAACCTTTCATTTTATTATCGGCGGCTTAATTGTGCCAGCGTAGCAAAAAATTCTTCCGGTTGGATAGGCTTGGATAAATGCGTCGTCATGCCGGCTGCCTTAGCTTTTTGAATATCTTCGTCATAAGCATCAGCACTTAAGGCAATAATAGGAATCGTACCGGCATCGGGCCGTTCCAACTTTCTGATAGCTCTGGATGCCTCATAGCCATTTAACACAGGCATCCGTAAATCCATAAGGACTACCGCATATTCTCCTACCTGAGAAGCAATAAATTTTTCCACACCCAGCTTGCCATTAACGGCTGTATCTACCAGATAGCCACGTTTACGCAATATTGTCACAGCTATTTCCATGTTTAAATAGTTATCTTCACATAGCAAAATTTTTACCGGTGGCTGCTGGTGATCCCGCGCCTCAATCTCCGCTGATACCTCTGCAGACCGTTCTCCACCTAAAACAGGCTCTGCCCCAGGAACCCAGTCCGGCTCACCCTGCACATTTTTCACTACCGGCATGGGCAGAAAGATTGTAAACTCTGTTCCCTTACCCAGTGTGCTTCTAACCTCTATATGACCATGCAACAGTTCCACCAGTTGTTTGACAATGGCCAGTCCTAATCCGGTACCCTGGGCATTATCCTTCACACTCTGAGGATGAATTTCTTGCGTAAAAGGTTCAAAAATATGCGGTAAAAATGCCTCGCTGATACCGATGCCCGTATCGCGCACAATAAAACGATAATTACAAGCATACTGCGGCTGTTGCAGCTGCTCCATGATAACTTCAACCTTGCCGCCAGAAGGAGTAAACTTTACCGCGTTGCTAATCAGATTAATAAAAATTTTTTGCGTGTTTACTCGATCCGCTTTCAAAAGTACATGGGGTGAATGGCTGCGGTCCTGCACAAGGGTTACGTTCTTTTCAGATGCCATCACCTGGACCGGTACTAAGACCCGTCCGCTAATCAGACGATTATCAATAATTTCATAATGCGGTTGCAGTTTTCCACTTTCCAGTTTGCTCAACATCAGGGTATCGTTAATTAAATCTAACAGCAGCCCTCCGCTAAGCTTAATCTTACTCAAATACTGGTACACCTGTTGCCTATCTTGTGCTTCCAGCGCCAGATTCGTAAATCCCAAGATACCGTTTAAAGGCGTACGCATGTCGTGACTGATATTGCTAAAGAAGTCATTGCGATATTTAAGTGCCTGTTCTTCCCGGCGCAGCATAGTTTCCACCACTTTTAACTCTTCTAGATGCTGCAGATAAGAATCCGTGATATCCATGGCCGATAATAAAACAGCGTGCCGACTCTCATCCAGATAGCTATAATGCAAAAGTTTCCGGTGGAACTCACCGTCAATGTCCCGCAAAGACACAGAGTAACTAAAATTAGGCTGTTGCTTTAAATTTTCTAATAACCCGGCAAGCAAAATGTTTTTCATATAATCCTCTTTTTGCTCCGGTACCACCATGTGCTCCGCTACATACTTAATTTCTCCGTCATAATCAAGTTTCTGTGGCGGCAAAATCTTTTGCGCTTCTTTATTCCTGCTCAAATAAATATATTCCAGACTTAACAGGTCAATGATGGCAATACATTCAAAATCCCAGTCCGTCAAACGACGTAAAGCCTGTTCCCTTTGTACTTCTGTATTAATATCCCGCACATAGCAGATACCTTCAATATCCCCTGTAAGAGGATTTCTGGCCATAGAAAAACTAATATTCAACCAATGAATGCTCTTATTACTTAAGCGATAACGAAAGCGCAAATCACCTTTATTTTCACCCTTATTAAAAGTTTTGAGCAAAGTTTCCCGCATACAAGTATGAAGATAATGCTCCCGGGTAAAACTATCCACGAATCCCGTACTGAATTCTTGTACCATGGCATTATAATTAGCAGCTTTTTGCAATTCCAGGGCTCGTTCACTGGGACTATAAATACTGGTAATAGTGTTCCGTGTCACATTTACAAAGGCAACGGAAATAAACTGCTCCGTGTCCCGGGTAATACCTGCCATAATCCTATTGTATTGACTGCTCACAACTTTTTCCAGGGAAACGTCCTGGGACACACAAACATATTCCTGCGTCTTGCCGTCAGGAGCGACTGTCAGGATGCCATTCATCCTAGTACAAATAGGCGCATGTTCCTCGGTAGCTTTATACCAGATTTCACAGGTTGCTTTTGGTTCTCCCCTGTGCAAACTCTGATAAAATTCCAATATATTAGGAATGCTGCTTTCTTCAAGGTACGGCAACAAAGACTCCGGTAGATTTTGCATACCGTCTAAGGGCAGTCCCGGAATGATCACCGATCCTTCCACGGTAAAACCTGTCCTGGTAACAGGATCATAACGCCACAGCATAAGTCTGGCACTACTTGCAGCCAAGTTCAGCAGACATTTAATAATTGCATCCTGACTTTGAGCAGCTAGCAACATTTTTGCCGCCCCCTTCATCTTAGTATAGACCAATTTAAAATATATATATTTTAATTGTAACACTTTTTAGAACGGGAAAAAAGAGAATTGTTGTAAATTAATTCTAGTTCCTTAATAAATTCTCCAAAATTACATCAAGGTTCCTGTATCATCTTAGCTTACCTTGTGACAAAGAATAATATTTTCAGGAAAGTTATAGTAAAAATAAAAAAGTTCCCCAGGTTATCCTAGGGAACTTGCTTTTTTATTGGTGTTCCTGGGCAGATTCGAACTGCCGACCTACCGCTTAGGAGGCGGTCGCTCTATCCAGCTGAGCTACAGAAACAAAAGTTAAACCAAACTTTCCGTCATTCCGGGAGGCATACTCCACTCTACCCTGATGCCCGTCTTAAACCACAGCTTAGTGATGCTCAGCTTAAAGTTTTCCAGGCTGGAAAGCGGATCAATCGTCTTAGAAACAAAATCTCTGATTGTCGTCCCTTCAGGCAGATCCAAAGTCACGGGTTCAGATAAAAACTTTTCTGCAGCCACTTTTTGTTCCGGCAAATCCAGGACCACATTGGCCTTTTTTGTTGCCGGATCATATTCCATGTAGCCATACCTGCCACGATAATTAATGGTCACGGTAAACTTATCCATAAGGTCTCCTCCTCAGAATGTCTTGTAATATTATAGCAACAAATAACCAAGAATACAACTTTTTTACGATTTTTCTGTGCTACTGCGTTTAGAAGGACGTAATCTGGCTTCCATAGGAAGTTTGTCCACAATAGCTGCCATCTGTGCCTGCTCGTACAAGATGTTCTGAGAGCTTACCACCTCGCCCCGGCTGTTGCTACGCCTGTAACCGCCATTGGACTGCATGATATGACTGCCTACATTATCTTTCAGGTACAACTTTAGCAGTTCCTTAATCCTCGCCACATGCTGCTCGTTCTCTACCGGAAAGAAAAGTTCCACCCGATCGTTCAAGTTTCTGGGCATCCAGTCAGCACTGGAAAGGAATAACTGTTCATTCCCGCCACCGCCAAACCAAAAGATACGACTATGCTCCAACTGCCGGCCCACAATACTGCGCACCGTGATGTTGGCGCTCACATCCGGCAGACCCGGGCGCAAGCCACAGATTCCCCGGACGATAAGTTCGATTTTGACACCAGCTAAGGATGCTTCGTACAATTTTTTAATCACCGGCTGGTCAATGAGAGAGTTCATCTTCGCGATAATATGACCTTTACCGCCCCCCTGGACGATGCGTATTTCGTTATCAATAAGGCTGTAAATTTTTTCTCTGAGACCTAAAGGTGCCATCACCAGTTTATTCCACACTGGTGGCTCGCTATACCCGGATAACAGATTAAAGAATGCCGAAGCATCACTGCCGAACTCGTCATTGGCTGTCATCAGGCCCAGATCCGTATACAATTTAGCCGTGTTATCATTATAGTTACCCGTGCCCAGATGCACATAACGTTTAATACCGTCTGGTTCCTGGCGCACGATGAGAATAATCTTGGCATGAGTCTTAAGACCAACTAACCCGTAGATAACATGAACACCGGCTTGCTCCAGGCGCCGGGCCCACAAAATATTATTGGCTTCATCAAAGCGAGCCTTTAATTCTACTAACGCCGTAACCTGCTTACCATTTTCGGCAGCTCTAGCCAGTGCGGCCACAATAGGAGAATTACCACTGACCCGGTACAGTGTCTGCTTAATGGCCAATACTGCTGGATCTTTGGCCGCATCGCTGACTAATTTAATCACCGGATCAAAACTTTCATAGGGATGGTGTAATAAAATATCCCGCTTCCGGATAAGTTTAAATAAATCCTGGGTATCTTCGGGAATTTCAGCGGGACGCTGTGGCACAAAAGGCTCATACAACCAAGGCCACATACCGCTCAGACCGGCAAACTTAAAGAAACAGGTGGCGTCTAAAGGACCATCAATCTCATAAATTTCTTCGTCTGTCAAACTCAGGTTTTCTTCCAGGAACTGCTTGATTTTTTTATTGTGGCTGCGGCCCAGTTCCAGACGTACCGCTGCCCCGCGTTTACGTTTGCGCAGAGATTTTTCCACTTCCCGTAGCAAATCTTCAATGTCGTCTTCGTCCACATCCAAATCGCTGTCTCGGGTCACCCGGAAAGGTACCACGTCTAAAATCTTGCAGCCTTTAAATAAATCTCCGGCATGATTAGCTATAACATCTTCCAAAAAGACGAAAGTCCGGCGTTTTTCCCGTTCCACCTCAATAAGCCGCGGCAGCACGGAAGGTACCTGTACCACGCTCATACTTTCTTCATGTTCCTGGTTATTCAAAAGCTGTACGGCCAGATTTAAAGTGCGGTTAGCCAGAAAAGGGAACGGCCTCGACGCATCCACAGCCATGGGCGTCAATACCGGATAAATTACTTCCTGATAATATTCTTCCAGCCATTCACGACTGGCAGGGCTTAAAGCAGCCACCGTGGTAATCACGGGACCACCTACGCTTTCCAGTTCTCGCAGCACCAGCTGTGAATCCTTGCTTTCCTGTTTCACCTGTTCGTGGGCCGCCTTGGCAATCTCCTTCAGCTGCCGCCGTGGAGAAAGACCGGCCGCATCCCTGGTAGTTACACCATTGGTGACCTGGTCCCATAAACCTGCCACCCGGACCATAAAGAACTCATCCAGGTTAGAAGCCGTGATAGCAATGAACTTCAGTCGTTCTAAAAGCGGCGTAGTTGTAACCTCCGCTTCTTTCAGGACCCGCAGGTTAAATTTTAGCCAGCTTAGTTCCCGGTTAAAAAAATATTCAGGTTTGTTTAAATCTATGGTCTTCATTCTACATTCACCCGTTCCAAATGAATCTTCAGCCCGTACACTTCTTCGAACATGACCGCCTTGGAAGCAAAAGTCCATTCTTCTAGGGTCAAGTCCTCTTTACTGGTCACCTTGATTGTTATATCCAAGGCCTTCACTACCACCTTGCAGCTACGAATCTTTTGCTGGTAGCTCCGGTCCATTGCATCTGCCAGTCTGATGATAGAAGAAATCTTAGCAATAATAGGCAGCAGTTCTGGTTCCGGCTGTAACACCTTTTTACCTACTTCTTCAAAAACATTGTGGGCGTGATAATAAGCTGCCATAGCAATAATTTTCTTATCCCGCTCATTAAAACCTAAAATATCCATACCCATGATGAGCTGGTAAGAATACAGAGAATGGCTGCGCATGGATACATATTTGCCAATATCATGGAGCAGTGCTGCCGCTCTCAGCAGCAGCCGGCTGTGATCATCCAAACCGTGAGCCTTCCCCCCCAGTTTGTCAAAGATAACGCAGCTGAGCCATTCCACCTGAGCCGCATGCTTAGCATCATAATTATAAATTTCTCCGATATGATGCAACAAACTTAACAATTCCGTATCCAGCTCGGTGGCAAACTTGGCATTCTTGCGGCCAATATGCAGGCGGGCTACCCCGTCGATGTAACGATCTTTAGGAACCAGCACCTCTTCTGCAGGCGCTAAATCCAGCAATTGCTCGTACAACAGGATTGTGGGTAACACCAGTTCTGCTGCATCTTCCTTTAAACCAAAAACCTTGATAATCTGAGGGAGGTTCAGCTGGCGCACTTTTTTAAAAAATGCCTTAAATTCCTGTGCCGTCACCCGTTCTACATAACCGATTTCTGTCCGCCCCAGCATCTTTAAAATCATCTCAGTCTCCGTCCCGGACAGGACCAGATAGCGAACATGCTGCTTGGCTAGAGCCCGGCGTACCGGTCCGATGGTGCTGGACAAAAACTGAATTAAAGCCCGGTTAAAATGATTACTGCTGCGCTGGTTCCTGCTAAAGCTTTCCTTGATGCGTATGATGCCTACATGAAAATTGGACTGGTATTTAATCTTCTCATCCTGAACAAAGGTAATTCCCAGCCCACCTGAAGAAATATCCATGAGCAGCATACCTTCCTGAGCAGCTTTTGGCTCTTGCTCTTTCAGAGTATTCCTGATGGACACGAACTTGGTATATATTTCCTGTGGCATGTCCACTACATCCACCGTAAAGCCCGTCTTAATCTTAATCTGATCCAGCAGGAACAACTGGTTGCGTGCTTCTCGCACCGCCGTGGTAGCCTTGATGGCATATTCTTCCACACCGTAGCTGAGCATGAGTTCCTTATACCCCTGTAGTACTTCGCAAATCTCGTTCACCAGAGAAAATGGAATCAGGTTATTTTTAAAAGTTTCTTCACCCAGACGAATCAGGTGTTGACATTGCTCCAGAATTTTATAGTTAGTGAGGCTGCGGTATTCCACGATAGTCATGCTGATAGCTTCGGAGCCAAGATGGACGGCCGCAAAAACCGTATATGTTTTCCGTTTCAAACTAAACGCCTCCTTATCTAATAGAAATTCGACAGAAGCTACGAAATTCCTTGCTTTTTACGTAAATTTAACAAGTCCGACCCTCATAGTACGATGTGTAACGTCGGTATTGGTTAAAATTATTGTTTTTGGTACTGTATATCGTGCCGTAATTAGTAAAAATTACCAAGACATCGGCACAAATTTTACAAGAAATTTTACAAGTTACGCAGGATTTTTCCCTGACTGTGGTAAAATATAAATATAGAATTATTATTTTTTGTGCTTGCGAGTGGAAATTATTTCCCAGGTTTGCCCTTTACGGTTGTAATTTGTAAATGGAGCGCGGATAACATGCAAAGAATAGCCATCATCGATGTGGGTTCCAACTCGGCCCGGCTGGTCATCAGCCACATCTTAAAAAATGGGTCTTACAATATGATTTTCAGCCAGAAAGAAGCCCTGAGGCTGAGCCAGAAAATTGACGTCCGTGGCAATCTGACCCCGGAAGCTTTTATCGCTACCCTGGAAACCATGAAAAGTTTTGCCTACATGTGCAAGCTTTACCAAGCAGACCGTATCATCGCCGTAGCCACAGCCGCCATCCGTACGGCTAAAAATGGTGCTGAACTGACAGCGCTGGTGGAAAAAGAAACCGGTATTAACCTGCATATTATCAGCGGCACTACCGAAGCCTATATCAGTTATCTGGGCGTTATCAATACTTTAAGCGAAAAAAACGGTATTATCTTCGACCTTGGCGGCGGCAGCACGGAACTAATCTTATTCAGGGACCGCAAAATAGTAAACTCGGTGTCGTTACCTTTTGGTAGTGTCAACATGACAGGCATGTTCAATACCAAAAATACCATGAAAGCCAATGTGTACAGCGATCTGAGTTTCTTTTTGTCCAGCCAGTTGTCCAAGTATACTTGGCTGAAAGACCCCAAGCTCCCCTTAATGGGTGTTGGCGGTACCGCACGTACCGTCAGTAAAATGATTCAGAAATCTAAGCATTACCCCTCATCAAAGATTCACAATTATAGTTTCAGCGTCCAGAACTTTAAAAGCATCTTCAAAAAATTGAGCGGAACAAACTTTGAGCAACGTACCCGTATCCCTGGTCTAAGCACCGAACGTGCCGATATTATCCTGGCCGGTACATCCATTATCAACTGCCTGTTTGAAGCCACAGGCAGCAAAAAGATGATTGTTTCCGGCTGCGGTCTGCGCGAAGGCTTATTTTATGATTATTATTCCAAGGCTCGCAAGGTGCCTCTCATCGCCGATGACATTCTGGAAACCAGCACAGAGAACATGCTTAACCTGTACAGTACTGATGTTGAACACTGTCGGCATATTGCTTTTCTGGCTCTGACCATGTTTGATTCCTGGTCGGAATTGCACGGTCTGGGTAAGCGTTACCGTAAACTTTTAAAAACAGCGGCACTCCTTCACGACATCGGTATCACTATCAACTATTACAGTCACGCCCGCCCCTCAGCCTACATGATCCAAAACGCCAAACTTTTTGGCCTCACCCATGTGGAGCAAATGATTGTGGCCGCCATAGCTGGCTGGCATAACGGCGTTTCGAAGGGTTATTTCCGGGACCATACCTACAAAGAAATGATTAGCGACACAGAGTGGAAGAACATCAACCGGCTGGCTTTGTTTTTGGCCATCGCCGAAGGATTAGACTATTCGGAGACAAACCAGGTACCTCTCATTGCGCCGCGGTTGGAAAAGAAAAAAGCCGTTCTCAGCTTAAAACTTAGCGGCCCTGCCAACATGGAGAAACACCAGTTGGAGCTTTTAGCCCCCTGGTTTTCCAAAACTTTTAACCTGCCCCTGGTGGCAGAGATGGAATAGACGCCGCCAGTTTGCATTAATATTTTAGATGTGCTTTGTTGGGGACACAAGCATAAAAATTAGTACCTGCTATCTTTAATTAGGTAGCAGGTACTTTTAATTTACTCTACATCTTACAAGCAGCAACGGACTGATTATTTTTTAGTAACGTACACTTCGAACATACGCTCCCAAGGTAGCGTATATTGATATTTTTCTGCCATATTTCCCAACACCGGTGCTGTCAACTTCAGCATATCCGCCGTGATAGCGGCTTCAGCTTCAGCCTTCACGTTAGCCGGCATCTGACTGCCGGGAAGCTGCTTGGGCCATATTAATTCCTGATATACTGCTGAACGTACCTTAGCCTGGTAGCCCCAGTCTTCCAGGTAGCGTACTTCCAATTGATTCTGCACATCCGCCTGACTCATGTACTTAGTGAGCAGCCCTTGTCCCAAAGCTAACCCCATAGCGTTACTGGCTGTGTTCCAGCCGCCGTATGCTGCTAATTTTTTGGCTATGTCAGCAACAAAAATTTGTTTAGTCAAAGCGGTAGAAGATCCGTTAGCAAAAGCCACATCCGCTACCACCACCGGCTTTCTCTGCTGTAATAGTTTCTGTACCCGGCCAGTAAAATTAGTTTCCTGATCCGTAATCTTACCGTCATTCTTGACAGTGCTTGCTTCCCAAGTCTTTCCGTTTACCGGTGTGAAGACACCTAAACACAAATCGGCGTGCTTGGCATTGGTTACCGGATAAGCACCCGCAGCCAGGATATGCTGTTTCACCGTATCACTGATGACTGTATCTTCATAAGAAGGTATAGTATTACCGCCCTTACCGCCTGCATAGAATGCGTACACGAAAGGGGTCTGGAGGGTTAAAGTATGCACAGCACGATCCAGCAAAATCAGTCCCAATTGGTCTGCACCGGCAAAGAAACGAACTTTCTTATCCGGCAGTTTATTTACCAGTGTTTCAATATGACGGGCATCCATATGGGCTTGAGAAAAAGTTGACGTGTCATCCCGGCCCACCATCAGATAATCCAGCTTATCCTGCTTAACACCGTTCAGAAGGTAACGGGTCAGGTTCATATTTACAACCCGGCGGCTATCCAGGTCCTTCAAATCTTCGGCCGGGATAGCTTTATTCAGTTCCATCAGTTCATCTTTTTCCTTACTTTTCAGCGTACCCATATCCTGCTTATCTAACAGTTGGCCACGGCGGAAAATTTTTGGACCCCATTCCTTGTAATAAGCAGGTTCCACCGGTGCAGAACTAGCGTGAGGTGAACGCATCACCGTTACGAAAGCAAATACATTGGGATTGCCGCTAGTATTTTTTAAGTTCAAGAGACGTGCAGCTCTTGCCTGCAGCACCTGTGGATTTTCATGATGTGTCCTGGAATCTACCAGACCGCCGTAAATGAGAGCATCAGCACTTACCACCATACCGATAGCTTCCGGTGCCTTTTTATCCAACCAGGCAAAGATTTCGTCCGGCTTGCCGCCGTGGTTACCGCTGGAAATCGTGGCATCAGGCGGCATCTCAACCTGCCAGCCTGCAGCTCTCAAAGCATCTACCGTATACGCCTTGCACACGGGACGGTCATCCAGGGGTACAAATAAAAGAGTGCCTTTAACCTGCGCAGTAACTGCTGCCGGTTTGGCAACAGGCGCAACCGTTTTAGCATTCTCATGCGCCGCAGCCCACGCTGTCAGCGGCAGGGTACACGCGGCTAGCAATACTAAACGCGCTAATAATTTCATCTTTTTGGTCTTCTTTCCTCCGCCCACATACAAGGTGTTGGGCATATTTTATTCTTCGCTACTTTTATTAGCTAAGACATTGAACCGGCTTAAGAAATCTTTAGTTCTCTGCTTCTGGGGATGCAGAAACATATCATCCGCAGTACCCTGCTCAGCAATGACGCCTTGATCTATAAAAATTACTTTGGTAGCTACTTCTTTAGCAAAGGCCATCTCGTGAGTTACTACTACCATGGTTAAACCCTGATCTGCCAGTTTTTTCATGACGGTAAGCACCTCACCTACCATTTCCGGATCCAGGGCGCTGGTAGGTTCATCCATTAACAGTACCTCTGGCTTTAAAGCCAGAGCTCTGGCAATAGCCACCCTTTGTTTTTGGCCACCGGAAAGCTGGCTGGGTTTGGCGTTCATATAACCGGCCATGCCTACATATTCCAAGTTCTGCAATGCCGTCTTGCGGGCTTCTTCCTTATCTATATGCAACACCTTCACCTGGCCAACCATACAGTTTTCCACAACAGACATATTGTTGAACAGATTAAACTGCTGGAAAACCATACCCACCTTGGTACGATATAAAGGCAGTTTCTTAAAAGCCTGGTGCACTTCCTGACCTTCATACTCAATGGTACCCTCGGTAGGTTCTTCCAAAAAGTTCACGCAACGGATTAACGTAGACTTACCGCTACCGGAAGGACCAATGATGCACACCACATCACTCTTTTTTACCTCAAAGTCGATACCCTTTAAAATTTCCCGCTCGCCAAAACTCTTTTTTAAACCTTTTACACACAGGATATTATTCGCTTCTATCATTTTTCTTTCCTTTCTACTGCTTCTTGGTCGCGATAGGATGTATGCCGCAGGGATCTGCCAGGGGATCATATTCCACTAACTGGTAATCCCGGGGGCCATCCAGACGTTTTTCCCACCAGCGCAGCAGGCGGGAGGCAGTAAAGGTCATGATGAAGTAGACAATACAGGTGATGAAGAAAATCTCAAAATATTTATAATAAACACCTGCGGCAGATTTAGAAGCAAAATACAACTCTGTCACAGAGATTACGTTCAAAACAGAAGTATCCTTAATATTAATAATTAAGTTATTACCAATCTGAGGCAGAATGTTACGTACTGCCTGAGGCAGGATGACACAGCGCATAGCCTGGAAATGATCCATGCCAATAGCGATGGCAGCTTCTTTTTGTCCCTGGTCGATGGAATCAATACCGCCACGCATACTCTCCGCCATATAGGCTCCCGTATTAATAGATACTACAAAAAAGCCTGCAAACATCGGTGACATATCAATACTGAACAAGCTCATAGCACCATAATAAACTACCATGGCCTGCACAATCATAGGTGTACCACGGAAAATTTCCACATACGCGTCCAGAATCCGTTTCTCAGTTTTCAACAGCGCCCTGCTGAAAAAACTTGCATCCTTATCTTCAGGAATTGTTTCAACGATACCTACGACTAGCCCGATCACGCAACCGATAAAAGTACCTACTATGGCTAAAAGTAACGTCACGCAGGCGCCCTTAAATAGGACTTCGCCATACTGGAGTAATAAAAAATGTACCCAACCAAAAAATGTTGTTGGCAATGTTGCCATTTGCTTAACACCTCAATTTTTTTGCCGGCACCACACCTGGAACCGGAAAATACTAAAATACGGGACGGCACTGCCATCCCGTATCCTGTGTACTGTTTATTTCTTAGCTAACGGTTGTTTTTGAATGGCTTCATCCATCATCTTATCGAAATCAGCAGGCTTCATACCGCCCAACACTTTATCCAGGGCTGTCTTGAGTTCGGTGTTGCCTTTCTTAATGGCGATACCAATCTCTACATCTTCCTGAGAAGTCTTAAAGCCTTTGCCTTCAGCAAAGTTTAAAACTTTCAGCTTGGGGTTAGCAAAAACTGCTGCCTTGCCTGTAGGAATATCGGTGACGATGACGTCGCACTTTCCGCTTTCCAGAGCTACGATCATACCAGGCACATTATCAATGGCCGGTAACTTCTTCGCATTAGGAATCTGATCAATCTGGTCGTACCAGATAGTATTCAGCTGGCTGGTAGCGCTGGAACCTTTCAGGTCAGTCACACTCTGAGCCTTAGCTTGCGGACTGTCTGCCCTTACCAGGGCAATGACGGTTGCATAGAAATACGGTTTCGTAAAATCAACGGATTGTTTGCGTTTAGCAGTAATGGACATACCTGCGATGGCGGCATCGATCTTACCACTCATCACGGCTGGAGCCAGGCCATCCCATTCAATCTTATTTACTTCCAAGGTAGCACCCATGGAATCAGCTAATTTCTTAGCCATCATAATATCATAGCCGTAGGCAAACTCATTGGTCCCTTTAATAGGAACAGCACCACCGTCTGCCTTAGCCTGGGACCAGTTGTAAGGTGCGTATGCACATTCCATACCTACACGGAACACCTTACCGGTCTTAGCGGTTGCAGCTTTTTTGTCTCCGCTGCCGCCACAACCTGCCATAATAGCTACTGAAGCAACCAAACCTGCACAGACCAGAGCCTTAAATAACTTTTTACAGTTCATGAATCTTTCCCCCTCTTAGTTTTCTAAAACTATAAGCTAATTTTACCCTTGCCGGGGATTTTAGTCAATTAAATTAACCGAGGAACACTGTATACTTGTCTACTGTAAACAATGTAACAATCTTACTGGTAAAACAATCTTATTTTACGTAATTGGGACCGACATTATCCTTGAGAATAACGTCATGAGCGCCGCCTTCCACGATAGAAGTAGCAGAAACCAAAGTCAATTTAGCTTTTTCCCGCAGTTCAGGCAAATTCAAAGCGCCACAGTTACACATAGTAGAACGTACCTTGGCCAGAGTCAGAGTCACGTTGTCCTTTAGACTCCCGGCATAGGGAACGTAAGAATCCACGCCTTCTTCGAAAGACAGCTTCTGCGCGCCGCCCATGTCGTAACGCTGCCAGTTGCGGGCACGATTGGAACCTTCGCCCCAGTATTCTTTCATGTAGCTGCCGTTCACATTCACCTTGTTGGTAGGACTTTCATCGAAACGAGCAAAATAGCGGCCCAGCATAAGGAAATCAGCACCCATTGCTAATGCCAGGGTCATGTGATAATCATACACGATGCCACCGTCGCTACATACAGGTACATACACTCCCGTTTCTTCGTAATATTCATCACGAGCCTTGCAGACATCAATAACTGCAGTTGCCTGACCGCGACCGATACCTTTTTGTTCACGGGTGATACAGATAGAACCGCCGCCGATACCGACTTTAACAAAGTCAGCTCCGGCTTCCGCCAGGAAACGGAAACCTTCGGCATCCACCACGTTACCGGCACCAACCTTGACCTTATCGCCATAGTGATCGCGAATCCACTGCAGCGTAATTTTCTGCCAGGCACTAAAGCCTTCGGAAGAGTCGATACAGAGTACATCTGCACCTGCTTCTACCAGGGCAGGCACACGCTCAGCGTAATCGCGAGTATTGATACCGGCACCGACCACATGACGTTTTCTGCCATCCAAAAGTTCCAATGGATATTCTTTATGGGTAGCATAATCTTTACGGAACACCATATACAGCAGGCGGCCTTCATCATCAATGATGGGCAGCGTATTCAGTTTGTTGTCCCAGATAATGTCGTTGGCCTGTTGCAAAGTAGTATCCTTGCCGGCAGTAACCATCTTTTCCACCGGAGTCATGAATTCCCTAACCTTAGTGTTCAAATCCATGCGGCTCACACGATAGTCACGGCTTGTAACAATACCTTCCAGTCGGCCGTTAGTAGTTCCATCGCTGGTAACAACTACAGTACTGTGACCGGTCTTTTCCTTCAGGTTCATAATATCCTGCAGAGTGCTTTCGGGGCTGATGTTCGAATCACTAAAAACAAAACCCGCCCTATGGCTTTTCACATTACGCACCATATTCGCTTCACTCTCAATAGATTGAGAGCCGAAAATGAAAGAGATGCCGCCTTCTTTAGAAAGAGCAATTGCCATCTTATCGTCAGACACAGACTGCATGATGGCTGATACCAGAGGAATGTTCAGCGTTAACGCCGGGGTTTCCCCTTTCTTAAACTTTACTAACGGAGTTTGCAGATTTACATTGTTCGGAATACACTTTTCGGAAGAATAACCAGGCACTAACAGATACTCGCTAAAAGTATGCGCCGGCTCGTCAAAATAAAATGCCATGCTTGTTACACCATTCCCTTTCTTAGTTATAATTATTTTAAAGCGCGCCACGCAATATCCTTGCGATAATGCGCATTGGTAAACGAGATTTTTTCTACGGCCTTATAAGCTTTGTCTTTGGCCTGCTTGATACCAGAACCTAAAGCCGTCACACCTAAGACACGACCGCCAGCAGTAACGAGTTTACCGTTCTCTATTTTCGTGCCTGCATGAAAGACAATTACATCATCCATAGCGTCGGCTGTTTCTGTCCCTGTAATCGCCAATCCCAAAGGATAATGGGCTGGATACCCTTCAGAAGCCATAACCACACAAACGGCAGCTTCTTTCTTCCAGGATACCATGTCCTCGCTTAAAGAATTGGTAGCACAGGCCAACATGATCTCGGCCAGGTCACCATCTAAAAGCGGCAACACAGCCTGAGTTTCTGGATCACCGAACCGGCAGTTAAACTCTACTACCTTGATATCCTCACCCTTAATCATCAGTCCGGCGTAAAGGCAGCCCGTATAGCGGCGCCCTTCGTTCGCCATGGCGGCAATGATAGGTTTCAGAATAGTTTCTGTAGCCTTAACCTTTAAAGGTTCCGTTAAAACCGGTGCCGGAGCGTATGCCCCCATGCCACCGGTATTCGGTCCTTCATCCCCATCGTTTACACGTTTATGGTCTTGGGCAGCAATCATGGGTACTACCATAACACCGTCGGTAAAAGCTAAAAGAGAAGCTTCCTCCCCCTCCATAAATTCTTCTATAACCAGCTTGGCTCCACTTTGACCAAATTTGTGGTCAATCATCATACTGTCAATGGCAGCCAGCGCTTCCGCCTTGGTCATGGCTACCACAACGCCTTTTCCAGCAGCCAGACCGTCTGTCTTAATGACGATAGGTGCACCCTTTTCCTCCACGTATGCTTTAGCTGCTGCCGCATCCGTAAAAGTTTTAAAGTACGCAGTGGGAATATGGTACTTGGCCATAATCTCTTTGGAAAAAGCTTTGGAGCCTTCCAGTTCCGCAGCAGCTTTAGTAGGTCCAAAGATAGGCAGGCCACGAGAATTAAAAATATCCACGATGCCGGCCACCAGGGTAGCTTCCGGCCCAACCACGGTCAGGTCGATGCTATTTTCCTCGGCAAAATCCGCAACCTTGTTTAAATCTGCCAGATTCAAATCAATACACTGGCACTTCTCCACAGCGGCAATCCCGGGATTTCCCGGCGCAACTAAAATCTGTTCTACCTGGAGGCTTTGCGCCAACTTCCAGGCCAGGGCGTGCTCACGTCCACCGCCGCCAATTAACAATACCTTCATTTTACACCCTGCTTTCAAGCTGTTAAGCTTTTTTGGCATTCATCAGCTGCTTGGTTAAATATTCGCTGATAGCCGCATCATATTCACTGGTATGGGCAAAGGCTTCCTTCGCCAGGGTTTTCCTGGTGGTCAGATCCACATCACCGTGCTGTTGCAGCATAGCAATGAGGCTAGAATACCTGGCCGGATTAGTAATGATAACAACATCCCGAAAATTCTTGGCTGCAGCCCTAAGCATAGCCGGACCGCCAATATCAATATTTTCGATAGCTTCTGCTTCTGTCACATTAGGTTTGGCAATAGTTTCCCTGAAAGGATACAGATTGACAACTACCAGGTCGATAGGCTTAATCCCATATTTTTCCATTTGTGCCATATGTTCCGGGTTATTGCGTACTCCCAGGATACCACCATGAATCTTCGGGTTCAGGGTTTTTACCCTGCCGTCCATTATCTCCGGGAAACCTGTCACATCACTAACATAAGTAACAGGAATGCCGGCATCCTTAATAGCCTTCATGGTACCGCCGGTAGAAATAATTTCCACGCCAATCTCATGAAGGAATTGCGCCAGCTTCACAATTCCGGTCTTATCAGAAACACTTAACAGCGCTCTTTTAATTTGCATTTAACACACCTCACTTTTTATTTATGATACTGACCTTACGGCCATGTACTTGTAAACGATCTTCTGCCCACAGCTTTAATGCTTCCGGCAAGGCACGATGTTCCTGAATCAAAATCCGGTCCGCCAGGGTTTCCCCGGTATCTCCCTCTTCCACAGACACTACTTTCTGCAAAATTATAGGCCCTGTATCGGTACCTTCGTCCACAAAGTGTACAGTACAGCCACTTACCTTAACCCCGTATGCTACAGCCTGTCCCTGGGCATCCAGGCCCGTGAAACTAGGTAACAGCGCCGGATGAATGTTGATTAATTTTAAAGGCCACCGTTTCACAAACCAGCTACTTAAGATACGCATGAAACCGGCTAAAACTACCAGCTCCACCCCATGCTCCCGTAGTGCCGCATCAATCTTAGTTTCAAACTCAGCTTTGTCCTTGCAAGCCTTGCGGTCCACCGTCACAGTGGGAATACAATATTCCTCTGCCCGGCTTAAGGCTTTCGCCCCCGGCTTGTCACTGACGACCACCGCAATTTCCAGCGGCAGGTTGCCGTCGGCTATGTTATCCATGATGGACTGCAAATTACTTCCCCGGCCACTGGCCAGGACGCCGATCTTATGCACCGAAAACGCCGCCTTTCAGAACCGCAGTTTGATGGCCGGACACAATCTTGCCAATCTCATAGTACTTTTCCCCACGAGCTTGTAAATCCGCTTTCACAGCTTCCACCTCAGAAGGATCAACTACCATGATCATACCAATACCCATGTTGAAAGTGGTATACATCTCTTTCCAGTCAATATTGCCCCACTCCTGCAGCTTTTTGAAAACTATCGGCATGGGCCAGCTGCCTGCATCAATCAATGCATCACAATCTTTGGGCAATACCCTGGGTACATTACCGTAAAAACCACTGCCCGTAATATGTACCAGACCATGCAAATCAAATTTTTGGATTAAAGGTAAACAGGATTTAGGATAAAGCCGGGTAGGAGTCAAAAGCTTTTCTCCCAAGGTACAGCCAAATTCCGGAATCTGTGTATCCATGGTAAAACCTTTAATATCAAAGCAAAGCTTTCTTACTAGCGAGAAACCGTTAGAATGCACACCGCTGGAAGGCAGGCCCAGAAGTACGTCTCCCATCTTAACCTTGTCACCGGTAATCATCTTGCTCTTATCAACGACGCCTACACAGAAACCGGCGATGTCATATTCATTCTTGGCGTAAAAGCCAGCCATTTCCGCAGTTTCACCGCCGATAAGGGCGCAGCCGGACTCCTTGCAGGCCCGTGCCACCCCGTTCACAATATTAGCCACCTTGTGAGAATCAACTTTATCCACGGCGATATAATCCAGGAAGAACAATGGTTCTGCTCCCTGAACCAGAACATCGTTGACACACATTGCCACCGCATCCTGGCCGATGGTGTCATGCTTATTAGCCATAAAAGCCAGTTTCAGTTTGGTACCAACACCATCTGTACCGGAAACCAGCACCGGCTCCTTGTATTTTTTCGTATCCAGGGCGAAGAGACCGCCAAAACCACCCAAATCACCAATGACTTCCGGTCTATAAGTAGCCCTGACACCGTCCTTCATCAATTCTACAGCCTCATCGCCGGCAGCAATATCCACTCCGGCATCAGCATAAGTCAAATGCTTTTCTGTCATCTTGCGTCCCCCTCTCACTTCTTCTCAAACAAATACTTGGAACCCTGACGCATGGTTGTTTCCGCATTATCAGGATAATCAGCATTAAAGCAGGCATAACACATACCTTCGGGATTCAGGTTTTTCAAACTGCGTTTCAGCCCCGCCAGAGAAATATAGTGCAGGGAATCAGCGCCGATATACTGGCGGATTTCTTCCTCCGTATGTGTTGAAGCAATCAATTCCTTACGCACGGAGGTATCAATGCCATAGTAGCAGGGCTCCTTAACAGGAGGGGAACTGATACATACATGCACCTCCCGGGCGCCGGCCTCTTTTAAGAGCGTAACTATTTTGCCGCTGGTGGTGCCCCGGACAATACTGTCGTCCACCATAACCACTGACTTGCCTTCCACGATACTGCGAATCGGGTTCAGTTTTAAGCGTACTGCATTCTGTCTCTGCTTCTGGGTAGGCTGAATAAAAGTACGTCCTACATAACGATTCTTGGTCAGACCTTCCAGGAATGGAATGCCTGCTTCCAGGGAATAACCTACAGCCGCTGCCGTACCTGAGTCTGGCACACTGATAACAATATCCGGGTGAATATCCCTGGTTTCCTTGGCTAATTCACGACCCATGTTGACACGAGCCTCGTATACGTTCTGTTTATCAATGACACTGTCGGTCCGGGCAAAATACACATATTCAAAAACACAGAAAGCGGAACGCTTAGGCATCTCCTGTGCGTACATGATGCTTTCCGGTTCCTTATCATCATCAGTGAAGACCAGCATCTCTCCTGGTTTCACATCCCTGATAAATTTAGCTCCCACCAAATCTAAAGCGCAACTTTCACTGGCAACTACCCAACCATGGTCCATACGCCCCAGACACAAAGGCCGGAAGCCAAACGGATCCCTTAAGGCAATCAGTTTATTATCATCCAGGATTAAAAAGGCAAAAGCACCTTTAATCTTATTAACTGCTTCCGCTACCCTGTCCTCCAGCTTTTCTTTATGGCTGCGGGCAATCAGGCTCAGCACCACTTCGGAATCCACCGTGGTTTTAAAAAAGGCTCCATCCCGCATCAGGCGCATGCGCAGTTCTGCCGCATTCACCAGATTACCGTTATGAGCCAAAGCTAAATCGCCACCGTCATAGAAAACTTTAAGTGGCTGTACATTATAAACCAGGCTGGCGCCCGTAGTTGAATAACGCACATGACCTATCCCCACATGTCCTGACAGATCGCCAACGCCATCTTTAAAGACATCCGGGACCAGACCCATGCCCAGCTTAATCTGCATCTCTTTGCCATCGCTGACAGCAATGCCACAGCTTTCCTGTCCGCGATGTTGCAGGGCATACAGCCCCCAGTAAATATTCAGGGGCACGTCTTCCTTGTGAGAGTAAATGCCAAAGACGCCACATTCCTCATGTAACTTGTCTAGTTCCAAATCCGTGTAGGACACGATGTTTCTCCTTTGCCTATTCCCGCCGTACTTGCTTAATTTGTACTATCTGCTTAACTTATCGTCTGTCTAACTTATATTACCTGGCCGGCTCACTTTTTGCCACGTTGTGCAGCTAATTTTTTACCTTTTTCCAAAACTTCCGCCTGCATCTTCTTGCGGCTCTCCGTTAATTTCACCTGCAACTCTGGATATTTAACAGCCAAAATTTCTACAGCAAAAATAGCCGCATTCTTAGCGCCATTAATAGCCATCGTAGCCACCGGGATACCGGAAGGCATCTGCACGAAGCTGAGCAGAGCATCCATACCGCCCAGCGGCGTGGCGTTAATGGGTATACCAATCACAGGCACTGTTGTATAAGCGGCAATGACACCACCCAAATGAGCAGCAGCGCCGGCAGCGGCAATAATTACTTCCACCCCGCGTGCGCGGGCGCCAGCAGCAAATTCATGCACCAGGTCCGGCGTTCTGTGAGCGGAGGCGACCTGTACTTCTACTTCGATACCGAATTCGATGAGCGTCTTTTCTGCCGGTTCCAAAACGGGCCAGTCAGAATTGCTTCCCATGATGATTGCTACTTTCATGCCTGCATCTCTCCTTTTAGATAAAAATAAACCCCTACCCGCTTCCTCTCCCTACAACTTTGCCAGCAGTAAAAGCGGTTAGTAAAAATATCTAGAGTATATTTAGACTTAGTATAATTGTATCAAGCCTAGAGCAAAGTGTCAATTATGTTACACTGTCATAATTATCTTTTTTTCAGCAGTTATTCCGGATAAAAAGTCAGGCCGGACCCTGCTAAATTTTCCCGCAGGCCCCGCATAAATTTGGGACCAGGATCTGTTTTATCAGAGTGGTATCCGGCAACATTTTCCACATACAAACCGCTAGTCCTGGCCACCTTCTGCTGATAGTGCCCCCACACATACTTGATGGTAGGATAAACTTTGGCCAAATAACCAATAAGTTTGGTATCAGCTGCCAGCTGTGCCGGCGTCAAATCTTCCCTACTGTCCACGCCGCCCACATTCTCAATACCGATAGCGCACCAGTTATAACCGATGATATGCCTTGCCATTTTAGTTTCCGGCATCAGCCTGTAGATAGTACCATCCCGGTCCACGATAAACTGGCTGGACACGTTCACCGTCCCGTCGCCGCGGCTAGCATTAGCGAACCACTGCCAGGCTGACTGCCAGGTAGGTCCAGCAGTCCAATGCACCACTACTACCTGAGGTACTATTTCAGTACAGCTCTTGCCATAATGTTTTTCAGCATAAGCATAGGTTAACTTTTCCCGCTCTGCTGTCCACGGCAAAAATTTGTCCACCATGGCCGGCACAGTAATAGTTGTTGTGTTTGGGTCCTGTGTCGTCACTGACTCGACGGCTTTAACAGTTTTATCCTGCGATGTCACATTGTTAGCATTGGCACAGGCCGTTAAAAACACCAGACAACTAACCCAGCATAAAATAATTTTGGTCATCTTTCTCAGCCCCTGCTTTCTCAAACTTCCAGGTTATGTTATGATATTATTATATAGTAAATATAAGTTACTGTCACGAAAAACTGAAGGGAGACAAGCGGCTCAGGCTGCGTTATTATGAATGCGGATACTTTACAAAGCTTACTGACTCAACTGGACGGGTGCAGCGCCTGTCCTTTACGTAAAGAATGCCAGGCTCCTGTAGGATGGTTTGGCGATCCGGACAGTCCCATTCTTTTTGTAGGCGAGGGTCCCGGCGGTGTGGAAGATGATTACGGTTGTCCTTTAATAGGACCCTCAGGACAGCTGTTAGACAAAGCGCTGTGGTCCGTGCAGATTACCAGAGATAAGGTACTAACCACCAATGTTATTAAATGCCGTCCCTTGGGCAACCGTACCCCCAACCTGGCCGAAGCTGATTTCTGTGCCAAATTATGGCTGGACAAAGAAATTGAAATTATAAAACCTCTTGTCATTGTGGCCCTGGGCAGCGTAGCCATGCACTACCTTGGCAATGCTGATATGCGCATCACCCGCCAAAGAGGTCAGTGGTTCAAGACCAAGCAAGGCATAGACTGTATCGCCACCTTTCATCCTTCCTACCTGCTCCGTCTCCATGGCCACGATCAGGTAGTAGCCAAGTGGGATGTGTTCCATGACCTGGAAGCAGCCCGGGATAAAGTTTTAGCAGTCCACCCCAATCTCCAGCTATGCAGTGACAAACCTGTAGATTTATTTAGCTTATATAATAAACGTAATTACTAAGGAGGTAAAAATTATGAGATGTAAATGTGCCGATTGTCCGACCCACGCCTGTTATACCAAAGGTGTAAACTGCACCGGTATTTCCCATGAAGAAGTAAAAAATTTTTATACGGATGAGGAAAAGAAAATCATGCAGGCCGCCGCTTATGTGGAAGGCACTTTCTATAGCAATATCTGTCGCCTGCAAGAGACAGCGGAATTTGCTAAGGCTATGGGTTACAAAAAACTGGGCATGTCATTCTGTATTGGTCTTAACGCTGAAGCTCACTACATTGCCAAATACTTTACCCAACAAGGTTTTGAATTTTACAGTGTTTGCTGTAAGACCTGCAGCGTACCCAAGAAAGATTTGGGCCTAAAGCAAGTAAAACCGGAACTTGATCACGAAGCTATGTGTAACCCCAAGATGCAAGCACGCTTTTTAAGCGAACAGGGCGTAGATCTGTATATCTCCTGCGGCCTATGTGTAGGTCATGATGCTATCTTTAACAAGAACTGCCCCGGCCCTGTCACCAATTTAGTAGTCAAAGACCGTCTGTTAGGTCACAATCCTCTGGCCGCTATCTATTCCCGCTATTGGAAAAAGAAACTGGGCATCATGGATCCGGGTGAAGTATAAGAGCAGTTTCTCCTTTTAATAAGATGTACCCGCTTTAGATTCAAAAAAGCCGACAGTCTGTTCATGCAGACCGCCGGCTTTTCTATTTTTACATAATTAATTATTCGTAGGCTTCAAAAGCAATTGTCTTGATGATGCCTTTGTCATCCACATTAAAGCGCATACAGAAAGGACCAGAATAGTAATCATAAAAGGTATAACCACGAGCCATTCCCAGCCATCTCTCATTACCGCTTAATTTGCCCTTGGCAGCATTGGGAACCACGCCATATTTGGCAACAACTTCCTTGTAGCTGCGGCCTACGGCAAACCCGCCGGGAGTAAATAATTTGGGGTTCTTGCAAACTACACCGATAACGCTGGTGCCACCATCGGACTTGGGAATAGCTTCCACGGTCAACAAATCACCATATTTGTAAATCATGCCTTTAATCAGCCTGTTATAGTTAAAACTGCTTTGCTTGGTAGGCAGACCGTACTTCATCACCACTGTATCCAGGGATGTTCCCACCCCGATACCACCAATCTCAAACTCATCCAGGGTAATTTGCTTACTGGGTTCCGCCCAAGCGGTTACGGCCAAGCTCAAACAGAAAATCGCTGTCACTAATAATTTGAACCAGATACTCCTTTTCATGGTATAACCTCCTCTTAAATGTTGCCTTCAGGCCATTTACATTAAACATTCATTTAATTAGTATTTATTCGCTAAGGCTGGCGCAAATTCCTGCCGTTCCGTCAGAAAAGCTCTTATTTTTTTGCAGGAGTCTGAGCAGGAACCGGAGTTTTATCCTGTGCTTGAACCGGAGACTGTCCCTTGGCTTTAGCTTCCGCCTCAGCCCTGGCCAAACGATTAACACGTTCTGTATCGTAGAGCATGATATACTGGGCAATCATCTCATCCTGACTCTTGGGTGCCACCTTGCTCACAGGCACATCTTTCAAGACTTCTTCCTTACCTTCAAAAAGCGTAATCCGATTCGTGATCCCACGGAACAGTCCTTCTTCCTTGCCACCAGTCTTAATATACCACTTCTCGCTAAGCAGGGAAATCTTTCCATCATTCATCTTAGCCATAGCTACCAGGGTCACCGTAGCTTCATAGCCTGTACTCCGCTGCTTGTCACCGGTCAGGTTACTCTGCATAGTCGTTTTGTCCACGAACCATTTTAATTCTGCCAGACTGGTACCTTCCAGTTTATCAGGTCCCAAGCCAGCGATCTGCACCAGGTTAGCGCTATTATCTATACCTGCCGGCAACGCAAAAGCCATGCTGCATAATGCCAGTAAAGCAATCAGCAGGACTATGATTCTTTTTACCATCATCTGCACCTCTTTTCGTTTCTTCATGTTTCTTATTGTAACATATCCTGACAGTGAAAAAAAGCATCCTGACACATAAAAAAACTGCAGGCGATCTAACGCCTGCAGTTTTTCTTTCCCTTATACTTTAGCAATCTTATTTTGCTTTATCTCTTTCCTGGCACCGCATTACCGGCGCACCTGTCTGCATTGTTACTTTTCCCTTATTTGTGGCTGGCAGTTTTCCGGGCCGCAACTTTTTTAGTTGTCTTTTTCCCGTTTGCCTTTTTTGTTAAATGTTGCTCTGCCCTATTGATAGCGCAAATAATGCCTAAAAGCGAGGCAACGTTAATATTGGCATGAATACCGACGCCGAAAATATGTCCGTCGCCGGGAACCTTGAGTTCGATGTAACAGATGGCTTTAGCATCGGACCCTTTAGAAATGGCATGCTCATTATAGTTTACAAAACCATAACCCTTAACTCCGATTTTGGCCAGGGCGTGGAAGAAAGCATCGATAGGACCGTTGCCTTTTCCTGTAACCAGTTGTTCCTGCCCATCCACGCTCACTTTTCCTTCAAAACGTGTCAGGATACTGCCATCATCCTCCGTCTGTTCGTTAAAACGCTGACTGTGCAGCTGATACTTACCGGTAAACTGTATGTACTCCCGATCAAAAAGTTCCACAATCTGTTTGGCATTCAACTCGTCGCCATAAGTATCACTAGCTGCTTTTACCACTTTGCCAAATTCAGGTTGCATAGCTTTAGGAAGCACATAACCGCTGGCCTGCTCCAAGACAAATGCTGCACCGCCCTTGCCTGACTGGCTGTTAATCCTGATGATAGGTTCATATTCCCTGTGAATATCAGCAGGGTTAATAGTTAAATAAGGAACCTCCCAGCAGCTATCCTCATGATCTTTCATGTAATCGAAGCCCTTTTTGATAGCATCCTGGTGAGAACCGGAAAAAGCTGTGAAAGCCAGTTCACCCGCATAGGGCTGGCGCTCCGGCACCCGCATCTTGGTGCATTCCTCATACACTTTACGAATAGCCATAATGTTGCTGAAATCCAGTTTAGGATCCACGCCCTGAGTATACATGTTTAAGGCCACGGTAACGATATCCAGATTACCTGTACGCTCGCCGTTGCCAAAGAGTGTACCCTCAATACGCTCCGCGCCAGCCAGCAGTGCCAATTCAGAACTGGCTACGCCCGATCCCCTGTCATTATGAGGATGGATGCTGATGATGGCCGCCTCACGGTGCGGCAGATGCTTACAAAAATATTCCACCTGGTCGGCGTAAGTATTCGCCGTACACATTTCCACAGTACTGGGTAGATTCAGGATGACAGGGTTTTTCTTGGTTGCACCCAGTGCCTTCATGACCTCTGCACAAATCTCCACAGCAAACTCCATCTCCGTGCCGGTAAAACTTTCTGGAGAATATTCGTAACGGATATGCATACCGCTACGCTTTATTTCCATCTCCGTCAGCTGCCTGATTAATTCAGCCCCGGCCACAGCGATATCGATGATACCCTGGCGGTCTTTCTTAAATACCACCTTGCGCTGTAAGGTAGAAGTAGAATTATAAAAATGAACTATAACATTCTTGGCACCCTGAACTGCAGCAAAAGTTTTCTTAATCAGTTCCGGACGAGCCTGAACCAGTACCTGTACCGTCACATCCTCCGGAATATAGTTTTGCTCAATCAGGGTTCGCAGTATCTCGTACTCTGTTTCATTGGCACTGGGAAAACCAACTTCAATTTCCTTAAAACCAATCTTGGTCAACATCTGAAACATACGCAATTTTTCAGTCAGCTGCATGGGGGTGACCAGCGCCTGATTGCCGTCCCTCAAATCCACACTGCACCAAACAGGTGCCTTGGTAATTTCTTTGTCCGGCCAATCCCTGTGTTCCAGTTTAATCTGCTTAAAAGGCAGATAGTTCTTACACGGTTTTTTCATCTTATCCTCCTCTGACAGGGACGGTATAAAAAATCCCCGCCCCCTATACTAATGCATAGGGGCGGGGAATTATTCCACGCTGTACCACCCTAATTTAGTTGCACTAAAGCAACCCTTTCGGCCTCTAACAAGGCTCTGGCCATTAACGGCGCCAACCGTACCGCCCTACGTATCAGGCGTTCAACTCAGGGATCAGTATCCATAAGCTTCAGACTACCAGTTCGCACCTGCCACCGGCTCTCTTAAGTCTTCCTGCCTATCTTCTTCCCATCACAGTCTTTGTGGTAACAATATTTTGTTATTAAGAGCATTATAACACTTTCACACGACCTGTCAAGCTCCTTTTGCCATAGTCTGTGCAAAAACCTTGTCAATATCCTCGGTAATCTGCCGGTCTATCTTACCGGCTGCCACCATATCCCGCATCATCTTCAGGGTACTGGCATGACTAAAAGGCTTCTTATACGGACGTGCCTCAGTCAGCGCCTGGTAGATATCAATACAACACAGCAACCTCTGGTTATGATCAAGCTGATCGCCTTTCGTCCCGAACGGATAGCCGCTGCCATCCAGTTTCTCATGGTGGGCACAGGCCCAGCTGCAAATCTCTTCAAATCCCTGAATCTTGGATAAAATCTTATAAGAATATAGGGCATGTTCTTTCATCTTTTGGAACTCTGCCGGTTCTAACTTACCAGGTTTTTCCAGGATAGAATTAGGTATAGCCAGCTTGCCGATATCATGGAAAGCTCCAGCAATATACAAGGTATTCACCTTAACCGGATCATAGCCATAAAACCTGCCCATTTTTTCCACCTTGTCAGCAATCTCCATAGAATGACGGCAGGTAAAACTGCTCTTATTATCAATAATCTTGGCAAAAAATTAGGCTAAATGCCGAATATCAGCTAGAGAATAATCCACAGTTCGCTCCGGAACTGTCCGGGCCAGACTCTGATCAATATTTTCGTCCAGCAATTCCGTAAAATTATTACAAGTAAAAATATCATGGAACAAATCTTCCAGGGACGCCGGAAACCGTTTACCCCTGGATGTCGCCAGGAACTTTTCCACCTGGGCGGCCTTCTCAGGATAAGAACGCCCAAGTTGGCAGCTCAGGTCCAGGATATCCGCCAGATGGATATACATGGCCAACGGCGGTATCTCCTCGCCTTTTTTTCCTGCAGGACCTGTGCCATCCAAATTCTCATGATGATAAAGAATAATATTGTGCATATCCGTTTGAAAGGGAAAGTCCCGCACATTATTTTCACCTAATTCGCAATGCTTACCCAGGGCATCAGCGGCATGTTCACCGGGCGTGAGACTACTCAGCTCCGTCCGCACCGTTTCCGCCAGAGCATTATCATGGAGAATGGCGCAGGCCACTAAATCAATCAGCCGTTCCCCCGCAAAGCCCCTGGCCTGGGCTAACTTAAAGGTAATATAGGCAACACGTTTAGCATGGTTCGTCGTCACGCCCAGTACTTCTTGTTCCACACAGTCTAAACCGAAAGACGCAGCGTATAAGATGCTGTTAAAATTAACCCGCACTTACGCTTCACCTCTTCCACCTCTGCCGATATTTAAAATCTTACCCAAGAACATCACGCAGGCAAAAACTACCAGGTAACCAGCCATCTCCTTGCTGTGAGCGTAAAATGCCGCCACCACCATGAAGACAGAGCACAGAATAGCCAGAACCGGCATCAAACGTCCCTTAAAGAAACTCAAATCCTTTTCCTTCAACATCATTTTGACGAAAATAGGAATATACATAGCATAAACCGTCACGATGGGCAGCTCACTACTATCAAAACTGAGCCAGCCGAACCAGGGATGCTGTACCAGGTTGGCGCCGTAGAAAAATACCAGCCAGAATCCGGCTAACAACAAACCGATGATAGAAGCATTGGTAGGCATATTGGTAATCCGATCCACGGTCTGGAACATATGTGGATCAGGACCCATATCCCGCACGGAAAGCGCATACAAACCGCGCACGCAGCCCATCATCAAGCCGTTTAAAGTTCCCAGGCAGCTGATAACCACAAACACGAACAGGACCGTACCGGCCACATTGCTGAACACGGACATAAAGGCAATCTTGGCGCCCTGCTCGCCGCTCTTCATCATCACGGCGTTCTGCACGGTGCCGGCCAGACCGATGTAATATAAAATATAAATAAGTACGATAAACAAGGTGCCGAAAGTTAAAGCCTTGGGCAGATTTTCCTTGGCGTTTTCCAGCTCCGCGTTAATAGCCGTGGCAATAATCCAGCCCTCGTAAGCAAACGCCGTAGCTACCACCGCCGTAAAGATAGGATATTCCGTGGTAGCTTTGGTCACCGAGGCCGCCGTAAAGTTTTGCACCAGCACACCGCTGGACAAACCTACGATAGTACCTACGATAGCCATCAAAAAAAGCGGCACCAGTTTAATCACCGTAGTGGAAACCTGGAACTTACCTGCCAGCCGCGGTGATAAAACATTCACCACGAAGGACATGACCAGGAAGAACCAGGAAATGGTCATGGCTTCCGCCCCCACGATGTTCAGACCCAGCAGCACGCACAAATACCTGGCGCTGACCCAGGCCAATACTGAGGTTAAAGTTGGGTAATACACAGTGGCAAAAAACCAGCCCACGTAATAGCTATACTTTTTACCCATGGTCACTTCAGCATAATCTACTACGCCGCTGACCCTTTCATACCGGGTAGCCATCACCGAAAACACATACGCACAAATAACCATGATGGCGCCGCCGATGAGCCAGGCCAGGATGCCTTTTGGTAAATCGCCACCGGTAGCATTCAAAATCTTTTCCGCTTTAAAAAATACGCCGCTGCCGATAACGATACCGATTACCATCGCTACTGCCGTGGCCAGGCCGTATTTTTTATGTAACACGGACTCATTCATAGAACTTCCTCCTTTGACATCTACATCGTCGTAGACACAATCTTACATATTAGATATTTTATCACAAGTTGTGTAAGAAAGGAATATGGATTTGACCATCCCTGCCTCTAACCGTATAATAGAAACACAAAGGAGAAAGATATCCGTATGGAAAATAGTTTTTTCAGCATCCATTTTTATATAGTTCTTTTAGTCATTCTGCTCAGTTGTTCCGCTTTTTTTTCTGCGGCCGAAACAGCTTTAACCAGCTGCAGCCGCATCCGGCTCAAGCAAATGCTGCTGGACGGCAACAAACGGGCAGGTACGGTTTTATATTTAATTGCCAATTATGACAATGCTCTTTCCACTATTCTCATAGGCAACAATGTAGTGAACATTGGATCGGCATCTATTGCCACCGTGCTCTTTATCCAGCTCTTCGGACATGCTGAGCTTGCACTTTCCACCGCGGTCATGACTATCCTGGTCCTGGTCTTTGGTGAGATTACCCCGAAAAGCCTGGCCAAGGAAAAACCTGAAGCTTTTGCTCTGACAGCAGCGCCTCTCTTAAAATTTTTAATGCGTCTTCTAACTCCTGTTAACTTCCTTTTCATGCGTTTAAAAGATTTGCTGCGCAAATTTTTAAATACCAAAGAAACCAGTCGGCACGGCATCACAGAAGACGAACTCAAAGTAATCGTGGACGAAGTTCAAAGTCAGGGAACTATCAATCGGGATGAAAGTACCCTGATCAAATCCGCCATTGAGTTTGACGATATCCGGGTCAAAGAAATTCTGACGCCACGTGTGGATATGGTTTTTTGTAATATTGATGACAGCAATGCCTCCATCCTTCGGACTTTTTCCAGCCATGGTTTTTCACGACTGCCAGTCTATGACGAAGATGAAGAAAATATCATCGGCATCATCCATGCTAAAGATTTTTATGATGCCTACGTTAAAGATCACAAATTTAAACTGCCCGGTATTTTAAAAGATATCGTATATGTCCATCGCATGACCAAGATTTCCCTGGTCTTAAAAAATATGCAGCGAGCCAAAGTACAGATGGCCATCGTCATCGATAGTTATGGCAGCGTTGCCGGCCTGGTCACAATTGAAGACATTATTGAAGAACTCGTAGGCGAAATTTGGGATGAACATGATGAAGCCATCTCCGTTTTTCATAAAATCGGCAAAGACCGGTACCTGGTCAATTGCGACTCCCTGGGCCGTAATGCCAGCCTGCATGAACTTTTTGAATATATGCATCTGGACTTTGACCGCTACGATTTAGAAAATCAACCCATCAGCGGCTGGGTAGTTGCTTCACTGGGAGAAATTCCGGAAAAGGGAGACCGGTTTACTTATCGTAACCTGGATATTTCCGTGAACAAGACTAATCAGAACCGGGTCCTGGAAATCATCGTCCTGGTACACAGATAAATAAAGTAAAAAACAAGAGCGTCTTCCTGGTAAAAATCTACCACGGGAGACGCCCTTTTTACTTGAAGTTCTATAGTACTCGTTACTTATTTGTAGGATCCGTATGTCCAAAGACCTGGTCACGTATAATCTTGCGCAGCAGGTCCACTACAACCATAGTCAGAGAAATTACGACAACCGTTGTCCATTCCTGTGCCGTCAACGGTGCCGTACGCAGTACTCGCCCGCCGATATAGGTCATCAGTACCTGAATGGCCACGATAAGAAGCATCACATTAATAAAAGCTTTATTCTTACCCAGATGATCCAATAAGTTTAAACCTGCTACCCGGACATTGAAACCATTAGCCACTGCCATAAAGATATACACACAGAAGAAACCCGTGTATGTGTAGATATGGTTAGGCGCATCACGGAACAGATGATCGATGAAACTGCTCTTATAGAAAGCAATGGCGATAGCAGTCATATACAGGCCGCCGGTGACAAAACTTACCAACATGCCCCGGCTGATAATCGGCGCACTGCGTTCCTTAGGCTTTTCCTGGAGATATTTTTCCAGGGCAGGCTCACCGCCAAAAGCCAGAGCTGCCAAAGTATCCATGACCAGGTTGATCCAAAGGATCTGTACGATGGTCAGCGGTTTATCAATGTTCAGGAACGGCGCTAAGAAGTTAATCAGCACCGCAGAGAAATTAATGGTCAGCTGGAAAGTGATGAATTTGCAGATAGAATTATAAATAGTTCGACCATACAAGATGGCTTTCTTAATACTGAGGAAATTGTCATCCAAGATAACGATATCGCCAGCCTCTTTGGCTACTTCCGTGCCGCTACCCATGGCAAAACCTACATCCGCACGTTTCAGTGCCGGAGAATCATTCACACCATCGCCGGTCATACCTACTACCAGGTTTAATTCCTGAGATAGGCGCACCAAACGCAGTTTATCTAAGGGCAGAGCCCTGGCTACTACCCGTAGCTGGCGCAACTGCAACTTAACCTCATCATCGGTCATAGCGGCCAGGTCGTCCGTGTTCCAGACCAGTTCTTCCGGATGACGCAGGATACCGGCGTCCTTAGCAATCGCTACAGCTGTTTCCTTGCGATCACCGGTAATCATGACCAGCTGCACGCCCGCTTCCTGCACCGCTTTCACCGCTTCAATTGCTTCCTGCCGTACCTCGTCCCTGATAGCCAGGATACCTATCAGGGTCAAACCGTGTTCCGGCAATGGTTCTTTTTCAGCCAAGCTATGTTCATAAGTACACAAAGCCAGCATACGAATAGCCTTGCCTGCCAGTTCCACCATCCGTTTTTCCAGGATATCTTTTGCTTCCTGAGTAAGCGGCTGCCTGGTACCATCCGGACACCAGTAGTGGTCTGCAAAGCGTACCAGTTTTTCCGGAGCGCCCTCCACCAGGCAGTAAGGCGCCTCGCCTTCTACCCCTACCTTGGCCCAGGAATATTTTCGGGCGCTGTTGAAAGGAGTAAAGCTGAGCCGGGCCAAAGCTTTCTGCGGCCGGCTGCTACCCAGATAAGCATTCAAGGCCCGTTCCGTCATATTGCCGCCCACAATCTTGCCTTCAGCAAACACCGCTGAGGTATTAAACAGCACATTCTCACCGGTCAGTTCCTGAAGCAATGGCGGCAACATCCCAAAACTAGGATACTCCGCCAGATCTCCGGCAATAAATTTTACCACTTCCAGATGACCGCGGGTAATGGTACCCGTCTTATCTGTAAAGAGGATGTTAAGACTGCCGGCGGTTTCAATACCTACCAGTTTACGCACCAGCACATTATCCCGCAACATCTTCTTCATATTTAACGAAGAAACGATGGCTACCATTAAGGGCAGACCTTCCGGCACCGCCACCACGATGATAATCACTGCCAGGATGATGGCCTGAACCAAATCTTCCACCACTTGAGACATATTCGCAGTATAAGGACCCCAGCCGCCGGCCTGGCTCATCCAGTGCAACATCACGGCCACAGCGATAACCACACCGCCAATATAACCAAAATAACTGATCTGTTTAGCCAGGTGTTTCAGTTTTAATTTTAAAGGGCTGTCGCGCTCCGCATCTTTCAGTTCCTGAGTCAGCTGGCCATAAACGCTGGCATCTCCCACCCTTACTACTTCAAGGACACCCTGACCATCTACTACAACGCTGCCACGATAAACACGATATGGATTCAAAAAATCCACTTTTTCGTCCCAATGAAAAGCGGGTGCCGCCAAAAGCTTATGGGTTTCTTCACTTTCACCGTTCAGGGCCGCCTGGTCCACCTTAATATCGCCCTCAACCAAAATGCCGTCTGCCGGAATCTTGTCGCCGGATTCCAGGATGATTGCATCGCCGACCACGATATCGTCAATAGCTACTTCTACCGGTTCCCCGTCCCGCCAAACTTTACAACGAATCCGGCTGGCTTCCTCCTGTAACTTTTGAAAAGCATTTTCGTTACTGAATTCCGAATACGTAGAAACAAAAGTAGCCAAGATGATGGCCACAAAAATTCCCACCGTCTCAATCCAATCGCCGTGTCCCATAAAGACAAAACAAGCATTGACCAGCAATGCCAGTATTAAAATCCTGATGATTGGATCCTGAAAATTCCCCAGCAGCTTATCCCAAAATGTTTCCCTGGGTGGCTGCGTTAAAGCGTTAGAGCCAAAATTCTTTAAAGAATCACGTGCTTGCTCGCTAGTAAGTCCAAATTCTCGCATATGGTTCCTCCTGTAAAAAGTAGTGACTTTTAGAAAAAATTAAAAAGCTGCACTGAAGTATTTCAGTGCAGCTTGGATTAATCGCATTTAGTTCCCCCAAATCTTGGCCATCAGACCGGCATATTCATCGTTAAGATGTCTCAGGATCACGTCCAAGACAATCTGCACCATTTGCGGCTCAAAACCTTCCGGCGTGCTGGCGATACAACTATCCAAACAAATATTATTGGCATCATCTACATAATATTTGAAAACCTTAAACCGTTTATTCATGGCATTCAGATGCTCGATAACCAGAGCCTTATTTTCCTCTGTTACCTTGCCGTGGCTAACAAGAACCTGAATCATCGTATAGATAGTGTCATCTACTACCACCATGGTAGGCAGATTATCACCTTTTTCTTCCATATGGGCGCGGTAAATTACCGTGTGCACCGGACTGGCTTTCTCATTCAGTTCTTCTTTTTGGAAACAGGTAATCTTATTGTCGACAAAAAACTTATCCAGAGCTTCGGCTTTCTTATTCATAGGTACACCTCTCTAAATTTTTATTATAACTAAGAAAAACACACAATAAACACATTCATATGGTAATTATATCTTAAAAACCAAATTTTGTATAGTAACTTTTCTTTCCCATCTAAATAATTTCTTTATCTCAAGATATACCTTAAGCTGTTTTCCACCGTCGTAAATAATTTTTAAAAGGAGAACTATATCATGCGCAAAAAACTTATCGCCGCCGCCAGTATCTTAACGCTCGCCCTGCCGGCCCTAAGCCAGGCTTGTACCTTATACGGTGCCACCGGTCCTACCTTTGTGCAGGGAGGCGGCACCCTGGTCAGCAAAAACAGGGACTGGACACCGGCATCCCAAACCTTAAAATATGTAGCCCCAGCCCATGGCTACCGTTATCTGGGGCTCTTTACCGGTCCTAATTATAAATTTAACGCCGCCGGCGTCAATGAAAAAGGACTCTACGTGGCCATGTCCACCGCCAGTTCCGTTCCCAAAGCAGAACGTAGCCAGATTAAAGCCTATAGAAGTCCTGATGGTTTACGTGGCAACGAATATCTGCTCCGGCATACTGCGAATGTCTTAGAGGCTCTCAGCCATACCGAAATTTTTAAAGAGCCTGTCAACTACATCCTGGCCGATAATCATATGGTAGCTTTTGTAGAAGTGTTTCCGGATGGTACTCATAGCGTGCGTCTGACTACAAATGGTACTCTCAGTCATACTAACCACTACGTCACCGCAGAAGGTATGCCCTTCAATAAAAAAATTGGTTTGAGCAGCCAGACCAGATATAACCGAATCAATACCCTGCTTGGTACTACCACCCAGCCTTTAACTCTGGCTGATTTTATCACTTTTAGCACAGATCAAGATGCCGGCCCTGATAATAGTATTTTCCGTACCGGCAGCAAGCCTGAAGGAACCCAGACTCTGGCCAATTTTATTGTCTATCTGCCGCCGGAAGGTTCCCCCACCATTTATGTTAATTATCGTACGGAACCTGGAGAAAATAATCGGGAAACTTTCGGTCCCAAAGTTTATTCATTTTAATTAAGTCAATTTATTAAAAAAAATATTAGGTCAAAAGGAAGTCCGGTAAACAACCGGACTTCCTTTTTTTGTATATCTGTAATCCTGGTAACAGGAATTTATTATGCCTGTATTTCGGACAGTGTATGGTTTTCCTTGTCCAGGAACAAAATCTTTTCGTGGTATTTATCTAACGTGCTCCTATGACCTACGCTGACCATAGTCGTTCCACGGCACTGTTCCTTAATAAGCAGATACACCGCTGCTTCCGTAGCTTCATCCAAAGCAGAACTGGCTTCATCCAAGAACAGCCATACCGGCTGATAAATCAGGGCCCGTACAAAAGCTAACCGCTGCTGCTCGCCCACACTGAGCACATGGCTCCAGTCCGCTTCCGTGTATAACTTTTCAAATAGATACCCGATGGCACACTTGGTCATCAGTTCCTGCAGCTCTACATCCGTCCTGGTCTGAGTACCTGGATAAAGCAGGGCTTCTTTTAATGTGCCCAGAGGCAGATACGGACGCTGGGGAATAAACATCACCCGGTCTGCTTCCGGCATTGCCAGTTCGCCCTTCACATAAGGCCAGATACCGGCCAGGGCCCGAAGCAGCGTGCTTTTACCGCTGCCGCTGGCGCCTTTAATTAGTACCGCCGGTCCCGGCTTTAGTTCAAAGTTCATATGCTCCAGCAGCACCCTGCCATCCGGTAAATCAATTTCCATCTCCTGTGCATTCAGGGCATTATCTGTGCCTACACGGCGCCGCAAATCTTTTTGCGGTTCTTGTGCCTCTACCGCATACATATGCTTGGCGAAACCGGTAAGACGATTAACCACTGCCTGCCATTCCGCTATGGACGAGTACATATCTACAAAGTAGGATAAAGATTCTTGTACCCGGCCAAAAGCACTGGAAATCTGCATCAATCCACCCAGGGTTATCTGTCGCGCCAAAAAACGTGGCATAGCCACTACGAAAGGGAAAATAATGGCTATCTGGGAATAGCCGCTGTTAATCCAGATCAATTGTTTCTGTTTAGTGATAATCTGCCAGAAATTCTCCAACAATAACTTGAAACGATTTTTAAAGATGCCGCCTTCATGTCCTTCGCCGGCATAAAAAGCTACGCTCTCGGCGTTCTCCCTGAGGCGCATCATACTAAAACGGAAATCAGCCTCGTAACGTTGCTGCACATAGTTCAGACTGACCAGCTTATTCCCCACCTTATACGTAATCCACGTACCCAGGACGGCGTAAATTAGTGCCACCCACACCATGTAGCCGGGAATATGAAACTGAATACCAGCCGCCGTAAAATCCAAAGGTCCGGACAAAACGAAAAGAATGTACACGAAAGAAAGGAAAGTTGTCAGCGCCTTCAAGATACCGATGCCGAACTTGAGCGTATATTCCACAAACATACGCACGTCCTCGCTGATACGCTGATCAGGGTTATCTGTGCTGGAACTAAACATGGCCATGCGATAATATGTTTTATTTTTCAGCCATTCATCAATATAGCGATTGGTCAACCAGCGCCGCCAGTTAATAATGAGTACCTGCTGCAGATAAAAGGCATACACGGCCAAGATAATATACAGGAATGCCAGCCAGGTAAAATGTATCAGCTCGTGGATGATAACTTCTTTATTATAATTTTGCAGGGCGTCATAGAAAGCGTTATTCCACTGGTTCAAAAGCACCAGCATGTACACTACGCCTAAAGTCAAAGCCACGATGACGCCTAAGAGAAAATACGCCTTGCGTTTTTCCTCTGACTGCCAGTAACTTTTAGTCAGCCACCAGACATCGTGTAAAAATTGTTTGCTATCAGCAAGTTTTTGCATCGCCATCCCCCGTTTCCTGTATCTCATGTTATAGTAATTTGTTAAATTTCATCACACATACAATTATTATAATACAAATTGCCCGGGAAATCTGTAAAAAAATAGTAACGCCGATTAAATATTCTTAACCGGCGTCTTTGGTAATTAACTTATGTTGTTCAATCTTCCGAAATAGTTTCTACTTTAGTTTCTGTAGCTGAAACCACTGGAGGATCTTGCTTAGGCTTTTTACTGAAAAACTTTTCCACTACTACGAACATGACCGGAATCAGGAACACACCGCATAAAGTGGAGAAGGTCATGCCACCGACAACGGCGTTGCCCATGCTCACACGGCTGCCGGCACCGGCACCAGTTGCAATAGCTAACGGCAGACAGCCTAAGATGAAGGCAAAGCTGGTCATCAGGATAGGACGAAGACGTAAATGAGCGGCATTAATGGCTGCAGTCACCACATCCTGTCCCCGTTCCAGGTTCATCTTGGCGTATTCCACAATCAGGATGGCATTCTTAGCTGCCAGGCCGATTAGCATGATTAGTGCTACCTGCATGTACACATCGTTCTGCTGGCCCCGCAGATACTGGGAGCCAAAGCAGCCCAGGATAGCAGGCGGTACAGACAGCATAACGGCGATAGGAATGGTCCAGCTTTCATACAGCGCTGCCAGAACCAGGAAGACGAAGACCAGGGAAATAGCATAAATTCTTAAGGACTGGTCGCCCGCATCCCGTTCATCGCGGCTCTGATCTACCCATTCGTACGTATAACTTGTTGGCAGAACTTCTTTGGCAATTTCTTCCAGAGCGGTCATGGCCTGACCGGTGGAATAACCTGTAGCCGGTGAACCGGCAATCTTAAAGGCGCTGGCGCCGTTAAACCTGGTCACTACCGGCACCGTTAAATCGAACTGGTTGGTGACCAGAGCATCCAGAGGAATCATGGATCCGCTGTTAGAACGTACGTAGAACATGTTCATATTGCGCACATCACCGCGGAAAATCTTATCAGCCTGCATAACAACTTTCCAGGTACGTCCAAAGGCGTTAAAGTCATTGACTTCGCTGCCGCCTAAGAAAGTTTGTAAAGTAGTATAAACACTGGAAACCGGTACATTCAGAGACTCCGCTTTATTACGGTCCACCGTAAATTTATAAGCCGGCGTAACCGTATTAAATGTAGTATAAATCATACCCAGTTCTTTACGTGTATGAGCTTTTTTCACAAACTCCTGGGCATAAGTGTTCATTTGTTCAACACTGTCACCGCCCAAATTCATTACATACAAGCTTAAGGAACCGGTGGAAGAAAGGCCCGGCAGTGACGGAGCATTAAAGGCCATCAGGTTCATTTCCGGATACTTGCCAGCAAGACCGTATACCTGAGGAATCAAGCTCTGTACAGAATTCGTACGTTCAGAGAACGGTTTCATCATGACGCCTACCAAACCGGCACTGGATTTAGTGGAACTGGTTAACATATCAATACCGGACACGGACATGGTATAAGCCACACCCGGGAACTGTCCTACTTCCTTGGCCAGACGTTCCATTTGATAAATGGCACGGTTGCTGGAAGCACCTTCCGGCAGAGCATAGCTAATCATAAACATACCCTGATCTTCATCGGGTACATAACCGGTAGGTGTAATCTTATACACCACGCTAATAAGGGCGCATATAACTACCAGACCCAGAAGTACCAGCTTAGAGTGCTTAATGAATTTACCTACCAGACTGGTATATTTGCCCAGCATGTTAGCATACCACACGTTAAACTTATAAATAAACTTGTCGATAGGATTCTTTAACTTGGAAGCATCTTCGCTCACCACGGATTTCTGCGGTTTTAAGAACAAGGCGCACAGAGCCGGCGTCAAAGTTAAGGCGCAGATAGCCGACAGGGCCATAGATACAGAAATAGTAATGGCAAACTGTTTATACAACTGGCCCGTAGAACCACCCATAAAAGATACGGGGATAAATACGGCAGCCAGCACGAAAGCAATAGCCACAACCGGGCCGCTAACCTCGCTCATGGCACGATAAGTTGCTTCCCTAGGTCCCAGACCTGTTTCCTGAATGTGATGTTCCACCGCTTCCACCACGACAATGGCATCATCGACCACCAGACCGATGGCCAGAATCATGGCGAACAGGGTCAGAGTATTAACGGTAAAACCTAAAAGTACGAACGAAGCAAAAGTACCGATCAAAGAAACCGGCACAGCCAGCATCGGCACCAGCGTAGCCCGCCAGTTACCTAGGAAGATATACACTACCAGTAGTACCAGGACCAGGGCTTCCACGAAAGTATGACCTACCTTGGTCAGAGATTCTACAATGTATTCCGTATTATCACGAACGACGACTAGTTTCATATCAGCCGGGAAACGGGCTTCGGCTTCTTTGAGCACTTCCCTGATCTGCTTAACGCACTCAATGGAGTTAGCATCCGTGGTCAGGCTGACCGGGAAAATAACCGAGGCGCCACCGCTAATTTCACCTAAAGGTGAATCCATACGTTCGCCTTCGGTAATAGAAGCGATATCTTTCAGCTTTAAGTTTTCACCGTTTTTTGTAGCAATAATAATCTCGCCAAATTCTTCCGGCGTCTTCAAACGGCCTTTAGCATTGGCGGAATATTTGAATTCCTGAGCATTTTCCGTCGGGCGGGAACCGATAGCGCCTACCGGCGCCTGAATGTTCTGCGCTTTAATAGCCGTAGAAACATCACTGGCGGTAAGACCTAACTGCGCCATCTTATCCGGGCGCAAGTTCACACGCATAGAATATTCCGGACCATAAGCTTCTACCGAAGAAACACCTTTAACACGCTTTACGGCATCTACGAAGTTGGTCAGGGCATAACTCTTCAAGAACATGGAATCGTAAGTATTGTCCGGACTGGTCAAAGCAAAGTACATGATGGTTTCCGAAGACTGCTTGGCCGTAGTCACACCATAAGTAGTTACTTCCGTAGGCAGCGAAGGACTGGCCTGAGTCACACGGTTCTGTACTTCTACAGAAGCGATGTCCGCGTTCTTGCCTAAGTTAAAAGTTACGTTCAGGGTATAACTGCCGGAGTTAGTGGATGTAGAACGCATATCGCGCATGTTTTCTACACCGTTAACATTCTGCTCGATAGCCTGAGCCACAGATTCTTCCACTGTGGTGGCATCTGCACCTACATAAGTGCTGGACACAGAAATCTGCGGTTTCTGAATCTGGGGATACTGGGCGATAGGCAGGCTGAAACCTGCGATAGCGCCTAAAAGGACGATGACAATCGCCAAGACGATAGCAAAGATCGGGCGATCAATAAAGAAACGAGACAATCTCTGTTACCTCCTATTTAGACTCACCGGTATCCAGGTCTGCTTCCGTGATGGGCTCAGCTTTCACGCTGGTGCCCTTATTAACTTTCTGGATACCTTCTACTACGATAGTTTCGTCACCCTTAAGACCGCTTTCAACTAACCACAAGCGGCCTACACGGGCACCTAACTTAACTTCTTTCATATCTACTTTATTATCTTTATCTACAGTATAGACAAATTTCTTATACAGCATTTCCTTAACTGATCTCTGCGGAATTAACATAGCACCAACAGTAGTACCGGCATTAGCTTCCAGTTTGGCAAACATACCCGGTAAGAGCAGATGGCTGGCATTGGAAAAACGTGCCTTTAAGGTCAAGGTACCGGTGCCGTCACTAACATTGTTATCTACCTGCTCAACAATCCCCAGCTCCGGATAAGTGCTGCCATCGGAAAGTTTTAAGGTTAAATTTTCCAGGCTGGCTGCACCTTTATCATTGTGCGACTTAGCCAGGCGCAGGTATTCATTTTCAGACATACTGAACTTAACCCGCACCGGATCGATGCTGGTAATAGTAGCCATAGTTGTACTGCCCACGTTGACAAAGTTACCCACTGCCAGATCGCTGGTATCAATACGGCCGCTGATGGGAGCCACCACATCGGTCTCGCCCAAAGTAATCTGCGCATTCTCCAGCAAAGCCTGTTTGGCATTAACTGCAGCCTGAGCTTGTTCCGCCGAGGCTACCGCCTGATCATAAACTTGCTTGGAAACAGCATTTTGTGCATACAAAGTTTTGTAGCGCTGTTCATCCCGCTGTAAACGGATAAGTTCCGACCGGGCGCTGGCAAGATTGGCTTCCGCATTCAAAGCATCTGCCTTGGCCGTACGGGAATCAATGGTAAACAACACCTGGCCGGCCGTGACAAAATCGCCGCCGTTAAAATTCTTGCTGGTAATACGGCCGGTGACCTTGCTCATAATGGAAACCTTTTGCTGCGCTTCCACAAAGCCTGTAAAATCATAAACCGTAGGCGTATCACGTTTAATAACCTGCATGGTCTTAACCGGTACCGTGGTCGCTGCAGCTTGCTTCTTCTGTCCACAACCGGCTAAAGCCAATATTCCTGTGACGGCTAGTGCTAAAGCCACACTCTTGCCAATTTTCCCTCTCAACATCCTTAGCATAAAGATCCTCCCCAAAATATCTGTTACCGGAAACCAGGCCACTTCCCCGGCTTAGCCAGCCGATATAAAATACTTTTTTACTTTCATCATCCTTAGATAGTGGTATTATAGGTTAGATAGAGTGAAAGTTCAAGTGGCCAAAAAGGCGTAAAAACACCTTTTTTTCTTTTACTTCCTCTTATTTTCTCGCCATTTCTTTATTGACTGGCCAGTCATCTAGTTTGCAAAGTTTTCACAGTTGCGCATTAGCAGGGTCGGACAGGTTTTTTCCGGCACCTTATTGCGAACTGTTTTTCTGTTTGTTAAAGCTGCCTGCCTAGACAACATACCGGGTATATCTATTTATTTAGAAGCAGGTAACCTTTTATCATTCACAAACTTGACAAGATATCCGGCACCCACACCCACTTCCAGAGGCTGCCCCTTAGTAAAACTACCATCAGGGTTAAAGACTGCCTTAGGTATTGCCCGCTTCTTGAGTTTAGCTTCCTGTTTCTTAGCGACAACCGCCTTCTTCTGCAACTTCTGCCTCTCTGCTTTTTCGGCAGGTGTAGGTATAAAGCTGGCCTGGCCGTAACCATCGCCCGTACGGCCTTTCAGGTCGGCCTCCGGCAGGATAAAGACAAAAGTACCACCATTATAGTACCAATCTCTAGGCAAATCCTTGATACTGTCCTTAGGTTGCCCAATCAGGTTGAGAAGCGGCAGAAAATCTCTGTCCCGGTAGTTAAACATCTCTTTGAAAGCAATTTCTTCGCCGGTTTCCATATTAAAGTTGAAAATTTTCTCAGTAATCTGACCCTCACCTTCCTGACGGAAAGCAATCAGGCTTAAAAGACGTGGTCCCACAAATTCTAAACGGTAAGCTTGCTGACAGTTCTTCTTATCTTCCTTAAGCCAGCTCTGAAGAACATCGTTAATCTTATTCTGAACTTCCGGAGCACCGGTTACCGCCACTTCAGGATAGGCAACTTCCACACCCTGATGAGCATAACTGCGACTGTAGAGTTGCCAGTTACCGGCAGCTGCAGCACTGTTAACCTTGGATTTTTCCAATTTGGATTCGTCACCTGCATCTGTCACATCCAAATGTACTTCCCGCGGCTCCCAGTTTTCTTTTTCCCGGTTCCAGGTGATATACAGCTGGCCTAACAAGGTCGTGCCGTCCGCATCAAAAATTTTCTGGGTAGACAAAAGCCGCCCATCCACCGGAGTCAACGCCACCAGATTCGTAACCTGAGGACGTAAATAAGTTTTTTGCACCTGTCCTTCGGCATCAAAAACATGCAGGCTGTCTTTGTCGCCAACCGCCGCATCCAAAATTTTTGGAGCACCTTCCAGGTGACAGATTACGCGAAAACGACGACCATCCTGATATTGCGCCGTGGTTGTCACACCAAAATTCTCACTACCACTAAAGGTTTCCTTGACTTTACCTGGATGAGAAAAGTCTATCACCCGGTAAGCCACATCGGTATCAGCTGCTCCCTGAGCTGCTGCCAGGATTACTTCCTGATGTTTATCGGCAGTCGCAAAAGTTTTTAAAAGCGGATAGTAACCGCCGCGAATACTGGGTGTAAAAGCAGTTTTTAATTTACCTTCTTTATCAGAAACCAGCAACAGTAAATTATGATAATAATTACTACCGCCAGACAACTGATCACCGTACAAAGCCACCGTTTCCTCACTGCCGGTACCTGTCAGGCTGGCTTCCAGCTCTGCCAGTTTGGCCGCTTCCGCAGGTGTAGCTAAAAGGCAGATACTTAAAAGTCCTGCTAAACCCCACATCTTTTTCTGCATGATATCCTCTCTTTAAATCCTGTAACTACTTATTGCTTTACCTTAAATTTTCCAGTCCCCGCAAGAAAAATAAGACCGGTATTAGTTTATTATATCAGTAATCTTCCTCGTACGAAAGTCCGTGGCAAAAAATTTCTATACTCCCCACAAAAAAACTGTGTTCCCATAAAGAGAACACAGTTTAGCACCTACATCCGGACCATTAGTAGTGATTTTCCCGTCATGGCCGCTGTTTTATAACCGCAGTAAGCCCTTCTTCGCTAAAAACTCCCGGGCTACCTTATCCACTGTCTGCCCCTGCACGTCCACCTGATAGGTCATCTCCACCATATCTTCATTTTTTATCTGTCCGGCCAGCAGATTTAAAACTTGCTCCAAATCTGGCGCCACTGCGGCAAAACGGGTAAAGATATCTTCCCGGATCAGGAATGCACCATTGTAATCCGGAAAGAACTTGCGGTCATCCCGTAACACTTTTAATTTAGCCTTCCGGTTCAAACCGTCCGTAGCATAAACTTCCGTCACATCAAAACTGCCGTTCATGATGCCTGCATATTTTAAGCTTACGTCTACGGCCTTGGTATCTTTAAACTTCAAACCGTAGAACTTGGTAAAGGGTCCAAACTTCATGCTGCCTTCCTGGGTAAAAAATTCATGTTCAGCGCCAAATACCAGTTTTCCGGCTACTTTTTGTAAATCACTGACCTTTTGCAAATCATACTGAGCGGCGAGCTTTTCCGGTACTGCCACCGCATAAGTATTGTCAAAGCCAAATTTTTTCAAGAGCCGTAGTCCCAGTTTTTCCTGAGCCTGCCGATTGGCAAAATCATAAATGCTAAGCCCGGGCGGCACTGCTTTCGTATCCAGATGCAGAAAAGTCGTGAGCAGTGTTCCATCGTAGCTGCACATTAAGTCGCAGGTATGTTCCCTGCCTAACAGAGATTTAAAATTATTCACCTGGCTCATCTGATCTTTGATGACCACTTGCAGATTCGTCCTGTCTTCTACCAATAGTTTTACCATCCGGTGCATAAGCTTAGTCTCGCTGTAATCTCCGTCATATAGTACCAGTTCACGAGCCGTAGTCTGGCCGGCAAAGCCCAATGGCAGCGTCACTAAGAACAGGCCGAGCAACGCCAGTCCCGGTACCAGAACTTTTTTATTCAGAACCCCGTGACTAACCGCCAGACGTTTTTCCACGATGCCCATAGCACCATCCAGAAGCAAAGCAATCAGCATTAAGGCGCCGGTACCGGCTAAAAGCAATGGCAGACTTTGGATACGGATACCCCGGTTAAGAATGCTGCCTAAACCACCGCCACCTACGAAAGCCGCGAAGACGGCCGTGCCGATGGCATTCACCACGGCAATCCTGATGCCGGTAAAAATAGTGGGCAGAGCCAAAGGCAGCTCCACTTTCAACAGTGCCTGAATCTTTGACATCCCGCAACCGGTAGCCGCTTCTTTAATACCAGGCGCCACTTCGCTCAAACCCAGCCAGGTATTGCGTACAATGGGGAGCAGGGAATACAAAGTGATACCTACTACCACCGTTAATTTACCGGCGCCGGCCACCACCATAATGAGGCCCAGTAAAGCCAGGGCCGGGATAGTCTGCAGAATGTCCACCACGCCCAGGATAAATTTGCGCACGAATGGCAGCAGATATGCTACAATACCCAGCGCCAGACCCACAACTATAGAAAGCAAACTAGCGGCACACACAATAAATAGATGTTCGCCGATAATGGTCCAGTTCATAGCTTCGCCCCCTTCCGTAACCCACGGGGCGTAATTACCTTTTGCAGCAAGTCCACCAGCGCCCCCAGCGCCAGGGCCAGCAATGCTGCCGGAATAGCTCCTAAAAGAATCAACTCATTATTATTAGATGAAGTCCCCTGATATACAAAATCTCCCAGGCCTCCCAACCCAATCATAGCCGCCAGCACCGCCCAGCTTACCGTATAAATCGTTGCCAGCCGTAAACCAGCCATGATACTGGGCAGCGCTAAAGGCAGCTCTACCTTGACCAGAGACTGCCAGGAGTTCATGCCACAACCTTTGGCCGCATCCAGATATTTGGGTTCCACGCCTAAAAGCCCGGTATAGGTATTTTTAAGCACCGGAAACATAGCGTATACCGCCAGGGCCACAATTACGGTCAGGGGAGTCATGCCCAAATACAAAAATAGCACGCCGATAAACACCAACCCGGGAATAGTCTGCAGCAAAGACAAGACCGGCAACAGGAAAATACTGATCTTAGGCCAGCGGGAAAGAAGTATCCCGCCCGCAAGGCCTAGTACAAAGCCGCATCCCACGGACATCAGCACATAGATGGTATGAGTTACCAGGGCCTGTACCAATAAATTACCGTAAGTATCCCATAACGCATTCATTTAGCATCACCCCAGAGGTTTTCTGCCACACTTCTGGCTACACTGGTCTTGGTGACGATGCCAGCGATGGTATCGTCCTCATTAAGTACCACCACATAATCCGCGCCACTTTCTAATAAATAATCAAAACTCTCCCTGGCTTCGTCGCCTACCCTGGCAGTCCTGGCATTTTGACGTACCAGAGGTTCGATACTCTTCAGGTTCCGGCCCCAGTGCCGGATATCGCCGATAGTAACAGTGCCCCGATAGTGATTATCAGTACCAGTTACCAGTACTGTATCCACACTGTTCCTGGCCATCAGTTCCGCGCATTCCAAAACACCGCGTCCAGCCTGAACGCTAATCACATTGGACCGCAGATAATCTTCCACCTTGGTACGCTGCGCCTGGTCCGGTCTGTTCTTGCCCAAAAATTCCCGTATCATCTCCGTAGCGGGATGTTCCAGCATCGCTTCCGGCGCCGCTATCTGCACAATTTTTCCTTTATCCATAAAGATAATAATATCCGCCAGTTTTAGAGCTTCGTCCATATCATGGGTCACAAAGATGATAGTTTTCTGCAACTGCTGTTGCAATTTTTTCAGCTCATCCTGAAGAGCCGTACGCGTCACCGGATCCAGAGCGCCAAAAGGTTCATCCATCAAGACAAGTGGCGGAGAAGCAGCTAAGGCGCGGAGCACACCTATACGTTGCTGCTGCCCGCCGGAAAGTTCAGAAGGATATTTATCTGCATAGTTTTCCATCTGCACCAGTTTTAATAAATCTGTCACAATCTGCTGGCAGCGAACAGCATCATAGTGCATCAGCTTGGGAACCACACTAATATTTTCTGCTACGGTCATATTGGGGAACAACCCGATCTGCTGAATCACATAGCCGATATGCCGGCGCAATTCCACCTTATCCGTAGCCCGGATATCCTTACCGTCAAGCAAGATTGTTCCCGTATCCGGTTCAAGGAGCCTGTTAATAGTCTTTAAGGTCGTAGTCTTACCGCACCCGGAAGGTCCTACCAGCACTACAAACTGACCATCCGGAATCGTAAAGTTTAACTCCTGGAGAATGGGCGTCTTGCCATAGGATTTACAAACATCTTTAAACTCAATCATGGCGTCACATCCTTTTCTGGTGATAAAATTTTACTGTGATTAAACTGCTGCGCTTAGAAGACTTTGCTCGTACCTTTTAATTATTTACTTTTTGGTTTTCCCCGTTTTTTTCCTCGTACCAGTTTCTGGGCAGCCAGTGCTGCTGCAGGTGAACCTACCAGTACTAATATGTCCCCGGCATAAAGTTCCGCATAGGGTCCCGGCGACAAAATCAGCGTAGGACCTCGGCGGATAGCCACGATAGTACCCCCGGTAGATTGCCAGAACTTTAGTTCCACCAGACTGCGTCCCAGCAGGTTCGAATCCTGGGGCACCGCTACCTCATAATGGGGCAGTGGATCATTTGCCGGTGCAAAAGTATTCCGGTTCTCGGTCACAGCCTCCAGGACTTTGACAAACTTACGCTGCAGAGAATTGAACTGGTCCAGCAGCTGCTTAACCTCTTCCTGTAAAGCCCGCATATCCGTGGTCTCAGAAAAATGTTCCAGATAACGTCTGGCGCTGTCCTGTGACAAAACGATGGTACCACTCTGAGGTTTGGTATCCACAACTTTCATGTCGGCCAGCAAACGTAAGGCCCGCCGGATAGTCTCCGGAGAAACCTTGTATTCCGATGACATAAGGGAACGCCCGTATAAACGACTGCCTTCCGCTATTTCACCTTTACTGATCCGGGCCGCCAGATCCTGGGCAATCTGTAAATATTGGGGATGAATAATTTTTTCCGAAGTTTTCATGACAGGGCCTTCCTCCTTAAATTCACTGATTCCCTTCTTGATTAAATTATAAACTGACAACTTATTATTGTAAATAGATATGTCAGATTAAACTGTCATAAAAATACCGCTGAAGGATGATTTTCAGCGGTAAAAATTGGTTAATTAAAAATAACACCTCAAAATACAGGAACTAAATTTTTAATTTTCGTCCTGTTTTAATTTAAGTTTTGGGCGGCTCGGCCGTCAGCCATTGTTTATCCTGCTCGCCTTTTTTGAACAAATGGGCGTCAAACCACATATAGAAAAATCTTTTTGCCGGCACGATGCTATACCCATCCTGCAAATGGTCCGCTGTGTCATACGGATCAGCCATGATAAGCACGTCATTGCCGCTCTCTTTATCCCCCATATCGTCATAACCGATAATGACCCGCCAATGTCCACCCAATTCAACATTTTCCACCATGATGGGCACGTTGCGTTGTAAATTATTGAGTACAAATTTTTTAAAGCTGTCATAATCCTGGGGCGTCATCTTTTTATCCGCAACAGAAGACTGTACAGTCCAGCCCAAATGCTCAAAATATTTGCTCATGCCCCTGGTAGTGGTTCCCGGGGAAAAACTGGTAGGCGTACCGGTATCCATAAACTTGGCTATTTTCAGCTCGTCATCCAGAGGAGCACCTTTAAAGTGCACTACCACGGTCAAAGCAGCAGCAGGGCCACAGGTATATGCCGTAGTCTGCTGATAAGTCTTATAATGCTCCAGCAGCGTCAGGGAACCGCCGGACTTCATATTATAAAAATCCGGGGTCTTAAAATAGGGGGAATCTTTCACATCTACTTTACCAAGCCAGGCAGCGGCTCCTCCTGTATCATTAACTGTCAGCCCTGCTGGTAAAGGAACCTGGTTACCGGTGATCCCGGCGGCAAAAGCTCCTGTCAGGGCCACTAAAGCTATTGTCTTAAAGGACTCTCGTAAATTCATAACGCCGCGTTCCTTTCCAATTTTCTTTTAACTGCGCTTAAAAGTTCCTCGTGCTCATTGGACAGTTCACCGTTCTGAACCCTGGTTACAAGATAATGCAGGATATCTCCTATCTGATTTTTTTGTGCCGGTTGCAGCAACGTAATTATTTCTCCGCCCTTAATATGTAAATCTCCGGTCCGTACCGGCATCTTCGTTTGCGCCAGACTGATGACTAAATCGCCCAGCTTCCTGCCTTCCGCCATCAGCTGCGGGTTCTTTTTCCCGGCCCAGGTAGCGCCCATGTCCGCTAAAAAAACTGCCACCAGCTGGGTGTAAGCTTCGGTAAGTTCCGCCTCGCTGCGGAACTTACCGCTCAAGGCCTCGCCCCGCACCCAGTGCAAGATGGTTCTTTCACCCCGGATAAGCAGCGGCGCAAAACGCATATGCTGAGCCACCAGCCACACTACCCGCTGTACAAAAGCTTCCGGATAACGGAGCCTGGTTAAAATTTCCAGGGCCAGTTTGGCGCTGACGGACTCATGCCCGTGGTCACTGGGCTGGCCCTCTTTGTTTGGCTTACGTACCCCAGGCAAACCTTTGGCAATATCGTGGAGCAAAAGAGCCCAGCGGATGGTCAAATCCCGGGGACTGTTATCCAAAGCGTGGAGCGTATGCTCCCAGGCATCATAACAATGAAATTTATTATTCTGGGGCAACTGAAATAAATGTCCCAGCTCCGGCAAAACCGGTTCGTAACTGTCGTGGCCATCCTGACGCACCCGGCACCAGGCCCGTACCAGGCCGCTGTCCATAAAAAGCCGTAAGCCCTGTGCCGCCGCCGGGCAGACTAACATTTTATCTATTTCTGTCCGTACCCGTTCCAGGGAAAGTTCCCGGCAGTTGGCAATATTAAAGGGAAGCTCCCCTGCATAAGTAAAGTTCAGCTGGGCCACAAAGCGACAGGCCCGGTACATGCGCAGGGCGTCTTCCGCAAAACGCTGTTCCGGTTCTCCCACGGTACGCATGATCTTTTTCTGCAAATCTTCCCGGCCCTGGTAAAAATCATAAACCGTACCCTGCACGTCCATGGCCATGGCGTTCACGGTAAAATCCCGGCGGCCTAAATCTTCCTCCAGCCGTTCGCAATACCAGACTTCTGCCGGGCGATGCACATCCGTCCCGTAACGTTCCCCCCGGAAAGTGGCCACTTCCACCGTATGACCCGGCACGGTTAAAACCACCACGCCAAAATTCTGGCCCAGCTTATCCACGCTGCCAAAATTTTGCGCCCGGGCCACGGCCAGTACCTGTTCCGGCTTAGCGCTGGTTGTCAGGTCAAAATCACCTGGGTTAAGCCCCAACAATAAATCACGCACGGCGCCACCTACCACATAAGCCTGGTAGCCTGCGTCGTTCAGCGCCTGCAATATACGGTTCACATACTCCGGAAACTGGTTGGTCATAAAAACCTCTTACAAACTTTATATTCTATGTAATACTTGTATTGACGACACTTTTATTATAACATAGCTTCTTCCTGAGATAAACCTCAGTACCCTACCTGCCGCTTTATGTTATAGTAAGAGTATAAGAAAAAACTTGCGTTTAGATGCAAAGGAACGAGGTAGAGAAAGATGCAAAAATGGAAACGGCTTTTAAGCAGTGGTATCATCTGCCTGCTCCTGGTACTGGCTGGCGCTCTGACTGCCTGTGCTTCCGATTTTGACGATGCCGCCGATATCAAGATTGGTCCTTTTACTCCCGGTCTGGCTTTTGACGAAGAATTTACGGAAGGTTATCTGAGCCTCCGGCAGGGTAATTCTATGCATCCGGCGGCGGGCGGACTGCCGGCCCGGAATGATATTCATTTTAAAAAAGGCGACATTTCCGTCAACGAAGGAAAATTCCTGGCCATGGATACCAGTTGGCAAAGCGAATATTTACAAACGCCCAGAAAGATTGGCGTAGGCAGCACCAAAGAACAGGTCCTGGATGCTTATGGTTCCCCGGCCTTCACAGATGAAAAATTTATCCGTGGTTTAGGCTGGCTGCCGGTGTATACTTATGGTAGCAACTATCAGCAGGCCGGCCTGGAATTTTATATTTCCAAATTAACCGGCAAAGTAATCCGGATCAGATTTTACTCCCAGGGTTTAAAACTGTAAATAAAAGTCGTAGACGGACCGCAATTTTGCTACGGTCCGTCTTTAATTTACCCTTAAACACCTGTAGTAAAATTGTCCTGCCATCCCACCAGTCAACCTCTCTTTACATGCTGGCAATCTGGCGCTGCAAAAGTTTTCCCACCTGGCCGGCCATTTTTTCAATTTCGCTGACGCGGACAAAATCCTGGCCGAAGATTTCCCGGGCTGATTCCAGGCCGCCGGATACTTCGCCGCTGATAAGTCCCACTACCTGGACTCCGCTTTCCCGCAGTGCGTGCACCTCGGCCGCAGTATCGGCAATAGCAGCAGCCTCCCCGTAAGCTTTGTTCTGTACCCTGCCGGAATGAGGTATCTCCACATCATCATTGGGCCGCGCATCAGTCAGCATGATGAGCAGTTTTTTACCGCCGCCGTTCCCCTGCAGATGAGCCGCGCCTCTCAACGCCAGTCCGTCCCGGTTCCAGCCGGTGGCAAAATAACTAAAGATACGGTCCAGATGTTTACTATCCTGATATTCCTTAAACAGTCGCAAAACCGTATAGCCCCGCAGGCTGCAGAAAGCATAAATCTGCAGGGGAATGCCGCAATGGCTCAGACTAACTGCCAAGGCATAAGCCTGTGCAGCAATAACTTCCTGGGTGTAGACCCGGGACCCGGAAGCATCCAGCAGCATGTCCACCGTAAAATCCGGTTTCGTGGTAGCTTCCAGGGCACCAAAAACCCGGTCATCGTGTAAGGTCAAAGCACGCCAGACCTGACCGGGAACAAAATTACCATTTCTTGCCAAAACCGGCAACGGCTGCTGCGTTACCAACAGTGCATTTTTAATCTGTTCTTCCAACTGCCGGCTTAAATGACGGTATAAATTTTCGTGTTCTTTATAATAAGTCAGGTTGGCTTCCCGCTGCCGGGCAGCGGCTACGGCCACATAAGGTTCGTCTTTGCCAAGGGGTACAGTTTCGCCCCTGGTAAAATACAGATGACAATGCTGGTGGTTCCCCGTACATAAGGATCTCTCCACTTCCACAGTCTGGCCGGCACTGTATATGGACTTACCAAAACACTGAGACAGGTACAGGCGGTCCTTAACTTCCCGGTCCGGATTAAACAACTGGCCCCACAGCCCCTGACTTAACTTCCCGTCCAGATTAACAGGCGCTTCCGCATTAGGACGTAATAGCACCTGGTCCTCGCTCTGCAGATCAAAATGCGGGAACAACTTTCTTAACAGCGCCGCCCAGCGCGAGCTGGCCTCAAAATGCAACTTGTCCCTGGTAACATCCGTATACTTAAAAATAAAAAACCGCCGCAATATTTTCCGGACTTGGACACAAAGCTCCTCCGTATTCCAGGATGGATCAAAGGCTAATGCTGCGTACAATTGTTTTTCCCAGGGATTAAGAAGTCCCGTTCCCTCTCCCAGGACTTCCTGCCAGCGGGCTACCTCCAGGTCATGGGCCACACCAGTTTGCATCCTGATCCACACCCAGTTGGTCTCATCACCGCCGCTAAAAAAAGTCCGGGCATGTTCTTCCCTAAGACTAACCAGGGCCGGACGCTCCGGCAACTCTTTCAAAAAAGTACTATGTTCCAGTCCCAGCCAGGTGAGCATAGTAAAAGTATCTCCCAGGGCCGAGCGCTGGAAATCGGCAAATAAAAGCCGCAGCTGCTCCGCGTCATACCATTTCCGGACCAGCCCCACGCAGGTATTCAAATATAAATCCGGTACACCGCCGCTGGCAAACGCCACAAAATCCGGCGCAAAGCCATACTCCCCGGCCCCATTCCAGATTTGGTTTACCGCCCGGCGTTTGGGAAATTCCCTTCTACTTGGCAAACAGCTCCCGCCTTTCCAGGTGCTTGGGCAGTCTGGCAGCCAGCACGTCGCCTACCAGAGCCGCCTCGTATTCATCAAAAGCCTTATTGGTCAGGCCCATAGCCAGGGCCAGCTGCGGCGCCAGACCTTTTTCCATCAGATGCAGGGCGTCCAAAAGTCCCCGCAGGTCCACTGCTTTATCGGAGATTTCTCCGGCCGCACATTTTTTATGTAAATCAAAGAATACATCTGTAAAGAGCTGTACCGCCTGAGGCAACAAACCGGGAAATTCCCCCCGCAAGAGTTTCTGTAAATGTTCCGCCGAAATCACCGGCAGTTTTAGAACCGCAAAGCGGGAAGCCAGTGCTTCGTTCAATTCCCGGGTGCCGGCATAGCCGTAATTCATGGTAGCGATAAAGCGGGTAGCGCCGTGGAGTTTTACCACGTCGTATCCCGGCACATCCAGCAATCTGCGATAATCCAGCAAAGAATGCAGCACCGCCAGCGCTTCGTTCCGGGCCATATTGATCTCGTCCAGGACACCGAAGCCTCCCTGCTGGGCACACTGATAGACCGGACCGGGACGGAAAGTTACCTGACCGTTCTGAAAAGTATCCGTACCTACCATCAGGCTGGCATCCATGTTAATATGAAAAGAAACATTCCAGAGAGGCCGCCCGAAAGCCGCCGCCAGATTCTCTGCCAGCACGTTTTTGCCGGTAGACTTGGCGCCTACCAGGAGTAAATTTTGGCCGCAGAGCAGCGCCGTGGCAGCCTGCTCCCAGACCTCTTTGCCGTAATAATGATAACGGGGATGTCCCAGACGGTCTTGTGCCGTCGCCTCCAGCGGATATTCTTTGCGAAAGTCGCTGAGACCTTGAAGAATAGCCGGGCTAATATTTTCGGACTGCAAAAATTCCAGCATAGTCTTGCCTCCCTGCATCCATTTCTTTATAACCATTATACTACAGGAAAACAGTTGCGTAAAAAAAGTGCGTACAAAATTTGTACGCACTGGAATTTTTATTTCTCTACCGCTGCGGCAATCAGCTTGCCAATTTCCCGGGTACCTACTTTTTTCAAGCCTTCGCCCCACAAATCCGGGGTTCTGTATCCGGCCGCATAAACTTTATCCACTGCGGCTTCAATGGCATCCGCTGCCGCCATCTGGTTTAAGGAATACCTCAGCAACATCGCCACGCTGTAAATCTGGCCCACCGGGTTAGCAATATCTTTACCCGCAATATCCGGCGCACTGCCGTGAATAGGTTCATACAGTCCAGTGCCGTCGCCCAAGCTGGCGCTGGGGAGCAGCCCGATACTGCCACCAATAACGCTGGCCTCATCGGACAGGATATCGCCAAAAATATTATTGGTCAACACCACGTCAAACTGACCAGGATTGGTGACTAACTGCATGGCGCAGTTGTCCACATAAAAATGATTCAGCTCAATATCCGGATAGTCCTTTTGCTGCATCTCGGTGACGATACGACGCCACATACGGGAGCTGGCCAGCACATTGGCCTTATCCACGCTGGTCACCTTGCCCCGGCGCTTTTTGGCCGCCTCAAAAGCATAACGGGCAATCCGTTCCACCTCAGGACGAGTATACAGCTCAATATCCGAAGCTGTTTCCACGCCGTCCACCAGCTTGGCTTCCTTGTGCTCGCCAAAATAAATACCGCCGGTAAGTTCACGCACAATTAATAAATCCACCCCGGCTGCTTTTTCCGGTTTGAGGGGAGACAGATGAGAAGCAAACTTGTTTACTTTCATAGGCCGCAGATTACAATACAGTCCCAACGCCTTGCGGATAGCCAGCAAACCTTTTTCCGGACGTACAGACGGATCCACGTTATCCCACTTCGGTCCGCCGACGGCAGCTAAAAGTACGGCATCGGCGGCCTTGGCCGCTGCCTCCGTCTCCTTGGGAAATGGTACGCCGGTAGCATCAATGGCCACGCCGCCTAACAGTTCCTCATCGTATTCCACTTGAAAATTAAATTTGTGCGCCGCCGCATCTAAATCCGCCACGGCTGCCTGCATAATTTCCGGACCGATCCCGTCCCCGGGCAAAGTTACAATTTTCATTTCGCATTTCCTTTCACATAGTTGACCAGACCACCGGCATCGGCAATCTTCTGCATAAATTCCGGCAGCGGTTTCATCTTGATGGTCAAATTTTTATTTTTGATTTGAATCAGCCCTTGCTGCATGTCCACCTCTACCTGGTCTCCGGCCTCAATCTTTTCCACCTGAGGCCCGATTTCCAGCACCGGCAGGCCGATGTTGATGGCATTCCGGTAAAAGATGCGGGCAAAACTGTCGGCAATAATACATTTGACACCTTTTACTTTCAGCACCATAGGCGCATGTTCCCGGGAACTGCCGCAGCCAAAATTCTTGCCGGCCACCATAATGTCTCCCGGTTTTACATTCGGCGCAAAAGTCGTATCAATATCTTCCATGGCGTGATTCGCCAGTTCTTTAAAATCAGCGATATTTAAATAGCGGGCGGGGATGATCACATCCGTGTCCACATGGTCGCCGTAACGCCACATCTTACTCATTGCAAAACCTCCTCTGCGCTTGCGAGATAACCTTTAACCGCGCTGGCTGCCGCCGTATAGGGACTGGCCAGATAAACTTCGCTGTCCACATGACCCATGCGGCCGCGGAAATTGCGGTTGGTCGTACTGACGGCCCGTTCACCTGCCGCCAGGATACCCATGTAACCGCCCAGACAAGGTCCGCAGGTAGGCGTGCTTACCGCTGCCCCGGCCTTAATGAAAATATCGAGATAACCTTTTTCCATAGCTGCCGTATAAATTTCCTGGGTGGCGGGAATGATGATGCAACGTACATTTTCATTGACCTTATGGTCTTTGAGCACTTCCGCGGCACAGGCTAAATCTTCCAGCCGGCCGTTGGTGCAGGAACCAATCACCGCCTGGTCAATCTTAATATTATGGCTTTCCCTCACCGGATGTGTATTTTCCGGCAGGTGCGGATAAGCCACTACCGGTTCCAGTTTGCTTAAATCAATAGTAATTTCCCGTTCGTACTTAGCATCCGCGTCAGCGGTAACCGCCGTCCAGGACCTGGTAACACGGCCCTTAAGATAAGCTTCTGTCTGCTCGTCCACCGGGAAAATGCCGTTCTTGGCCCCGGCTTCGATGGCCATATTGCAAATGGTAAACCGGTCTGCCATAGATAAAGAAGCGATGCCCGGTCCCGCAAACTCCAGGGATTGATAGCGGGCGCCGTCCACTCCGATCATGCCGATCAAAGTTAAGATCAAGTCTTTGCCTTTCACATATTTCCCCAGCTTGCCCGTCAGGTTAATCTTAATAGCCGTAGGCACCTTGAACCAGGTTTCGCCGCTGGCAAAAGCGCAGCCGATATCCGTCTGCCCCATGCCGGTGGAAAGCGCGTTCACCGCCCCGTAGGTACAAGTGTGGGAATCGGCGCCGATAACAATTTCTCCCGGGGCTACCAGCCCCTGGTCAGGCAGCAGGGCATGCTCAATACCCATACGCCCCACCTCAAAATAATGGGTAATCTGATGCTTGCGGGCAAAGTCGCGCATTTGTTTGCACAAAGTCGCGCTCTTAATATCCTTGCAGGGAGAAAAATGGTCCGGTACCAGCACAATCTTTTCTTTATCGAAAACCGGCCGGCCGATTTTTTCAAATTCATTGATGGCCGGCGGCCCCGTAATATCGTTGGCCAAAACCAGATCCACCTGGGAAACCAAAAGATCCCCGGCCTGTACCTGGTCACGCCCTACATGCCGGGCCAGGATTTTTTCTGTCATCGTCATTCCCATAGCTAAAGCCTCCTAAAAAATTTGTGCAACCGGAAGCGCCGTAAAAAGCGCCACCGGCAGCCTTTCCCTAAAAAAAAAATAAAGCCCCTGTCTGCACATGCAGATAGGGGCGTGTTACCGCGGTACCACCCTACTTGGGACTCCATTATCCCCGGATTAACTCCGGCGCGTAACGTGCGTGGACGTTGCCGGCTAAAAATTCACCGGCACGGCTCCCGGGCGAGCTAGATCCTGTACGCATTCAAGGCTTGCACCTACCGCCTTTTCTCTGTAACGCTTAACAGAACTTGTTCCCGTTCTCAGCCTTTAACCTGTCCCCGGAAAATAAATTTCCCGGGGAATGTTTAACTATGCTTTACATTATTACCATTTTTTGAAGCAAAGTCAAGAAAAAGGTGTAACATTTTTTCAAGAAGATTTTTTCCCAGCGTAAGTGTAACGAGTATTACAACTCCCGGGGGACGCCAGCGGAAAATTATGCTCCGTAAACATAACCTGCTTCTCACAAATTTCACAGTAAGAAAATAGGATTTATGTGGTAGAATATAAATATAGCTAAATGATTTACTTATGCTAGGTTCAAAATTAATTACACAAAGGAAGTGCCCAAGATGAAAAAAATTTTAGCCATCGTAGGTTCGGTAAGAAAAGATAGTTTTAACAAGCAGCTGGCTCTGGCCGCACAAAAAATTTTAGCCGGCAAAGCCCAACTGGAAATTTTAGATTACAGCGACGTACCGTTTTTCAATCAGGATCTGGAACATCCGGCTCCCGCAGCCGTCACCCGTGTCCGCCAGCTGGTAAAAGCAGCCGACGGCCTGTGGATCTTTACTCCGGAGTATAATCATTATTTCTCCGGTGTGCTGAAAAATTTAATTGACTGGCTCAGCCGTCCTGTCAGCGCCACGGAACCTCAGGTCCTGGCCGGCAAAAAGATTGCTTTAAGCGGTATCACGCCCGGTATCAGCGGCACCGGTATCGCCCAGGATCATCTGGTGGCGACCTTGAGTTTCTTGAATGCCGATATCATGAACGTGCCCCGCTTAACTATTCCTAACGCCATGCAGCAGGTAAAGGACGGCAAACTGGTTTTGACCACCAGCGCCCCCTACCTGGAAAAACAGGCGGAAGCGTTTGTGAAGTATTTGGGATAAAAACTAATTATATTTACGGAGGGGCGCCTTTGTTTCCGCACTGGCCTCGACAGGATTGGCTGCTAGTAATTGTTAGCCGCCGCGGCGTTACGCGGCTTCGTCGCGTCTCAGCATAGTGCTGCACAAAGGCGCCCCTCCGTAATTTTTTCTGGTTCAATCACTAAGCTTGCTAACCCGCTCCCTGTCTGGCGTACAGCGATTAGTGGCCTCTAAGCCAGTCCCTGTGCGGCTCTCAAAATACCCCGCAATCGCTCCAAAATGCGTTTTGAGCGACGAAACACGCCCAAAGGTAGAAACACTCAAGGGATGCACAAAAATAATATTTGCTTTTACACAATATGTAGTGGTATATTTATACTTATATCACTACATATTGATTTTTTAGGCCTAAAAACAGCAAAAATTAGCACTCTAGGCACCGGAGTGCTAAAATTTGTATTAAGTACTAACCCGGAAACTTCTTCCGAAACTTTCCAGCAACCTAAACTGTATCTTTAATTGGTAATCGTACCTAACCCGGCCTGGGGCAGTTTAGTTACCTGCAGCGCCTCAATATAATAAAAAGGCTGCAAAGGTTTACCGGCTTTATTCAAATAACGGCCGGCCCGCAAGATACCCACCACCCTGATCCAGGTCTTGCCGGTTTCCCAGTGTGACATATCCTGATCGCCTTTGAACTCAAAATCTACGTAACCACCTACACAATAAGGACAGGTAGGTCCCTTCCGGCCCACAAAAGTATATTTATTGTTAAAATGCAAATAATAACCTTCTATGGCCACCGTCTTGCCGGCATAGTCCTCAAAATTTTTGAACCAGTCATTAATCTGAGTCATGTACAGTTTATCCCCTACCTTAATATCTATTTTTTGCAAATCATACTTGGCCCGGTCCGCCTGCAAATCATACACATAATCATCCGTGGTTTCTCCCTGGACCAGGGCCTGATTGTCCTGCGCCGATACAGCGCCCGTAGTTTTATTGGCGGCAGCCGTATTCCCGCTCTGAGTTTGCGGTGCCTGAGTCTGGGGATGATTGGCATCTGTTCCGCTTCCGCAGCCGCCCAATAAAAATGCCGTTACGCACAATAATACTAAAAACTTTTTCACGCCTCACGCCTTCTTTCCCTAAATTTTTCCAGGAAACAAAATACCGCCAGGACCGCAACATCCGTGACCACGATACAGGCTCCCGTGGGTACAGATCCCACATACGAAAAGACCAGTCCCGCCCAAAAACAAAGAACGGCCAGCAGTCCCGCTAAAAATACCGTACCTTTAAACGTCCGGCAGACACGCATGGCCGTCAGGGACGGAAAAACAATCAGGCTGGAAATTAAAAGTGTGCCCATCATACGCATCCCCAGGACGACCGTGCAGGCAGTCAGGATGGCCAGGACCATATCGTACAAATTGGCCCGGACGCCGGTTGCGGCAGCAAAAGTGGCATCAAAAGTTATGGCAAAGATCTTGTGGTAAAAAAAACTGTAGAGAAAAAGAACCAGGAGGCAGAGCACCACGGACAGATATACATCGCTTTTGCTCATGGAAAGGATGCTGCCGAACATATAATTGCAAACGTCGGTATTCATGCCCGTGGTCAAAGAAACCGTCATCACACCCACGGCCAGGGCGGTACTGCACAAAAGAGCAGTGGCCGCATCGCCCTGAATCCGGCTGCTTTCCTTAATCCGCAGCAAAAAGAAAGCTGCGATAATACAAACGGGAATGGCGATACTCAAGGGCGCAGCTTTAAATGCGTAAGCAATGGCTAAAGCGGCAAAACCCACATGGGCCAGGCCATCCCCGATCATAGAATATCTTTTTAAAACCAGGCTGGTACCTAAAAGCGCCGCACACAAAGAAACCAGGGTTCCCACTATGAGCGCGCGAACCAGGAAAGGATAACCCAGCATAGCCGTCACTGTGCCTAACATGCGCCCACGCTTTCTACAAAATATTGACCCAGCCTGGTTTGCAGATACGCTTCCGTAGAACCAAAAAAGAGCTGACCCTGTCCCAGATGTAAAATTTTGTTAGCCTCCCGCACCGCCTGACGCACATCGTGGCTCACGGCCACGATAGTTAAATTTTCCTGCTCATGCAGACGCCGTAAAAGCTTATAGAACTGCGCCGTCATCAGCGGATCCAGTCCGGTGACCGGTTCATCCAGAAGCAGAAGTTTCCCGGTGGCGCATAAGGCCCTGGCCAGCAAGACTCTTTGCTGCTGCCCGCCGGACAAATTTCTAAAACACCGGTCCTTTAGTGGCAGGATGTCCAGCAGCGCCATTTTCTCCCGGACCCTTTGGTCCTCGGCCCTGCCGTAAAAAGGATGCCAGCCCAGCTTGTTTAAACAACCGGAACGGACCACCTCGTAAACACTGGCCGGAAAATCCTGCTGCGCCCGGGTTTTCTGCGGCAGATAGCCGATGTTACCGTCCTGCAAACCTGGTCCCCGGTTAAGTGTGCCCGCTGCCGGCGGCAGCAAACGGAGCAAACCTTTTAAAAGCGTACTTTTTCCCGCACCGTTTTCCCCCACCACACACAGATAATCTCCCTCTGCCACGGTAAAATTTAAAGCTTTGAGAACCGTCTTGCCCTCATAGGCGAAAGCCAGGTCCCGGCACTGTAACAAAACCATCTAGTTTAAAGCCTCCTTTAGCACCGCCACATTGTGCTGCATCAGGCTTTCGTAAGTAGCCCCAGCCTTAAAATCGGCGGCGCTCACATTATGAACCGCATTTAGAAGCAAATTTTTGGCTCCCGTACTTTCTGCAATAGCCTGCGCCATCTTTTCATTGCTGAGCTCAATATGAAATACTACCGGCAGTTTATCGTGTTTAGCCTTGTCTACTAAAAAAGCAATCGTGCCTGCATTAACTTCCGTATCTGTAGAACAGCCCGGATAAGCCGCATAATACTTTAACCCATATTCCTTGCAAAAATAGCGAAAGGGAAACCGGTCTCCCACCAGAATTTCTTTCCGGTGCCCCCTGGCCACAACTTCCTTAAATTGTTGATCCAGTCCTTGTAACTTTTGAATATAGTTTTGCGCTCTCCGGTCATACTCCGCCTTATGGGCGCTGTCCAGACCGCCCAGTTCTTTGGTGATCCTTGCCACGATCTTGATGGCATTTACCGGACTGGTCCACACATGTTCATCCATTTCCGGATCCGTTTCTTTTCCTCCCGCAGTTTTTGCCGCGGCGTCGTCTTTTTCCGGCTGCATACCTGCCACCAGTTCTTCGGGAACTGTCTGCACGCAATCCATCATCTTTAAAGTATGCACTTTTTTCTGATCCAGTCCCTGTAAAATTTTCTCTACCCAGGCATCGCTGTCGCCGCCCACATAAATGAATAAATCGCTGGCCTGGATTGCCGCCATATCTTTGGGGCTGGGTTCAAAACTATGACTTTCCGCACCGGGTTTTAACAACATGGTCAGGTCCACCTTATCCCCTGCCACCTGCCGTACAAAATCATACGCCGGAAAAATCGTACACACCACCTTAAGCTTTTGGCCGGCAGCTTTAGTTGCCGCCGCAGGCTTGGAAGGCGCACAGGCCGTCACCATGAAAATACTCATAACAATTAAACACCAGAACGCTATAATTTTACGCATCAAAAAAAGACCTCCACTTATACTTAAGTATCACTTAGCAAAATTTATACGCCGCTACCAAGTAAAAAAGGATACACTACACCTGTAAAGGCAGTATATCCCCCGGGAAGTCTTAATTATTAAGTTGAATTTTTAGCAGCACCAGGGTTAAAACCGGTAACTGATACTGCTGTTTTTGCAACCCTGTTACTAAATTCCAGGTAAGTACGGCCACAACTGCCGCTGCAAAAACCGCCGTGCCCACCGTGGTCAGATTCTGGGCAGCCACCTGCAGTTCCGCACACACAGGGCAGTCTGCTCCCGTATGTTCATGCTGCGTATGCCCGGCAATAAAAGCAATGGATAAGCATACTATCAAAAACAGGCAGTACACCAGAACCCATGTGACAATTTTTTGCTCCCGGCCACGAAATTTAAACATGCACGACTCCTTCCATAGCACCGGCAGCATACTGCCGATTAAATTTTATTATAGCACTGATTGGCTGAAAGTAAAGTAAGCGCCGGCACCCTGAGGGCCGTGTGCCCAGAAAATTACAGGACGGGGACATCTGTGTTGCTTACACAGGCGCCCCCGTCCGTAAAATCATACAATCTTTAAATCTTTACCATATTAACTTTCGTAATGCCGCCCACGTTCTTTAACAACTTCAGCACGTCCGCCGGCACATCGCTGTCCACGGTAAGGAACATCATGGCGATACCGTTCTTCTGGTTACGGCTGACCTGCATGGTAGCAATGTTCACCTTGCTGGCGCCTAAAAGCGTACCAATCTGGCCGATCATACCGGGTTTATCTTCGTTATTAGCCACCAACATATACGGTGTAGGCTCTACGTCAAACTGGTAACCGTCAATTTCGGCGATACGTACCTGACCGCGTCCTACCACCCGGCCGCTGGCCACGAACTCGCCTTTCTTGGTCAGGACCTTGACGGTGAGTAAATCCTGCTCGCCGGTCTCCTTGCTTTCCGTGATGGCAATACCGCGATGCTCAGCGGCGATAAGTGCGTTCACATAATTCACATGTTCCATGAGTACCGGTTCCAGCACACCTTTCATGGCAGCACGGGTAATCATATCGGTTTCCATCTCCGCCAGGTTGCCACTGTAAATAACTTCTACTTTTTCTACCGCATCTCTGTGCAGCTGATAATAAAGCTTGCCCAAATCTTCCGCCAGGGTCAGATAATCCTGTACCGCTGCCAGTTCATCCGCGCCCAGGGCCGGCAGGTTTACGGCGTTGGGTACCATCTCGCCCCGCAGGGCGGCAATAACTTCTTCGGCAATGGCGATGCCCACGTTATCCTGGGCTTCGGTCGTGTCGGCACCCAGGTGAGGCGTGAGCACACATTGGGGCAGATCAATCAGCGGGGAAATAGGTTTCGGCTCATCCACCAGCACATCGATACCGGCGCTGGCCACGATGCCTTCCTTAATAGCCTTAGCTAAATCCTGTTCATTATACAGACCACCCCGGGCGCAGTTTACTA
>CAXYYS010000008.1:0-61535 GCA_964293585.1 uncultured Acidaminococcales bacterium
TCTTTTTTTGTATGAGAACTTAATTCATCGCTGGAAAAAGGCGCTTTTCCTTGACACGCAATGTGTCAATGTGCTGGCAATGCGCCAATGTTGGGAGCATCATAAAATATTAAGTTAGGCTTGTATTTTATTCGTAAATGGTGTATTATACTACCCAGACAGTTCGTAACCATCCTGTCTTTAAACAAAACTAGGGAGCAGGTAGCTGATACCTGATTTTTTTGTGCTCAGGATGGATGGCGTATGCCTTCCATCTTTTTTTATGGCATGGAGGATTAGTATCCGGATATTGAGTGGCTCTCTCACAAAGGAGAAACCTGTAATGAAAGAATTTACGAAGACACAAAAGTTAACTATCTCAGCCATCTGTATGGCACTGTACCTGTTAGTCATGGTGTGCACGCAAAGTTTTGCCTTTGGGCAATATCAGATCCGTATTTCTACGGCACTGTATGGCTTGAGTGCTATTTTCCCCTTTTTGGTCGTGCCTTTTGGTCTGGCCAATATGTTCAGTAATCTGGTCCTGGGAGGTTTGGGACCTTTAGATATGCTGGGGGGAGGACTGATGGGATTTTTAACTTCCTCCGTTATCGTGTTGGGAAAGAAATACGGTTGCGGCAATTGGATCGTGGCTGCGGCGATTACCTTTATTCCGGGTTTGTGCGTTCCTATCTGGTTATCGCTTTTGTTGCATTTACCTTATTTGGTCCTGGTTAGCACCTTGATTGTGGGACAAGCTATTGCGGGTGTATGTGGTATGCTTTTGGTTACAGCTTTAGAAAGAAGCGACCTGCGTACTTTTGTCTGGGAGAAAAAATAATTCTTTTGAAGTAATTTTTAGCGGAGGTCAAGATGACAAGCGGCAGAACTAAAAAAGAACTACAAGGCGTGGATCTGTTAGGTAACCAGACAAAATACCCAACGGATTATGCTCCGGAGATTTTGGAAGCGTTCCAGAATAAACATCCCGGCAATGATTATTTTGTAAAATTTAACTGTCCTGAATTTACCAGCCTTTGTCCCTTAACCGGACAACCGGATTTCGCGACCATTTATATTTCTTATGTGCCGGATAAAAAATTGGTGGAAAGCAAATCTTTGAAACTATATCTGTTTAGTTTCCGAAATCACGGTGATTTTCATGAAGACTGCGTTAATATCATCATGAAAGATTTGATTAAACTTTTATCTCCAAAATATATTGAAGTCTGGGGAAAATTTACCCCCAGGGGTGGTCTGGCCATCGATCCCTATGCTAATTATGGCAAGGTTGGTACAGATTGGGAAAAGACGGCTCATGAACGTTTGCATTTTCATGATCTGCAGCCTGAGACGGTTCGGTATCGCTAAAATTTATCCAGCCTTATACATTTACCCTTTAACTTTTGTCGCCTTTATGCTACAATAAATGTGACAAAAGTTTTTTTGTTTAGATACTGTGGGACTAAAAATGTTCCGAGAGGGACAAAAAACGGACGGATTAAGATGATTGATAATATTATTAACTTACAAAAGAAAATTGTGCCGGAACTGACTAACCTGCTGGTAGAACGGTATAAAATTTTACGTCAGGTCAGTAATGAACAGCCCATCGGCAGGAGAGCCCTGGCTGCGAAACTTAATTTAAGTGAAAGGGTTTTGCGGGCGCAGGTAGACTTTTTAAAAAATGCCGGTCTGTTGGTATTCTCTTCTGCGGGAATGTCTGTAACCGATGAGGGGAATAGTATCCTGCGGGAGTTAGCAGATTATGTGCAGAAACTGCAAGGGCTTAGCTCGTTGGAGCAATACCTTCTGGCACGACTGAATATTAAGCAGGTAGTTATTATTCCCGGTGACTCTGATAAAGAACCGGTGGTAAAGCGGGAGATGGGACGCGCTGCTGCGCGCCAGCTTTTAGTTTTACTCAAAGAAAGCGGTAGTAATATTGTAGCTGTTAGTGGTGGTACTACCCTGGCAGCGATGGCTGCCAATATCAGCGGCAATTACCCGGCAACGATCGTGGTTCCGGCCAGAGGTGGTCTGGGCGATACGGTGGAACTGCAAGCCAATACGGTGGCCACTGTTTTGGCACAACATTTGCATGCATCTTACCGGCAACTTTATGTGCCGGATTCTGTCAGCCAGGAAGTTTTACGCAGTATCCTGGCGGAAGATGAAGGCGTACGCGCGGTAGTGGATATTGTCAAACATGCTAATATCCTGGTGCATGGCATTGGCAGGGCGGATGTGATGGCAAGACACAGACATCTGCCGCAGCCTTTTATAGATAAGTTGTTAGCTGAGGGTGCTGTGGGTGAGGCTGTAGGCCAATATACAGCGCTGGATGGCAGTCAGGTTTTTATGACGAATAATGCCGGACTGATGATGCAGGACCTGCCCAAGATTGGTACTGTTGTGGGTGTGGCTGGGGGTAAGTCCAAGGCAAAAGCCATCCTGGCAGTTTCACGTGCTACCAGGCAGGATATCTTAATCACCGATGAGGCTGCTGCTAATGAGATGGCCAATCTTTTAGGTGCCGGCCGTTAAAAAGTTTTTAATGTCCCTATTATAGAGGTCAGGCTGAGATACAGCCGCAGATTACTTATTTTAAAGGAGGAAGTTTATTATGGTTAAAATTGGTATTAATGGTTTTGGTCGTATCGGTCGTGAGGCTTTCAGGATTATGACCACAAAGAAGGACATTGAAGTTTTGGGTATCAATGACCTGACTGATGCCAAGACTTTGGCACATCTGCTGAAATATGATTCTGTACACGGTATTTTTGCTGGTGAAGTAGATTATGGCGAAGATTATATCGTGGTGAACGGAAAGAAGATTAAGATTTATGCCGAGAAAGATCCAGCGCAGCTGCCCTGGGGTAAGATTGGCGTAGATGTAGTTCTGGAATCCACGGGACGTTTTACGGATGCCAACCTGGCTAAGGCTCATATTACCGCCGGTGCTAAGAAAGTTCTGATTTCTGCACCTGCCAAGAATGAAGATATCACTATCGTTATGGGCGTTAATAATGACAAGTATGATCCTAAGAAACACAATATTATTTCCAATGCTTCCTGTACCACTAACTGCCTGGCTCCTTTTACCAAGGTCCTGCTGGATAACTTTGGCGTAGAAAGTGGTTTGATGACCACGGTACACTCTTATACCAATGACCAGAAGATTTTGGATCTGCCTCATAAAGATTTGCGTCGTGCCCGTGCAGCCGCATTGTCCATTATCCCGACTACTACCGGTGCCGCTAAGGCTGTGGCTCTGGTTTTGCCGGAACTGAAGGGTAAACTGAACGGCTTTGCTATGCGTGTGCCCACGCCGAACGTTTCTATTACAGATTTAACCGTTAATCTGAGCAAGGATACCACGGTGGAAGAAATTAATGCAGCCATGAAGAAAGCTTCTGAGACTACCATGAAAGGCATCCTGGGTTATACGGATCTGCCCTTGGTTTCCAAAGATTTTAATGGCGATCCCCGCAGTTCTATCGTAGACGGTCTGTCCACCATGATGATTGGCAAACGTCTGGCCAAGGTTGTTTCCTGGTACGATAATGAATGGGGTTATTCCAACCGTATCGTTGATCTGGCTTTGTTCATTGCCAGCAAGGGCTTATAAGATAGGAGCGGTTGGTTATGGATAAGAAAACTCTTGCCGATCTTGAAGTGGCAGGTAAAAAAGTTCTGGTACGTGTAGATTTTAATGTACCGATGGATGCAGAGGGCAAGATTACCGATGATACAAGGATGACAGCTTCCCTGCCTACTATTAAGTATTTGCTGGACCATAATGCTGCCGTAATTTTAATGGCGCATTTGGGACGTCCGAAAGGGGAGGTTGTAGCCAAGTACAGTCTGGCCCCGGTAGCCAAGCATCTGGCAGAATTATTGCAGCAGCCGGTGGCTTTTGCCAGTGACTGCGTGGGTGCGGCAGCGACTAAGGCTGCCGCCGCTTTAAAAAGCGGACAGGTACTGTTGCTGGAAAACCTGCGGTTTCATAAAGAAGAAGAAAAGAATGATTTACAATTTGCGGAGCAGCTGGCTTCTTTAGCAGATGTTTATGTAAATGATGGTTTTGGTGTTTCCCACCGGGCGCACGCGTCTGTGGAAGGTGTTACGCATTTCTTGCCATCTGCGGCAGGTTTCCTGCTGGAAAAAGAAATCAAGTTTATCGGCGGTGCCGTAGATAATCCGGAACATCCTTTTGTGGCCATCATTGGCGGCGCTAAGGTTTCGGATAAGATTGGCGTGATTGCGAACCTGCTTACTAAGGCGGATACTGTTTTAATCGGTGGCGGCATGGCCAACACTTTTTTGGCAGCGCAAGGTTACAAGCTGGGAAAATCTCTGGTAGAAGCAGACAAGCTGGATGTGGCTAAAGATATTTTGGCCAAAGCGGCGGCACAGAAAGTGCAACTGCTATTGCCGAAGGATCTGGTCATGGCAGCAGCTTTTGAAGCTACGGCTGCGCATGAGGTTAATACGGTGGATCAGCTGAAGCAGGAGTATATGGCTTTAGACATTGGTCCGGCTACCTGCAAGGAATACGAAGCTGCGCTGAGCGGTGCTAAACTGATTGTCTGGAACGGACCCATGGGTGTCTTTGAGATGGATGCCTTCTGTAAAGGTACGGAAGCCATCGCCAAGGCAGTAGCAGCCAGTGGTGCTGTCAGCATCGTCGGCGGCGGCGATAGCGTGGCAGCTATTGAAAAGCTGGGCCTGGCAGCCAAGATTACCCATATTTCCACGGGCGGCGGTGCTTCCCTGGAATATCTGGAAGGCAAGGTTCTGCCGGGTGTGGCGGCTTTGGATAATGTGAGACGTTATCTGATAGCCGGCAACTGGAAGATGCATAAGAATGTGGAAGAAGCAGTAGAACTGGCTCAAGGTATCGTGCAGGAAACTAACGGTACAGTGAATGAAATAGTTATTTTCCCGCCGTTCACAGCTTTGGAAAGTGTAGCACACGCCATTGACGGGCGTAATGTCGGATACGGTTCTCAGGATTTACACTGGGAAGACAGTGGCGCTTTTACCGGTGCTGTTTCCGGGACAATGATTGCAGATATTGGTGCGGAATACACACTGGTCGGTCACAGTGAGCGTCGTACTATTTTTGGCGAAAGTGATGAGATTGTGGCCAAGAAGATTCAGGCCGCTTATCGCAATCATCTGAAACCTATGCTGTGCGTAGGCGAGAATCTGGAAGAGCGCCAGGCAGGTAAGACGGAAGCCAAGATTACCGGACAGCTGGCCAGTGCCCTGACAGGGTTAAAGCCCGAGGAAGCAAAACAATTGGTGGTAGCCTATGAACCTTTGTGGGCTATCGGTACGGGTAAGGCAGCTACGGCGGCTGATGCCCAGGAAGTTTGCCTGCTGGTACGTAGGGAACTGACGAAATTGTTTGGCGACGAGGTGGCTCGCAACATCAGGGTTTTATACGGCGGCAGTGTTAATGAGAAAAATGCTGCATCTTTCTGCATCAAGGGCATAGATGGTGTCCTGGTAGGCGGTGCTAGTCTGAAGGTTGCTACTTTCAGTGAGATTGTAAGAAGTTTCTAAAGGAGAGCAAAGTGGCTAAGAAGCCTCTGTTGTTAATGATTCTGGATGGATGGGGAATTGCGCCTCCGGGGCCGTGTAATGCGGCCACGGAAGCCAAGACTCCTCATCTCAGTCAATATTTTCACGATTACCCCCATACGCAGATAGTTTGCAGCGGGGAAGATGTAGGTTTGCCGGCCGGACAGATGGGAAATTCGGAAGTGGGCCATATGAATATCGGCTCCGGACGGATCATCTATCAGGAACTGACCAGGATTTCGAAGGCAATCCGGGACGGTGACTTTTTTAAGAATCCGGTCCTGCTGGCTGCCATGCAAGATGCCAGGGACAAGGGTAAAGCCCTGCATTTGCTGGGACTGGTCAGTGATGGCGGTGTCCATAGTCATATTGAGCATTTGTTTGCTCTGTTAGAACTGGCTAAACGTTGCGGCCTGCACCAGGTTTTTGTCCATGCTTTCTTGGATGGACGTGATGTAGGGCCGAAGACAGCCTTGACCTATATCCAGCAGCTGGAGCAAAAAATGCAGGCACTGGGTGTAGGCAGGATTGCTACGGTCAGCGGCAGGTATTATGCCATGGACCGGGATAAAAGATGGGACCGGGTGGAAAAAGCATACCGGGCTATCGTTCTGGGCGCCGGCGCACATTTTGCTACGGCAGCTGCAGGTATTGAAGCATCTTATGCCAAGGGCGTTAATGATGAATTCGTGGAACCGCTGGTAGTGGATGGCGGTGCGACCCTGCAACAGGGTGATAGCGTAATTTTCTTTAATTTCCGTCCTGACCGGGCCAGAGAATTAACCCGGGCTCTGAATGATGAAGAGTTTTCTAATTTTGTACGCCCGGCTGACTGCCGTCCTGTGCATTATGTGTGCATGACAAGTTACGATGTGACCATCAAGGCACCTGTAGCCTTTGTACCAGAAAGTTACCCGGATACTTTGGGTGCGGTTTTAGCTAAACACGGTTTACATCAGCTCAGGATTGCCGAAACGGAAAAATATGCCCATGTCACTTTTTTCTTTAACGGTGGCGTGGAAAAGCCTAATCCTTTGGAAGAGCGTATCCTGATACCTTCTCCCAAGGTGGCGACTTATGATTTGCAGCCGGAGATGAGTGCGTACCTGGTGACAGAAGCACTTTTAGAGCAGCTGCATCAGGATAAGTTTGATGTTATCATCCTGAACTTTGCCAATGCGGATATGGTAGGACATACCGGTATCATGTCAGCGGCTGTTAAAGCCATAGAGACAGTGGATGCCTGTGCCGGAAAGCTGGTACCGGCAATCCTGGCTTTAGGTGGCATGGTATGTATTACCGCGGATCATGGCAATTCGGAAAAGATGCGTGAGGAAGACGGTACTCCTTGTACTTCCCACACCACTAATCCGGTACCGTTTATCCTGGTCAGCGGGGAAAAGCATCAGCTGCATCCGGGTCGGCTGGCGGATATAGCGCCAACTATGCTGGCCTTGCTTAAAATTAAGCAACCTGCGGCTATGACAGGTAAGAGCCTGTTAGATAAGTAAATTAATATTGAAACAGAGGTGTTAATGATGGCTTTAATTACTGAGGTTTATGCAAGAGAAATTTTGGATTCACGAGGCAATCCCACGATAGAGGTCGAAGTTTGTCTGGATGATGGCAATGCCGGCCGGGCTGCTGTACCTTCCGGTGCTTCTACCGGCGTGCATGAAGCGGTGGAACTGCGCGATGGCGATAAGAAACGTTTTGGCGGTAAAGGTGTCATTAAGGCAGTGGACAATGTAAATGATGTGATTGCCGAGGCGCTGATAGGTCTGGAAGCTTCCCGGCAGACAGAAATTGATGAACTGTTGTGCCGTCTGGATGGGACTAAGAATAAAGGCAAGCTGGGTGCGAACGCCATCCTGGGCGTGTCCCTGGCAGCAGCTAAAGCAGCCGCTAATTCAGCAGGGCTGCCTTTATACCAATATATTGGCGGGGCCAATGCTCACGAATTGCCGGTACCGATGATGAATATCCTCAACGGCGGCCAGCATGCAGATAATAATGTAGATATCCAGGAGTTCATGGTTATGCCTGTAGGCGCGAAATCTTTTAGCGAAGGTCTGCGCATGAACGTGGAGATTTACCATCAGTTAAAGACGGTGCTGAAAGGCAAAGGCCTGAATACCGGTTTAGGCGATGAAGGCGGCTTTGCACCCAACCTGAATTCCAATGCGGAAGCTCTGGATGTAATTGTGGAAGCCATTAAAGACGCCGGTTACAAACCTGGCAAGGATGTGTTCCTGGCTATTGATGTGGCTGCCAGCGAATTTTATAAGGGCGGCAAGTATCATCTGGAAGCAGAAGGTGCTCCCAAGACCAGTACCCAGATGGTTACTTATCTGGAAGGCCTGGTTAAGAAGTATCCTATCATTTCCATTGAAGATGGTCTGGCCGAAGACGACTGGAAAGGCTGGGCAGCTTTGACTAAGAAGCTGGGCAGCAAAGTGCAGTTAGTCGGCGACGATATTTTTGTGACGAATGTGGAACGTCTGGAAAAGGGTATTAAGGAAGGTGTGGCCAATGCCATCCTGATTAAGCTGAACCAGATTGGTTCTCTGACGGAAACCCTGCGTACCATTGAGATGGCTAAACGTGCCGGCTATACTTGCATTATCTCTCATCGCAGCGGAGAAACCGAAGATACGACCCTGGCAGATGTAGCCGTTGCCGTAAATGCCGGCCAGATTAAATCCGGTGCCCCGGCCCGCACTGACCGGGTAGCTAAGTACAACCAGCTGCTGCGCATTGAGGAAGATTTGGGCCCCAGCGCTTCTTATGAGGGTTTGAAAGTTTTTTATAACCTGCAAAAATAAGTACTGGTTAAAGTAAGCTGATCATAAAGTGCATCCTGAATGTTAGCTCAGCTAAGATTCGGTGGTGCACTTTCTTTTATTTACTTTGAATTTTAGCAAACTTTACACAAAAATCTTGTAAGAATCGGCATGATGTGGTAAAATACACTGGTATTAATCTGTAGAGGAGGTAAGTTGTGTGCTTGTAACTGTCTTGATGGTGCTAGACATGATTATTTGCATTGCCCTGATTGCGGCGGTGTTGTTACAATCCGGCAGAGGCGGCGGGCTGTCCAGTTCCTTTGGCGGCGGTGACAGTGCCTTCTTCGGTAAGGGTAACGATTTAGATACTTTGATGTCGAAAGCTACTGTTATCCTGGGTTCTGCTTTTGGTGTGGTCACACTGGTGATTGCCAAGCTGAATAGTTAAGTTGTTAATTGGGACTGGTAGTCCTTAAAAAATTATGAAGATTTAGAGGGAAAGGGGATTTATGTTTTGAGTACGTATTTGATTTTATCAGCCATTGCCGGTTTATTAGCATTGGGTGTTGGCGCCATGCTGACTTCTGCGATTGCCAAAGAGGATCCGGGCAACGAGAAGATGCAAGAGATTTCCGGCCACATTCACGAAGGCGCTATGGCGTTCCTGTATCGTGAGTATCGTGCTTTAGCCATTTTTATCGTGGTTGTCGCTATTATTATTTCTGTCTGCCTGTCCGTAAAGACGGCTGCCTGCTTTGTAGGCGGTGCTTGCTTCTCCATCCTGGCAGGTTACTTTGGTATGAACGTAGCTACTAAGGCTAACGTACGTACTACACAGGCTGCCAGCCGCAGCATGTCCGAAGCTTTAAAGATTGCCTTTTCCGGTGGTTCCGTAATGGGTCTGGGCGTAGTTGGCCTGGGCATCCTGGGTTTGTCCATCGCTTATTTCGTTTTTGACGGCAACATTGATGTTGTTACTGGTTTTGGTCTGGGCGCCAGCTCTATCGCCCTGTTCGCACGTGTAGGCGGCGGCATTTACACTAAGGCTGCCGACGTAGGTGCCGACCTGGTAGGTAAGGTTGAAGCCGGTATTCCTGAAGATGATCCCAGAAACCCTGCCGTTATTGCCGATAACGTAGGCGATAACGTAGGCGACGTTGCTGGTATGGGCGCCGATCTGTTTGAATCTTATGTAGGCGCTATCATTTCCGCTCTGACCCTGGGCGCTGTAGCTTATAAAGATGGTACGGGCATAGAATATGCTTTCCTGCTGTCCATGTGCGGTATCATTGCTTCTATCATCGGCATCCTTTACGTACGTCACAGCAAGTCTGATAATCCTCAGGCTTCTTTAAACCATGGTACTTATGTGGCAGGCATTCTGACGATTATTGCCGCTGCTTATTTCTCCAATGACCTGTTCCATTCCATGAATGCGTTCTGGGCCATTGCCTCTGGTTTGATCGTTGGCCTGCTCATCGGTAAGATTACCGAAATTTATACTTCTGCTGATTTTAAGTTTGTGAAGAAGATTGCCGCTCAATCTGAGACCGGTTCCGCCACGACCATCATTTCCGGTCTGGCCGTAGGCATGTATTCCACTTTCCTGCCTATCATCTTCATCTGCATCGGCGTTATGATCGCTTTCTACATGATGGATGGCGCCAAGAATATGGAAATGGGTATTTATGGTATTGCCCTGGCAGCCGTAGGTATGCTGTCCACCACTGGTATCACCGTAGCGGTTGATGCTTATGGTCCTATCTCTGATAATGCCGGCGGTATTGCCGAGATGGCCGAACTGCCTCCCGGAATCCGTCAGATTACTGATAAGCTGGACTCCGTTGGTAACACCACTGCCGCTATCGGCAAGGGCTTTGCCATTGGTTCCGCTGCTTTAACCGCCCTAGCACTGTTCTCTGCTTATGCCCAGGCTGTTGATCTGAATAAGATTGACCTGCTGGCTCCTGTAACCCTGGTAGGCTTGTTTATCGGTGCTACCTTACCGTTCATCTTTGGTGCCATGACCATGGAATCCGTGGGCAGTGCCGCTTATGAGATGATTGAAGAAGTTCGTCGTCAGTTCCACGAAATCCCCGGCCTGCTGGAAGGCAAGGCTCGTGGTGATTATCGTAAATGCGTAGATATTTCCACGGCTGCAGCTCTGCACGAGATGCTGCTTCCCGGTTTGATGGCTATTGTCTTCCCGCTCTTAGTAGGTTTCCTGCTGGGTACCGAAGCTCTGGGCGGTTTGATCGGCGGCGCTCTGGCTAGCGGCGTGCTGCTGGCTATCATGATGGCTAATGCCGGCGGCGCTTGGGATAATGCCAAGAAGTATATTGAATCCGGCGTGCATGGCGGCAAGGGCAGCGATGCTCATAAGGCTGCTGTAACCGGCGATACCGTAGGCGATCCTTTTAAGGATACTTCCGGACCGGCCATGAATATTCTGATTAAGCTGATGACCATTGTTTCTCTGGTCTTCGCACCGTTAATCGCTAAACATGGCGCCGTACTGCTGAGCCTGATTAAGTAAAATTTTCATGAAGGTGGACCTTGGGAATTTTCCTTAGGTCCACTTTTTGATTTCTTGTCATTTATGATATAATCATACTATAGTTTACCGGAGGATTAGCAGGGAGCACGGGAAGATGGAAAACGTACAACCGGAGACAGCAGCATATTTTTTACCGGGAGGCCCCTGCGGGGTGGTTCTGGTACACGGTTATACCGGAACGCCGATGGAATTGCGTCCTCTGGGAGATTATCTGGCCGCGCAGGGATTTACGGTCCTGGGAGTGAGACTGCCGGGGCACGGTACCAGCTGGCAGGAACTGGAACAGACAACCTGGCCGAAATGGTATCAGGCGGTGGCAGACGGCGTCCGACAATTACAGGGCTGTTGTAAAAGTGTTAGTGTGGCCGGTCTTTCCCTGGGGGGACTTTTAGCGGCCAAAGCGGCGGCAGAATTACCCTTGGCCAGTGCGGTACTCATGTCAACGCCTATTTATGTGCGGGACTGGCGGGTACCTTTTATCAAATATCTCAGGTTTTTCGTCCGCCGGATCAGGCGGCATAAATTTCAGGGTTCTGAGCTGAGAAAAAAGTATGATTTTTCTTACGCGGAGATGCCGGTTAAACCTTTACCCAGTTTATTTGCCTTGCGGGATTTGTGCAGGGACGAATATCTGGGCAGGATCACGGTGCCGGCTCTGGTCATCCAGTCCACGGTAGAGCGGACAGTTAAACCGGCCAGCGCCCAGTTTATTTACGAACATCTGGGCAGCAGGCACAAGCAGCTTTTATGGCTGCAAAAGTCAGGTCATGTCCTGACGTTAGACGAAGAAAGTCCTTTGGTCTGTGCGGCTGTGGGAACTTTTCTTAAGGAGTATGCAAAAGAATGAAACCGGTGCAAGAATATAACTGGTGTTTTGCCTGTGGCAAAGATAATCCTATCGGGCTGCATCTGCATTTTGATATTGATCAGGTAGCGAAGACCTGTACGGCTAAATTTACGCCCAAGCATGAGCATCAAAGTTATGACGGGCGCATGCACGGCGGTTTGATTACGGTACTTTTGGATGAAGTTATGGGAACGTATCTGTACCGGACAGAAGGGCGTCCCTGCTACACGGCAAAGATGGAACTGCGTTTCCGGCAACCGGTGATGGTAGGTACGACGATAACCTGTATCGGTAAAGAGATTGAACGTAAGGGCAGGCTTGTGATCATGCGGGGTGAGATTTTAAATCCCGATGGCGCCATAGCGGCGGAAGCCGAAGCCAAGATGATGTGGGGAGCATAAGATGGCCATTCAGACAATGAAAAGCAAAATTTTAGAGTTTATGCGCAGCGCCTCGTATGCGCCCATGTCCGCAGAGGAAATGATCTTTACTATTCCGGTGAAGGAGAATCCCCAGGTGTTTTGGGATGCGCTGACAGCGCTGCAGGCTGACGGGGAAATTGTTAAGACCCGTTTTGATACTTTTGGACTGCCGGAGAAGATGGGTCTGGTGGTAGGAAGGTTACAACTGACCAGTAAAGGCTTTGGTTTTGTTATCCCTGATAATAAAGGCACTAAGCCGGATGTGTTTATTGCACCGCGCTTTCTGGCCGGGGCCATGAACAATGACCGGGTTATGGCCAGGATTAATAGCGGCCTGGGCGGAGTCAATCCTGAAGGGGAAATTATCAGGATTATCACCCATGCTAACAGTAAAATCGTTGGCATCTTTAAACAGACCGGTGATTTCGCCTTTGTGGTTCCTGATGATAAACGTATCGGCAAGGATATTTATGTGTTGCGCCGTAATTTTAACGGAGCCCATAGCAATCAGAAGGTTGTGGTGGAAATTACCCAGTGGCCGACGGAAAGACGCAATGCCGAGGGTAAGGTTATTGAAGTCCTGGGTACCGTGGGTGATGTGGGCTTGGAAATTCTGTCTATCATTAAGCAGAACGATTTGCCGCTGACATTTCCTAAGCCGGTGATGGAAGCAGCCCAGAAAGTGCCTTCCGTGATTGCTGCTTCGGAATTAAAAGGACGCAAGGATTTGCGGGATCTGTCCATCGTTACCGTGGATGGGGAAGATGCCAAGGATTTTGACGATGCGGTGTATGTGAGAAAATTGGAGGATGGCAATTATTTCTTAGGCGTATATATAGCTGATGTCAGCTACTATGTACGGGAAAATTCTGTCCTGGACCTGGAAGCCAGGGAACGGGGTACCAGCGTCTACCTGGTAGACAGGGTTCTGCCCATGTTACCCGAGCGTCTTAGCAACGGTATTTGTAGTTTGAACGAAGGCCAGGACCGTCTGGTTATGGGCTGTGAAATGAAAATCCAGGCTGGAGATGGCAAAGTCCTCAGTTACGACTTATTTCCGGGGGTGATCCGTAGTCGTCACCGCCTTACCTATACTATCGTCAGAAAGATTGTGCAGGATCAGGATCAGGAACTGCGTCATGAATACGAAGATATCGTGCCCATGCTGGAGCAGATGCAGGAAGTGTGTCAGGCCTTGCGTAAGAAACGTGCTGCCCGGGGCGCCATTGATTTTGACCTGCCTGAACAGAAGGTACTCTTAGATGACCAGGGACATCCGGTGGAGATTATTCCCAGGGAGCGGAGTATCGCTGAGTCCATCATTGAAGAATTTATGCTGGCAGCCAATGAAACGGTAGCCAGGCATTTGGCAGAACAGCACTGGCCGCTCTTGTACCGGGTGCATGATGTACCGGCCCAGGAGAAGATGCAAAGCCTCTCTAAGCTGCTCCATAATTTTAACGTGAACCTGGTGGTGGAGGACGAGATGCGGCCGCTGCGCATTCAGAAGGCGCTGGCCCAGATGGTTGGACGTCCGGAAGAACGGCTGGTGAACACGGTAGCTCTACGGTGCATGCGTCAGGCTGTGTACCAGACGGAAAATGTGGGACACTTTGGTTTGGCGGCACAGTATTATACTCATTTTACATCGCCTATCAGAAGGTATCCGGATTTAATTATCCACAGGCTGCTCCACCATTGGTTAAAGGAGCACGCTCTTTCCACAGAGAAAAGTAATAAGCTGACCCAGCTTTTAGATACTATCGGGGAACATGCTTCTTTAAAGGAACGGGCAGCTGCGGAAGCAGAACGTCAGACCGTGGACTTGAAGAAGGCCGAATATATGTTGGGCCATGTGGGTGAAGAATTCAACGGCGTTATTTCCGGTGTCACCGCTTTTGGTATGTTTGTAGAACTGGCCAACGGTGTGGAAGGTCTGGTGCATATTTCCAGCCTGACGGATGATTACTACGAGTTCTTTGAAGAAAAGTATGCTTTGCTGGGGACGCATACTCATAAGTCCTATCGGCTGGGTGATACGGTGCGTATCGAGGTGTTGCAGGTCAATGTGGCGGAACGCAGTATTGATTTCATCATGGCGGGAGAGAATGAGGCCATGCGTGATTTTATTAGGCAGCGTCTTACTGCCAGCCGGCATCAACGCAGCGGCAAGAGTGGCGGCAGTACTGGCCACGCTCCGGCACTGCCTGACGAGAAACAGTCTCAGCCGCACCATAAGAAACAACAGAAAGGCGACCGGGGCAAGCCTAAGTTTGCTAAACGTGGCAAGGGTGGCAGTGGCGGTAACAAGTATTTAAATCAGACCCACGGCAATAAACGTAAACATCGTCGTCATTAATTGAGGTAACTATGGCAGAGATAAAGATTAAGATTATCGCAGAAAATAGAAAAGCCCATCATGATTATAATGTCCTGGAAACGTATGAGACCGGCATTGAACTGCAGGGAACGGAAGTAAAATCTCTGCGGGCCGGCAAGGCGAACCTGAAGGATAGTTATGTGCGGGTGACTAGGGCCGGGGAATTAGTGGTCATGGGACTGCATATCAGCCCTTATGAATTCGGCAATATTAATAATCACGATCCTTTGCGGACACGCAGGCTCTTGATGCACCGTCAGGAGATTGATAAAATTTTTGGCAAGGTTAAAACCAGGGGTTATGCATTAGTGCCGTTAAAGCTCTATTTTAAACACGGGCTGGTGAAGATGCAGATTGCCCTGGCCACCGGCAAAAAGGATTATGATAAGCGCCGGGATTTGGCGGAAAGAGATGCCAAACGTGAGATGGACCGGGCCATGAAGGAACGGAACCACTGAGATGTTCTTTTTATGGCGGCGGCGCCGTCGTGTCAGACGGGTTGTACCTGTGCCCAGACATGCTTATAAGGATGGCGAGATAATTTACGTGTGGGGAGCACCTCTGCAGCTAAGGTTAGTTACTTTTATCAGGGACGGAGTTTATCAGGAAGGTTCCAGTTTGATCCTGGCTAGCACCAAGACGTTGCCGGTGCGTGAAAAGGAAGCTTTACTGGATGCCTGGTTTAAACAGCAGTTAGCTGCAAAGTTGCCGGCAGTATTTGCCAAGGCAGAGAAAATTGTCGGCCGGCAGGCTTCCAGTTACTACATCCGGACCATGAAGACCAGATGGGGAACCTGTAACGTGAAGACGGCGCGGGTCTGTCTTAATGCCAGACTGGCCCATTTACGACCGGTGTTCCTGGATTATATCGTTATTCATGAACTTACGCATTTGTGGGAGCGGGGACATGGAGATCAATTTAAAGCAAAGATGGATGCTTTTTGTCCGGAGTGGCGTAATTTACGTAAACAGTTACGGGAAGATACACCCAAGGCATTTTAAAAATTTATAATGGTTATACTTATATAACAGACCCGGAAGCAGGCTAAATCGGGTCTGTTTTTCTATGTTTTACCAAAAAAATCTTGCAAAAAAATTGAACCTATTGGGAAACACGGTTTGTATGACCTCCTGCTAAAAATTTATGAAATTTTGGACATAATAATGTCCTGAAAGTCACAATTAATAGTGACTTAGAACTAAAAAATTACTAATAAGGATATTCTTTGCTTTTATCAAGGACATTTTCGGAAGGGACGGCAGGCGAAAAAGCAGGCTTTTGTACTAGAGAGAGCGAAACTAATAAGAGCCTGAAAAAAGGAGGTGAAAAATTGCAACTCTACCACTGGCGGGCAAGGACAACCACGGGACGTTTATATGAAGGTGAATTCCTGGCCGCTGATGAACAGGAGGTAGCGGCTTTTGTCCGCACCAACTTCGGGTATGTGACCGGCATCAAGCTGATTAAAGCCCCCCGATCACTGCGGACGGTGTGGTTGAAAGCACGGCGGATCAGGGATAAGGAACGCGCCTTATTCTTCAAACATCTGCACATCCTTTTGCGCAGCGGCATCCCGCTTTTACAAGCGCTGAAGCTGCTGGAGGATAAACTGGGACCAAAGATGGCAGAGGTGGGCAGGTTTTTATGCCGGGAACTGACGCGGGGACAGCCACTGGCTGCAGCTTTGCACCAGCAGCCCAAGATTTTCCCGCCGCTGGCCGTAGCTGCCGTAGAGGCAGGAGAGTTAAGCGGTAATCTGACGGAAGTGCTGGCAGCCTTGCAGCATTATTATGAGATGCAGGCGGAGCTGCGCCGGTTTCTGCTAAATGCCTGCTTGTATCCCTGTCTGCTTTTACTCTTTGCGTTGGGGACCTTATGCTTCTTCATCTTGAAAGTATTACCCCTGTTTGGCGAGATGTATGCGGCATTTAAGACGGAACAATCTCTGGGACTACAGTTGGTCTTAGGGGTAAGGGCACTGCTGCTGGAGCATTATGTGCTGACGGCGGTTATGCTGGCCTTAGGTCTGGTTTGCGCCTGGCACTGGCGTCAGCATTGGCAAAAGTTACTGGCGTTTCTGCCCGGGTATACCAGGCTACAGCGGCAGTATCTGGAAATCCGCTTTTCCAAGCTCCTGTCTCTGCTCCTGGGCAGCGGTGTTCCCCTGCCGGAAGCTATCACGGTAGCAGGCAAAGCGGTGGGCGATGCTAAACATGTGCGTAAGTGTACCATCTTTGCCGGCAGCGTGGTACGAGGTATTGGCATCGAACAGGCGGCAGCCCTGGCGGGGCGGCTTTTTAGTGAGACCGGCCTGGCTTTTTTGCGGGTAGGGGAAAATTCCGGCAACCTGCCGGAGATGCTGGCAGAATCAGCCGCTATTCAGGAACAGGAGCTACGGGCAGAAATCAGTAATCTAAAAACTCTTCTGGAACCGCTCCTGATTATGGTAGTAGCCGGCGTAATTTTGCTGCTGGTCATGTCGGTCCTGGGACCGATGTTTACCCTGATTAATCAGCTGCCGGAATATCCATGAGTACAAGTAAAGGTGGTGCGTAGTTAAGTAATTAGTAAAAATCAGACTCTGAGGTAATTGGTTAGTAAGAAAATTAGTTGCAAGTTAATTAGTAAGAAAGCTTAGTGAATGAGGTTAATTTGGAAGTAAGTTTAGTTCTAACACAATTAAGATGAAGGAGGAGATAACAATTAAACAGCAAGAAATTTTAAAAACACAATGCCGCCGGCTAAAGAGCCGGGCAGGTTTTACCCTGATTGAGGTTGTTGCGGTGACGGCGATGCTGGGAGTTTTGGCAGCCATGCTTATGCCCAGTATCTCAGGTGCGAATGACCGGACCAAGAATGCCAAGATGTCGAATGATTTGGCTACGCTGGATCAGGCTATCCAGGTGTATAGGCTGGATAAGGGTAAACCACCAGAAGATCTGGATAGTTTAGTAGACCAATATATTGCCCATAATGCAGGTATGACAGATGCAACTAACAAAAATTTTGTGTATGAACATACTGATACGACGTATAATCTGACGGGTATTAATACGAAGGAGGAAACTGTTTATTCATATGGAAGCAAAGATTATAAGGCACCAGCCAAAAAAGCAACCTAACTATCATCAGGAGGATAAAGTAATCCAACGACAGGAACACATTAAAAAACTCAACCAGGAACGAATCCAATACCTGAAACAAAAACACATGCGTGCCAACTCTTTATATGCCCAAGCCAGAAAAAGTTTTGCTGCCGCCAGGTGCTGGCCACATGCTAAACTCTAAGGCGTGTGAGCATCAGCAGGGTTTTCTTCTGGCAGAAGTACTGACTGCGGTAGCCATCGGTTTGGTTATCAGCTTGCTGTTAGGACCGACTTTTTCCCGGTATGAGGAATATCTGGCCCGGCTGCAGTTAAAGGGTGCGGCCAGGGAACTGGCTGCGGATTTAAATACCTTGCAGCAAAGAGCTTTATTCCAGGCGGGGGAAGATGAGGAGGCTGACGGTAAGGAGAGGCTAAGCGTGTTAGAGCAGTTGGACGGGTATGTGATTTCCAGGCAAGGTAAGGAAATCAGACGTGTGAGCTTTAGGGAGGCAGGCGCTGGTGCTGTTTATTTTACCAGTTCGTCACCTATGAAGATGCATTTCGGCCCGGAAGGATCACCGGTGCTGCCGGGATACAGCAGCTGTTATAAGCTGGTGCATAAGGCCCAGGCAGACCTGGCCATCAACGTGCGTATCCAGCCGGTTACCGGCAGGGTGGTTATCAGTGAATAAGGAAGGTACCAAGGTATGTTTAGCGAAAAAATACGGTAAGAACCAGGGCGGTTTTTTCATGTTACAAGTGCTTCCAGCGCTTTTAGCGACGGTGACAGTAGTTGTAACACTAGTGGCCTGCTACGGCCGATGTGTCCAGACCATGTTCAGGCACAACCGGATCTTGGCAGCCCAGGCCGCCGGGGAACGTTATTATTTTGAACGTGAGGAGGACATCTTGTTTAAGGCGGGAGTGGTCTGTCAGGAGATTGTAAGACCTGTGGACAATGCCGCCAGGCTGCATGAACTGCAGCTTTATGACAGGGAGAGCGGCAGGCTGCTGGTAAATATCTTTCATGTGGAAAGTGATGAACGTTAAGCAAATATGCAGGCAAGTGCAATCCTGGTTCCGGCAAGAAGAGGGGATGCTTCTTCTGGATGTCCAGCTTTGTCTCCTGTTTCTAACTATCCTGGGAGGGATATTTTACCAGTCGTATCTGACCGGCCTAAAAACCGGCGCCAGCCTGGAGCAGGATGTAGGCTTGTATCAGGCCCATCGTTACACGCAGCAACTCTTATTGAAAGAACTATCCTTAAATGCGCGTACGGTAACGATCGGGGGACTGCCATTCAGTCCCAGGATCATAGTCCGGCATCTGCGGGGCGGCGTCTGCGATACCTATTATTTGAACGGAAAAGTACTCTACCGTAAACGTGAAACTACACATACACAAGGAATTAATCCTTATTCGGCGTCAGGTTTTGCTATCAGAGAACTGACCTGGAGCAAGTTATCTTCCCGGGCGCTGCTGCTTAGGTGGCGGTTGGAGGAAGAAAAAAGTGGTCGGAGTAAAGAGTTTGAGCAAGTATTTATTTTGGGTAATGGTACGGTGCTCTAAGTTAAGGAGTGAGAGGCAAGGTCATGCAGCTTTAGTTATCCTGGCCCTGGTTTGTTTTCTGGGGACAGCGGCTCTGTTAGTCTCGCGCTTAGTTTTGGGGGAATATATTAAAACTAAAGAAGCTATAGGGAGACAGCAGGTGGTGTTCCTGGTACAGGATGTTTTGCACTGCGCTCTGCAGGAGGAAGTGCGGCGGGGCAAGCTGGAAAACACTTTCTGGCAGGCAATCTTACAACCGGGACAGGAAAAAGTAGAGGTACGGCTGACCGTAACGGAGACGGCGAAACTGGGATTAAGGCGGCTTCAGGTAGCAGCTTGGCCCCAGACTATGCCGGACTATGTTTTGAACCAGTTGCGATGGTCTTTTACGCGGGTAGTAAGGCAACAAGCAGCTTCCCATGCCTTAATTGTGGCGGGAAGTTTACAAGGTGATGCGGAAAAGTTAGGGCGACTTCTGTATACAAGCGACGAAGGCGCAATATTTCCTGATTATGCGATCAGTGATTTTGAGCCCTGGCAGCCGCATCCTTGTCCGTCGCCTGTTGACCTGAGGACCTACGGGCTGAGCAAACGGTTGTATCTGCGGGATTCTCTGGAAACATACCGGATTAATTACGGTACGAAAATTCCGGGAGAAGGCATGCTGATTTTTGGCGGTGACCTGGTGCTGGAGGACGGCGTTACTTTTAACGACAGGACCGTGCTCTTCACCGAAGGGAACTTTACCACCGGTGCCAATGTGACCATGCAGAATACGCTGATTTTTTGTAAAGGCAGGCTGTCTCTGGGAAGGAATAATAAGATCCAGGGCGTCATCTTCGTGAAGCAAGCTGCCTCCTGGAGCGATGATCTGATCTTGCAACATGCTCCGGAAGTGGTGGCACCGTTTTCAACAGCAGCATATTTATGGTAACAAAGGGGGAATTCTCAGGCTTTAAACAATAAAAAAACGGAAGGCGGCGAAGCCTTCCGCATCTGAAAAACCTGCTGTCAAAATGGCACATGTGCATGCGTTTACCGCATGAGACGTGTACGTGGCCGACAGCAGGTTTTATTTTATAGTTTGACGGGCAGAGGGGCAGCGATGGAGAGGGTTGCAGGGGTGACTGTGCAGGTATAGGCCAGGACATGTACACCGGCTTGTTTGGCCTGGCGCAGGGCTTCGCCAAAGGCGGGATGGGTGGTGTCGTTAGGCGTAAAATAAGCGGCTTGTGCCAGCTGCACTACAAAAAGTACATAGGCTGCGTAACCATCTTTAAGGCAGCGGGTCAGTTCATGCAGATGTTTGACACCTCGTTCGGTGGGGGCATCCGGGAATAGTACTACGCCGTCCTGTTCCAGGGTGACCCCTTTTACTTCCAGAAAAAAATTTTTCCGGGTTGTTTCCCCGTAAAAATCAAAACGGCTATCCCCGTATTTACATTCCGGTTTCAGGTAGCGCAAGTCCGGGAACAAGATTTTTTGTTCCAGCCATTCCTGGGCCACCACGTTAGGAGCCTGGGCATCCATGTTGATCAGGAGCGGCGTCTGGCTGGGAATTTGTTTTTCTACAGCTACCAGGTCATAGGCTGTTTTGCGCTCTGGTTTGGGGCAGTACTCGCAATATACGGTGGCTCCTGGTACCAGCAGCTCCCGGCAGCGACCGGTATTTTTAACATGGCAGGTGATGAGCTGACCGTCTAACTGGACCCTGGCGATAAAACGATTGGGGCGTTCTTTAAAAATTGCTTTCTTAAGATGTTGGTAGTGCATTGTTGCTTCTCCTCAGGTGTGGTATAATTTGACAATGATAATTTAAATTAATCTTAGCACAAGCAGGTGCCGGTGGAAAGTGAAAATTTCCTGAAAGAGGTTTATGATGCGTACTTATCCGAAATTTTATATTACGCCCAAGGGAGAAAAGGCAGCGCGCCGCGGCCATCCCTGGGTCTACGGCGAAGAAGTCACCAAGGTGGAAGGCAGTTATGAAAACGGGGATCTGGTGGATGTACTTACAGCTAAAGGTAAATATGTGGGCACAGGTTTTGTGAATGACCATTCCAAGATCAGGGTGCGTTTGTTGTCAAATAATGCCAACGATAAGTTTGACGAAGCTTTCTGGGAACGGCGGCTGCGTTATGCCATGGCTTACCGCCGCGTGGTGATGCCGGGGGCTGATTTTAAATGCTGCCGGTTGATCTTTGGCGAGGCAGATCAGTTTCCGGGGTTGACCGTGGACAGGTTTAACGACCTGCTGGTGACTCAGACCTTGTCCCTGGGCATTGAGAAACGCAAGAACCTGTTGTTCCCGCTGCTGGTGAAAATCTTGCGGGACGAAGGCGAAGATATTAAAGGCTTGTATGAACGCAACGATGTGAATATCCGCCTGAAGGAAGGATTGACCATGGGTCAGGGCTTTTACGAGCTGCCGGGTCTGAACACGCCGTCCAGCGCACTGACCACTATCGTAGAAAATGGTCTCGTGTACGAGGTGAATGTGGAAAATGGCCAGAAGACGGGTTTCTTCCTGGACCAGAAATATAACCGGCAGTCCGTGGCCAGGATTAGTAAGGATCGGCATGTGCTGGATTGCTTTACCCATACGGGAAGTTTTGGTCTGAATGCGGCAAAAGGCGGTGCTGCCAGTGTTACCGCGGTGGATATTTCCGAAGCGGCGGTGCAGATGGCCAATCTCAATGCGGCCAAGAACGGCGTAGCTGAGATTTTTCACGCTGAGCAGGCGGATGTTTTTGAACTTTTGACCAAGTTGGTGGCGGCTAAGGATCATACTTATGATTTTGTTATCCTGGATCCGCCGGCCTTTACCAAATCCCGGAGCACGGTGCGTAACGCCACCAAAGGGTATCGGGAGATTAATACTTTGGCCATGAAGCTATTGCCGCGGGGAGGTTTTCTGGCCACCTGCAGCTGTTCCCATTTTATGACTGCCGAACTTTTTGAGACGATGCTTAAAGAAGCGGCGACAGAAGCAGGCGTATCCCTGCGCCAGGTAGAGGTACGGCAGCAGGCACCTGATCATCCGGCCTTGTGGAATGTACCGGAAACTTTTTACCTGAAATTTTACATTTTCCAGGTGGTTTGAACTTGACCGCGGTGGTACAATAAAAAACGAGGATAAAGTGCCGTACCGGCATGGCAGGCAGACCGGCGGCCTGAACAACTGAAACAACCTATGAGGCTGATAGTACCGGCTTATATTGCCGGTGCAGGAGTGAATGATGGGGGTTGCAAAATGATGAAAATTTTAGCCTTACAACAACAAATGATTAATTATATGGGCGGGGATGCCAGACGTATTCAGCATTTCATCAAGGTGCATGCTTTTGCCAAGATGATCGGTACCCTGGAAAAATTGCCGCCGGAAACTCAGTATACGCTGGAAGTGGCGGCACTGACCCACGATATCGGTATCCGCATGGGTGAAAAGAAATACGGCGCCGACATGGTGACTGGCAAGGTTCAGGAACAAGAGGGTCCGGCCGAAGCTAAAAAGATGCTGGAGGCCCTGGGCTGCGCTCCACAGGTTATGGAGCGGGTCTGCTTTTTAATCGGACACCACCATACTTTTGAAAGTATCGAAGGTTTGGATTATCAGATCCTGGTGGAAGCAGATTTCCTGGTCAACTTGTACGAGGATGGTCTGCCCCTGGAAAATGTACAGACGGCGCTGACCAAGATTTTTAAGACGCCCAGCGGCATTAAGCTGTGCGAAACCATGTTTGGCTTAAAGAAAACCGAATAAGCGAGGTTCTGTTTGGGACTGAGTCCCAGGATCAGCAAAGCTAAAATAGACATTAAAAAAGTCCTTCCCGGCAGGAATACCTGACCGAGAAGGACTTTTTCTGTTAAGGATTTTAGGCGGATACTAATTCGTAGCCGGCGGCAGTGATGGCCTGCTTAAATTCTTCTTGAGGAATGTCCCGGGTGGCAGTAACTTGAGCCAGCTTGGTTTCCAGGTTCACGTCCACGGCTGTAACGCCGGGCAGGGCTTTTAGAGCCTCGGTCACATGTTTTTGACAGTGCATGCACATCATACCTTCTACTTTTAATGTTTTTTTCATAGATAAAACCTCTGCTTTCTGGGGCTGGTCGTCCGCCGGTAAAGCGGACGCCACCTGATTCTTAGCGGAAGCGGTAGCCACAAGTGGCGGCAGGGATACTGCCGTTTGCGTTACCGTTCCGGGAACTGCAGCAGGTGCGGGGAGAGGACCGGCCTCTTTCCGGCTGCCGAGATCCGCCTTAAAATAGCGCAGGCGGAGCGCATTGGTAACCACACAAACGCTGCTCATGCTCATGGCAGCGGCGCCCAGCATAGGGCTGAGCTTGAGGCCGAAGGCAGGATAGAGCAGGCCGGCGGCCACGGGAATGCAGATGATGTTGTAAAAGAAAGCCCAGAATAAGTTTTCCTTGATATTGCGCAGGACGGCTTTGCTGAGCTGTAAAGCTTTGACGGCATCTATCAGGTCGCTGCGCATTAATACTGCGTCGGCGCTGTCGATAGCAATATCTGTGCCGGCACCGATGGCGATACCCAGGTCGGCCTGGGCTAAAGCGGGGGCGTCGTTAATACCGTCGCCAATCATGGCAATCTTGTGCCCCTGGGACTGGAGCTCGCTGATAACCTGAGCTTTTTCTGCCGGCAGGACCTGGGCCCTGACTTGATCCAGGCCTAACTGGCCGGCAATGGCCCGGGCTGTGCGCTCATTATCACCGGTTAAAAGTACCAGGGAGAGACCCATCTTTTGCAAAGCTGCTAGGGCGGTAAGAGTGGTGGGCTTCGGCGTATCGGCCAGAGCGATGATACCCAGCAGCTGCGTTTGGGAACCAAACAGGAGCGGCGTGCGTCCCTGGTCTGCCAGTTTATCCAGGGTTTCCCGGACCGGCGCCAGATTCAGTCCCAGTTCGTTAAACAAGGCGCTGTTACCGGCATAATAGGTCTGGCCGCCTAAGTCGGCGCTCAGCCCTTTGCCAAAGCGGGCCTGAAAATTAGCGGCACTGCCGGGCTGGATATTTTGCGCGGCGGCGTAGCTGACGATAGCGCTGCCTAAAGGATGCTCGCTGCCGTGTTCCAGGGTTGCTGCGATCTGTAACAGGTCTGCGGCGCTGCCGTTCAAAGGCAGGACTTCCGTAACCTGGGGTTTGCCCGTAGTGATAGTACCTGTCTTGTCCAGGACTACCGTATCAATGGCGTGGGCTGCTTCCAGGGCTTCCCCGGATTTAACCAGGATGCCGTGCTGGGCGCCCCAGCCGGTACCGACCATAATGGCCACGGGGGTAGCCAGGCCTAAGGCGCAGGGACAGCTGATCACCAGGATGGCGATACCGATAGAAAAGGCAAATTCGAAAGTGGCACCGGACGCCAGCCAGCCCAGGGTAGCTACTAAGGCAATCGTCATGACGGCGGGCACAAAGATGCCGGCAATCTTGTCTGCCAGCCTGGCAATGGGTGCTTTGCTGGAGCTTGCTGCATCTACCAGCTTGATAATCTGGCTGATGGTGCTGTCTGCGCCCACCCGGGTAGCAGTAAATTTTATGAAACCGGTTTTATTAATGGTGGCGGCGATGACTGTATCGCCGGGCTGTTTATCCACGGGAAGGCTTTCGCCGGTGAGAGCGGCCTCATCCACGCTGGTAGTTCCTTCCAGGATGGTACCGTCCGCCGGGAAGTTTTCACCGGGGCGCACCAGGATCTGCTCGCCATGTACCAAGTCTGCGGCAGGGATAGTAAGTTCCTGACCGTCCCTGAGTACTGTAGCCTGCTTGGGCACCAGGTTCATCAGTTTGGTGATGGCAGCGCTGGTCTTGCCTTTGGCCCGGCTTTCCAGATAGCGACCCATGGTAATTAGGGTAACGATCATGCCGGCTGATTCAAAATATAAATTGGTACTGTAAGTTTGTACCAGCGCCAGGTCACCGTGGCCTAAGCCCCAGCCAATCCTATAGATGGCAAAGATGCCGTACAGGAAGGCGGACCCTGAACCTACAGCTACCAGGGTATCCATGTTAGGTGCGCCGTGCAACAGATTCTTTAAACCGGCTTGGTAAAAATGCTGGTTCAAGAATAAGATGGGCAGTACCAGTAAAAACTGGGTGAAGGCGAAAATTAAAGCGTTGGCCGGTCCGTCCAGCCAGTGCTGGATTAATCCCGGTACCGGCAGCCCGAACCGGGCCAGCATGTTATGCATAGCTACGTAGAGCAGGGGCACCAAAAAGAGCAGGGAGAGGGACAAGCGCTGCCGCAGGGCTGTGCTTGCGGCTGCGGCCATGGCTACAGCTGTAGTTGGTACCGGACCGGAAACTGCCGCTGGACTGCCCAGAGGATCGGGAGCCAGGCTGGCGCCATAGCCGGCGTCTGACACAGCCTGACAAATCTGGCTTGCTGTTAATTTTGCCTCATCATATTCTACCTGCATGCTGTTGGTAAGCAAGTTGACCGAAGCTTTCTGCATGCCTTCCAGATGTGAGGTAACTTTTTCCACCCGGCTGGAGCAGGCGCTGCAGCTCATGCCGGTGATGAGATATTTTTCTTTTTTCATGATATGTTCCTAACTGTATGCCGGAGCCGTCAGGCTTCCGGAATCCTATAAACTAAAAGTGGCAAGCGGGTTGCGGTGCTAAGATTTACTTCATCAATTTCTGTAAGGTGACAACCAGTTCATCCACTACTTCTTCCTTGCCGGCACGGATATCGTCTACCACACAGCTTTTGATGTGCTGGGCCAGCAACTCTTTGTTGAAAGCGTTTAAGGCCGACTGGATGGCGCTGACCTGGGTCAGGATGTCCACGCAGTAACGGTCAGTTTCTACCATGCTGCGCACACCGCGGACCTGGCCTTCGATACGGTTTAACCGGGCCAGCAGGTTCTGATATTCCTTACCTTCGCGGTGTTTGTGCTTGATGCAGCTGCTGCATTCTTTGCTGCACTCCGGGCAGCTGGCGGCAGAATTTTTATTAGTCATCTTCATCATTCCATTTCTTATACCCGGGTGGGGTATTCATCTGTTGTCCTTAATATACCCCCAGTAGGTATATTTGTCAAGCAAAAAAGGCTTCCCTTTTCGGGGAAGCCCTTTAAGATCTTGTTTATTTCTCGTTGGCAGCGATGCAGGCGTTGATATCTTCAATCAAGGCATCTACATCCAGACCGTGAGCGCCGGCGCCCTCGCCGATAGTTTCAAACTGGGCAGCCATGCAGCCTACGCAGCCTAAACCGTGCTTGGCAAATACTTCCATGATCTCGGGATGGCTTTGTACGGCATCGATAATGCCGCTATCTTTAGTAATTTTTTCCATTATTTTCACCTCATTTTCAAAATTGATGAAGTCATTATAACATTGTTTTTTCAAAAGTTGAAGAGGAATACTGCATAGGAGTTGCAAATAATTTGTGAAACATTGAAGAAAAATAATTGACAGATAACTGAAAATCACTTGCTTTTTTGGCTTTCTGGGGCTATAATGGTGAAAAGTGGTGCAAAGTGGTAGAAAAGGGAGGGACGGAAAATGTTGATGGGTGAGTATCAGCATACCCTTGACGAAAAAGGCCGTCTCTTCATGCCTGCCAAGCTGCGCGAGGCTTTGGGCAAAGTCTTTTACATCAGTAAGGGCCTGGACGGCTGCCTGTTCGTATATGACAAGGAACAGTGGCAGTTGTTTGAGGACAAGCTGAACGCCCTGCCTATGTCCAAGAAGGAAGCGCGGGATTTACGCCGGTACTTTTTTGCCGGAGCTACCGAGGGGTCCTGCGATAAGCAGGGCCGGGTGATGCTGCCGCCTTTGCTCAGGCTGCACGCCGGTATCGCCAAAGACGTGGTGATTGTAGGCGTAGGCAACCGGGCCGAAATTTGGGCCGCAGAACGGTGGCACACTTATACACAGGAATCTGCAGAGGTCCTGGCTGAGAAGCTGACGGACCTGGGCATCTAAGGTGCATCATGAACTTTGTGCATAAGAGCGTACTGCTCCCGGAAACGATTAACTGGCTGCTGACGGATCCCAGCGGGATTTACGTGGACTGCACCCTGGGTGGTGCGGGGCACAGCCTGGCACTGGCCCGGCATTTAACACCGCAGGGGCTTTTGGTGGGCATCGATCAGGATGAGGATGCCTTAGCCGCCGCCAGAACAAGATTACAAGCGGCGCCCTGTCAGGTACAAGTGGTCAAAGGTAACTTCAAGGAACTAAAACAAATTTTACAAGCTTTACAGATAGAGCAAGTCAACGGCATCCTGTTTGATTTAGGAGTTTCGTCTTACCAGCTGGATACGCCGGAGCGGGGTTTCTCCTACATGCAGGACGGTCCCCTGGATATGCGCATGAACCAAAGCGGCAAGCTGACGGCAGCGCAGGTAGTAAACACTTACAGCGAAGAACGCCTGACCGAGCTTATCTTTAAGTACGGCGAAGAACGCTGGAGCAAACGCATCGCCCAGTTTATCGTGGCCGCCCGTCAGGAAAAACCACTGGTCACCACCCTGGAACTGGTCAGTGTGATTAAGAAGGCTATTCCCAAAGGTGTACGCCGGGAGGGCCATCATCCGGCCAAGAAAACTTTTCAGGCGCTGCGCATCGAGGTCAACGATGAACTGAACATCTTAGGCCAGGTGGTAGAGGATGCGGTAGGGTGCCTCAAAAGCGGCGGACGTTTAGGCGTCATCACCTTCCATTCCCTGGAAGACCGGATTGTGAAACAGAAGCTGAACGAGTTGTTCAAAGGTTGTATCTGCCCGCCGAATCTGCCATGTGTGTGCGGACGCAAGCAGGTAATCAAGAAACCGGGGAACATCGTTCCCGGCAGCGCCGAACAGGAAGAGAATCCACGTTCACGCAGTGCCCGGCTCCGTTATGCCGAGAAATTATAAAAGGTCCCGAATTTGAAAGCAAAGGACGTTGAGAAACATGATGCCAGCAAGAGCATATCAGTATGAGGCAGAGGTTGCCAGACCGTGGCGTGAACCGGCGCCTGAGATTAAGGAAGTTCCACGCCGTTTACACAAACCTGTCAGGAAGCAGAACTATAAATTGTTCCGGCGCAGGCTCTTTGTCAGTGCCGTGGTCATCCTGGCCATGTATGCGGCCGCCGTGGTCCGCAGTGAGACACTGGTGCGCACCGGCGCCAACCTGATTAACCTGCAGCAGCAGGAAGCTCAGCTCATCATGAAGAACAGCGAGCTGAAGATTGATGTGGAAAAACTGAAGGAACCGGAACGTATTACCCAGATTGCCGAGAAACAACTGGGGATGAGCGTGGCGCGCAGTAATATTTACGTGAAGGCAAAATAAATTAAAAGGCCCGGGGCTTTGTGAGGAAATCTTCATAAATTCATAGCCTTTTAAAGATTATTATGGTATAATAAAATATATTTTTAAGAGGCAGCCTGCAACTTGGGCTGCCCTTTCAGTTTGGGGGTCGAAGATTCATGGAAAAACAACTGGCGGTACTGGTAAAAATGTTACCCGGTGTACAGGTCATCGGCAAGGTGGAAAAGACAATCACAGACTTAACGGCGGACTCACGGGTGGTACAGCCTGGAAGTCTCTTTATCTGCCTGGTAGGCGCCCATGTGGACGGACACCAGTATCTGGCCAAGGCGGCAGCCCAGGGTGCGGTAGCGGCTTTGGTACAAACCGTACCGGCGGAGGTACCGGCTGGTTTAACCCTGCTCAAGGTGGCGGATACCCGGGCAGCGATGGAGCTTATTACCCCGTATTTTTATGATTATCCCGGACGGTCCATGCGTATGATCGGTGTTACCGGCACCAACGGTAAGACTACCAGTACCAATATCATGCGGCTGATCCTGCGCCAGGCCGGCCATAAGGTGGGCCTTATCGGCACTATTAACGTGATGATTAATGACGAAAGCATCGTTAGCCATAACACTACCCCGGACGTGGTGGATTTGCAAAAATTCCTGTACCGGATGCAGCAGGCCGGCTGTGATTATGTGGTCATGGAAGTTTCTTCACATGCCCTGGCGTTGAACCGGGTAGCCGGGATTGAGTACGATACGGCGGTGCTGACTAATATTACCCAGGATCATCTGGATTTCCATAAGACCATGGAAAACTACCGGGACGCCAAGGGACTCTTGTTCCAGCATCTGGACGGCGGCAGCAAGCCGAATAAGACGGCTGTTTTTAACAGCGACGACCCCAGCAGCGCCATCCTGGAAAAAAGAACTAAAACTAGAATTTTAACTTATGGCAAGGGCAGGGAGAACGATGTCTATCCCCTGAGCTTTAAGGTGGAAGCCAAAGAGATGCATCTGAACCTGCAGACCCCCGCAGGCGAGATGGATTTACTGTTAAAGATCACGGGCGAGTTTAATGTTTATAACGTCATGGGTTGTGTGGCCGCTATGCTGGCGGAGAATATTGACCGGGAGACCATCGTCAGCGTGCTGGACGGTTTTGCCGGCGTGCCCGGACGGTTCCAGCTGGTAGAAGCAGGCCAGCCCTATACGGTGATCGTGGACTATGCCCATACTCCGGACGGTCTGGAAAATGTTTTGAAGACGGCGCGCAGCATCACCCAAGGTAAACTGTGGGTTGTCTTTGGCTGCGGCGGCGACCGGGATAATAAAAAGCGTCCTATCATGGGCGCCATTGCTTTGGAACTGGCGGATAACCTGGTGGTGACCTCGGATAATCCCCGCACGGAGGACCCGGAAAAGATTATTGCCATGATCGAGACCGCCTTGACCAAGGTTCCGGCAGGCAAGACCGTGACCAAGCTGACGGACCGGCGGGAAGCCATCAATTATGCCCTGGCCCATGCGGCGCCGCGGGATGTAATCCTGATTGCGGGCAAGGGCCATGAGAATTACCAGATTTTAAAAGACCGGACCATTCATTTTGATGATAAGGAAGTTGTCCAGGAATATTGGAAGGACAGACAGAAATGATTTCTTTACAACAGGTAGTAGAGGCAACACAGGGGCAGTGCAGCTATGCAGGCAGCCTTGATTTTAGCGGTGTGAGCACGGACAGCCGGACGGTAAAGAGCGGCGAATTGTTCGTGGCCCTGAGCGGCGAAAAATTTGACGGACATGCCTACGTGGACAAGGCTGTGGCTTTAGGTGCAGCAGGCGTACTGGTGTCTAAACCGGTAACCGTACCGGCCGGCGTGGCGGTGATCACGGTGGCGGATACCTTAAAGGGTTATCAGGATATCGCCCATGCGTACCGGCAGAGTTTTAAAAATTTACGGGTGGTGGCTATTACCGGTTCCAACGGCAAGACCAGCACCAAGGATATGGTAGCGGCAGTTTTAGGCGCCAAGTACCGGGTGGTGAAGACGGAGGCTAACTTTAATAACGAAGTGGGCCTGCCGAAAACCTTGCTCAATATTAAACCGGAGACGGAGATTGCCGTGGTGGAGATGGGTATGCGCGGCTTAGGCCAGATTAAGGCCATGTGCGCCATTGCTAATCCTGATCTTGCCGTTATCACTAACGTGGGTACGACCCATATCGGTCTTTTGGGCAGCGTGGAAAATATTGCCAGGGCCAAGAGCGAGATCCTGGAGGATTTACCCCGGGACGGTTTTGCAGTCCTGAACGGAGACCTGCCCCTGGTACGGGACATGGAAACCAAGCTGCATGTGGGTGTAAGCTGGTTTGGTCTGCAACATCGTGACGATTACCGGGCCGAGGAAGTGAAAATTACGGCGGAAGGCAGCGATTTTACCTGTATCGAAAGTGCCAGCGGTGATTTTGCGACGGTGGAGCTGCCGCAGATTGGTGAACATAATGTGATGAACGCCCTGGCGGCTATCGCCGTAGGCAAACATCTGGGTGTGAGCCTAAAGGAGGCCGCGGCGGCTTTAAAAAATCCGGCAGCGGCTACAGGGATGCGCCAGGAAATTTTACATTTTGGTATGTACACGGTATTGAATGATGCGTATAACGCCAGTCCTGCTTCCATGGAAGCGGCGCTGAAAACTTTGCATGAGCTGAAAGATAGTAGTTTTGGTCAGGGACGCAGCATCGCGGTGCTGGCCGATATGTTGGAGCTGGGCGATGAGTCGGCGGATCTGCACCGGCAGGTAGGAGCCATCGCCGTCCGGGAAAAAACGGACCTGGTACTGACTTATGGCACGGAAGCTGTCTTTATCAGCGAAGAAATTGCCCGTCTGGGTGGCAAGACCTATATCTGTCTGGACCGGGACGAGGCAGCGGCCAACCTGAAAAAACTTATGCGGGAGGGCGATATCGTGCTCTTAAAAGGTTCCCATGCCATGGGCGTGGATGCCTTGGTGGATTTAGTGTTTAGACAGGGAGACGGGGTGCAGGCATGAATGCGGTGGAACTGAGATTCCTGGGAGCTTTGGCAGAGTCTTTCCTCATCGTGGCAGTACTGGGACCGGTCTTTATCCCTTTATTACACCGGCTGAAGTTTGGCCAGAGCATCCGGGACGTGGGGCCGGCCAGTCACCAGAAGAAAAGTGGTACGCCTACCATGGGTGGCATCATGATTTTCCTGGGCATCCTGGTTTCTGTTTTAAGCTGGTGCCAGCTGGCGCCGGAAATTATCGTGGCGCTATTGCTCACCCTGGGTTACGGCCTCATTGGTTTTTTGGACGACTATATCAAGGTAGTCATGAAACGCAACCTGGGCCTGACCGCCAAGCAGAAATTTGCCCTGCAGATCCTGCTGGCGCTCATCGTACTGGCCTATGTAACTTATAAGGGCAACATGATCAGGGAAATTCTCTGGCTGCCCGGAACTTCCATCATCTGGGATATCGGCTGGGGCTACTATGTGCTGGCGGTGCTGGTGCTGGTAGGAACCACCAACGCCGTGAACCTGACGGACGGTCTGGACGGGCTGGTAAGCTGCGTGAGCCTGCCGGTTTTCTTTGCCTATTTCTGCATTGCCCTGATCCTGGGGCCGGCTTCCCTGGCTACTTTTGCGGTAGCGGTACTGGGCAGCTGCATTGGCTTTTTGTTGTACAATCATTATCCCGCCAAGGTCTTTATGGGGGATACGGGCTCCCTGGCCCTGGGCGGCGCTGTGGCGGCGCTGGCGCTCTTGACCCATACGGAGCTGCTGCTGATCGTGGTGGGAATCGTGTACGTCCTGGAAGCGGCTTCGGTCATTATCCAGGTGGCGTACTTTAAACATACGGGCGGCAAGCGTATCTTCCGCATGACTCCCATCCATCATCATTTTGAGCTGGGGGGCTGGCGGGAGACGAAGGTAGTAGCCGTGTTTACAGCCGTCAGCTTTGTGGCGTCTGTGCTGGGTGTGGTCTTAGCACTGTGGCCGGTACTGCATAACTGGCGCTGAGTTGTACGGCAAAGCCCAATTAGCTTGCTGAGAATGTATGCGTTTTTTAAAATAATAAGCTTTCTGAAACTGAGAAGGTCAGTATATAGTTCCAACAGAGGGTACACAGAAAGGTGGCAGTCATCATGGCAACGGCAAAAATGGTATTGGTATACGGCGCAGGTATTAGTGGCTGCGGCGCGGCGGAGGAATTGCAGAGCCAGGGCAGGCAGGTGCTCCTGTATGATGATAAGGAGCGGGAGCTGGCTCCCGGTTTTGACCAGGATGCCTTTGTGCACAAAGGCGGCCGTATCATTTTTGGCGGCATTGACCAGTTGCTGCCCCAGGTGGACCTGATCGTGCTGTCGCCGGGCGTGCCCATTGACCATGCCCCGGTGGTAGCCGCCCAAAAACGCGGCGTGGAAATCATTAGCGAGGTGGAGCTGGCGTACCGGAATTATCCCGGCCAGCTTGCGGCCATTACCGGTACTAACGGTAAGACCACTACCACCAGCATCGTCGGCGCGTTCTTTAAAACATTGCCGGTTAAGACGGCGGTAGGCGGCAATATCGGCCTGGCCCTGTCGAAAGAGGCTAAGGGCCTGGATAAAGACAGCTGGCTGGCGGCAGAAATTTCCAGTTTCCAGCTAGAAGCGGTCAGGGAGTTTAAGCCAAAGATTGCCGTGATGTTAAACCTGACTCCGGACCATATTGAAAGGCATCACACCCTGGCGGCGTATGCCGAGGCCAAGAAAAAGATTTTTGCCCGGCAGGATGCCGGCGACTATACCGTGCTCAATTACGACGACCCGGAAGTACGTACCTGGGGCAAGCTGACCCACGGTACGGTGTGCTATTTTAGCCGCCAAGCGGTTTTGGACAACGGTATCTATATGCAGGACGGCAACTTCATCATCAGCTGGCAGGGTAAAAAGCAAGTAGTCTGCCACAAGGATGAGATGCTGATCTTTGGCGGTCATAACGAAGAAAATGTACTGGCGGCTATTGCCTGCGGCTATTTTGCCGGTGTGACCGTCGCCAACATGCGCCAGGTCCTTAAGACCTTTAAGAGCCTGGAACACCGTATCGAATATATTACAACTATTAAAGGCGTTCCTTACTACAATGATTCCAAGGCTACCAATACCGATTCTACCGTCAAGGCTCTGGAAGCTTTTCCCAAGGGGCATATCGTACTCCTGGCCGGCGGCCATGATAAGCTGACGGATTTACAGCCGATGATGGAACTAATCCGGGAGAAGACCGACGTGCTGATCCTCTTAGGCGAGGCGAAGGAACGTTTTAACAAGGCGGCCCTGGCAGCCGGGGTAAAAAATATCGTCCTGGTGGACAGTTTCCAGGAGGCGGTGGACAAGGCGTACGAGCTGGCCCATGAACCACAGGTGGTACTGTTGTCACCTGCCTGCTCGTCCTACGATATGTTCCATAACTATCCGGAACGGGGCCGGGTCTTTAAAAAGATGGTCCTGGCACTACCCCATTAAGGGCACTTGCCATATTCGTCTAAAAAAAGTATAATTTGACAGTATTACCGCTATGCGCAGGTACTACTAATGATGAACGAGGAAGGATCTGTGACCTGATGAAAGTGATTTTATCTGGCGGCGGCACCGGCGGACATATTTATCCGGCCCTGACCATTGCTGACCAGATTCGCTCCCTGCGGCCCGAGACGGAAATTTTGTTTGTGGGTACGGAGCACGGGATGGAAAAAGATATCGTACCCCGCTACGGTTACCCGCTGGAATTTATTGATGTGGCCGGGTTTAAACGCAGCCTGAGCCTGGATACTTTTAAATCAGTCTTTAAGCTCTGCACAGGTTGTAGCGGTGCCTATACGCTGCTCAATAAATTTAAACCGGACCTGGTCATCGGCACCGGCGGTTATGTGTGCGGTCCTATCGTGATGCTGGCGGCGCTTAGGGGGATTCCCACCTGCGTGCAGGAGCAGAACGCCCTGCCCGGGGTTACCAACCGGATCCTGTCGCATTTTGTGAAGAAAATCTTTCTGGGCTATAACGAGGCAGCCAAGTTTTTTAACGGTAAGGCGGACAAGGTCTTTACCGGCAATCCTATCCGGGAAGATATTTTAAAAACCACCCGGGCGGAAGCGGTGCAGGCTTTTAAACTGGATCCCCGGAAACAGACCATCCTGGTAGCCGGTGGCAGTTTGGGAGCGGCGTCCATGAACCGGGCCATGCTCCAGGTGGAAAAAGCTTTATCCGGCAGGGATGATGTGCAGGTCCTGCACTCTACCGGCAACAATAATTATGAAGCTTATATGCAGGAAGCTGCCGCAGTGGGCGGTTTCAAAGATAATATTATTATCAAGGCCTATCTGCACGATATGCCTTTGGCTCTGGCGGCGGCGGATTTAGCCGTGTTCAGGGCCGGCGCCATCGGGCTGGCGGAACTGACCGCCCGGGGCGTGGCGTCCATCCTGGTGCCGTATCCTTATGCTACGGCTAACCACCAGGAATTTAATGCCCGGGCCCTGGAAGCCAGAGGTGCGGCCCAGGTGATCCTGGATAAGGATTTACAGGGCGAAGCCCTGCTGGAACATATCGAACAGCTGTTGATTAAAAAAGAAGACTTGCAAGCTATGAAAAAAGCGGCCCAGGCGGCAGGAAAACCCGCGGCGGCTAAGGAAATAGCCCGACAGGCTTTAGCATTAGTTCAGGCTTGATGGAGGAATGCGGATGGAAGCGGCAAAATTTAAGAACATTCATTTTATAGGTATCGGCGGCGCCGGCATGAGCGGTTTGGCTTATGTACTGGTGCAGCGCGGTTATAACGTGACGGGCAGCGATCTGGCCAGCGGGCATATGGCCGGCGCTCTGCGGGCAGCCGGGGCCAAGATTTTTATCGGCCACAAGGCTTCCCAGATTGACGAGGCGGAGGCAGTAGTAGTATCTACGGCTATCCACCCGGATAATCCGGAGCTGATTGCGGCTAAGATCAAGAATATTCCTGTCCTGCACCGCAGCGACGTGCTGGCGCATATCCTCAACCAGGCTAAGGGTATCGCCGTGGCCGGCGCGCACGGTAAAAGTACTACCAGCGCCATGACGGCTGTTATCCTGACGGAAGCCGGCGTGGATCCCACGGTGGTCATCGGCGGCGAGGTGGCAAGTTTACATGGCAATTCCCGCAACGGCCGCAGTGAGTTCGTGGTGGCCGAAGCCGACGAGAGCGACGGTTCGTTCTTAAAGTTTGACCCGTACCTGGCCGTCATCACCAATATCGAGAATGATCACCTGGACCACTACGGTACTGAGGAAAATATCTATAAGGCGTTCAAACAATTCGTGGATAATATCCAGCCGGGCGGCAAGGCAGTCCTGTGCATGGATAATTCTACCGTCCGCCGTCTTTCCATCGAGACGAAGCGCGACTTTGTAACCTATGGCCTGGAAAAACAGGACGATTACAGTGCGGCTAACATTAGTTATTCGGTAGGTACGACTACCTATGATCTCTATTATAAAGGTAAGTTTTTGACCCAAGTGACCCTGGCAGTACCGGGGCGGCACAATGTGCTGAATTCCCTGGGCGCTTTTGCGGCAGCCCGGACGATTAACATACCGGTAGAAAAGATTGTCAAAGCCCTGGCCGGTTTCCACGGGGTTAAGCGACGTTTTGAGACCAAGGGCAAGGTGCGGGAAGTGTGGATCGTGGACGACTATGCCCATCATCCCACGGAGATTGCCGTAACCCTGAAAGCGGCCAAGCAAACCGGAGCTAAACGGGTGGTCTGTGTGTTCCAGCCGCACCGTTATACCCGGACCAAGATTTTGCACGAACAGTTCTGTCAGTGCTTTAAAGACTGTGATTTATTAGTTTTAACGCATATCTTTTCTGCCGGCGAGGACCCCATCCCGGGTGTCAGCAGCAGGGAACTGGCTAACGCGGTCCATGCCGCCACCGGACAGGAAGTTGTTTATATCGAAGATTTTGCCAGGGTGACGGAATATCTGGAAAAGATTGCCGCTCCCGGCGATATCATCATGACCATGGGTGCCGGCGACGTGTACACGATTGGCGAGCACCTGCTGGCTACTTTAACGAAAACGGCTGGGCAGAACTGATGGATAAGAAAAAGATTATTGGTCTGGTAATGGGCGGACCGTCGGCGGAAGGTAATATTTCCCGGATCACGGGCCGTTCCATCGCCATCGCCCTCAGGGATAAAGGTTATACGGTGCAGGAGCTGGAACTGGATCCTTACAATTTTCAGGAACAGCTGAAACAGAGTGGCGCCCAGGTAGTTTTTAACGCGGTACACGGTTTGTACGGCGAAGACGGGCGGCTGCAAAGCGTCCTGGAGATGTTGGGCATGCCTTACACCGGGAGCGGTGTGTGTGCCAGCGCTATCGCCATGGATAAGTTTGCTACGAAACGGGTCCTCTTGGGCAGCGGAATTCCTACGCCCAAGAGTTTATTCCTGTACCGCAAGGAGAGAAACCAGGCAGACCAGGTAGCGCAGATTAAGCAGGTCTTCCATCTGCCGGTGGTGGTAAAACCGGCGGACCAGGGTTCCAGCCTGGGTATGACCATTGTCAAGGCGGAGGAAGAGCTGGGAGCAGCTCTGGATTTAGCTTATACGTACAGTTACGGCGCCCTGGTGGAAGCTTATATCTCGGGCGGCGGGGAAACCACGGTATGCATGCTGGAACGCGGCGGCAAGGTAGAAGTGCTGCCCATCATCTTGATCCAGCCCCATGCCGAATATTACGACTATAAGGCCAAGTACACGGCCGGGGGCGCGGACCATCTGTGTCCGGCACCGCTGCCGGCCAAGACTCTGCAGCATCTCAGCGAGATTGCGGTGGCGGCTTATAAAGCTATCGGCTGCAGCGGTGTAGCCCGGGCCGATTGCATGCTGGACAGCCAGGGCCGCGGGTATGTGCTGGAAATGAATACCGTGCCGGGCATGACGCCTACCAGTTTGGTGCCGGATGCCGCGGCGGCGGTGGGAATTACGTTTGGAGATTTGTGTGAGCTGATTTTGAACTCAGCGCACCGTTAAGCAGGGCAGTTCAGCCAGGGAGGGACTATCATGCAGACCATGCAGGAACGCTTGCACCAGCAGCGACAGCAAAAACGTCGCCATGCCAGGGTGCGGCTTGTGCTGCTGCTGGTTTTGCTGGTGGTGCTGGGCCTGGCCTGGCATTTTGTCCACCGTCCCGGTTTTGCCTTCGGCGATGTGACCATCACGGGGACAAAGTTGTTTACCAGGCAGGATTTAGTACGGCTGGGCGGCAGTCAGCTGCCGGTCAACCTCTTTAACCTGTCCCGCCGGCAGCTGGTCCGGGCCCTGAAAGAGGATGTCCGGGTAGCGGATGCCAGTGCCAGTTACGGCTGGGGCCTCCTGCATGTTCAGGTGGTGGAACGACAGCCCCTGGTCTATCTGGCCAATTCCCTGAACAGTTATGTAAAGGTGGACGCCCACGGTCTGGTCCTGGATATCGGCAGTGGTATCAAGGATGCGGCGGTGCCTCTGTACAGCGGCGTGCACTGCGGCAGCGCCTATATCGGCGACCAGATTAAGACGCCGGAAGTAGTGAATGTGCTGAATTTCATGCAGGGTTTATCCAGCGAGGCCAGGGCTCAGATCGCGGAAATTGTCCTGGAACCGGATCAGAAAATCCAGATCCGGCTCAAATACGGCTTCCCGGTGCTTTTAGGGCCGGTGAGCGATGTGGGCTTGAAGGCTAAAAGCGAGCTGTTCATGACGGTTTTTGAAGAACTGAAGGACAAGCGCGTGAAAGCTAAATATATTGATCTGCAGTATACGAAACCCTTTATTAAGTTACAATGAACAGGTTGGTAAGAGCATGTTGATTAAGACGAAACATACAAAATTTTTAGTGCTGCTGGTCTGCGCCGTGTTAGGTTTTATGCTGGCCATGCAGTTTAAGAGTACCGGGCGTCAGAAGACGGTGCCCGTACAGCGTGCGGAAGAATTAACGGAACGCCTGAAGGCGGCGGAGAAAGACCGGGAACGGTTGACCGCCGAGATTGAAAGCCTGAAGGGCGGCACCGCGGCTTTTGATAAGGAAACCCAGCGGCTGAAGGCCCTGGCCGGCGAAACTCCCATGGTGGGTAAGGGCATCATTGTTACGATTGACGACAGTTCTCTGCCTACGAACAAGCCAGGCAGCGATACTACGAACCTGTACGTGATCCACGATGAGGATCTGCTGCGGGTGGTGAACGAGCTGAGAGCGGCCGGCGCAGAAGCCATAGCGATTAACGGTCAGCGTATGATTGCTACCAGCGAGATCCGCTGCACCGGACCCACGGTGGTAATTAATGAGACCAGGCTGGCGGCGCCGTTTGTGATTGCGGCCATCGGCAATCCCCAGACCCTGGAGAGTTCCCTGAAGATCAGGGGCGGCGTGCTGGAAAATTTCAAATTCTGGGGCATCAAGGCGGACGTGAAACAGTCGGGCGAGGTAAAAGTGCCGGCGGTTAAACAGGGGCATCAGTTTGAATATGCCAAGCCGGCGCCCAAGGAACCCCAAGCCGCTGCCGGTGCGGAAGAAAATAAGACCGGTGCCGTGGTGAAGTAGGAAGGTGAACACATGATTTACGCGATGATAGGTCTGGTGATTGGTATCCTGGCGGGCGTTTTTGCTCCCGGTTATATACCTAAGGAGTTTGCCACCATCTTTTCTGTGGCGCTCATGGCAGGTCTGGATACGGTGTTTGGCGGTCTCCGGGCGGGGATGGAAGGTGTGTTCGATGCCACCATCTTTTTGTCCGGCTTTATCTGCAACATCATCCTGGCTGCATTTTTCTGTTATGCCGGCAGTTTGCTGAACATAGATTTTTATATGGTAGCCATCCTGGTTCTGGGCATGCGTATCTTCCAGAATTTGGCGATTATAAGACGGCTTTACCTGAAGAAATAAAAAAGTTGACAAGTTGGCAGGAAAAAGTTATGCTTTTATTGAATATATAACAGTCAAGAAGTATAGCTAAGTGAAAATGTTTTTATGTGCAACTGTGGATAGATAAATAACCCAAAAGTTTAAGGGGGACACCAAGATGTTCGATGAATTAGAAGAAAAGAGTAAGAATTTAGCGAAGATTAAAGTTATCGGTGTAGGCGGCGGCGGTAATAACGCCGTGAACCGTATGATCGCTGCCGGCGTGCAGGGCGTGGATTTTTTAGCCGTGAACTGCGATGCCCAGGCGCTGCTCTTATCCAAGGCTCCCAACCGGATTCAGATCGGTGAGAAGCTGACGAAGGGTTTGGGCGCCGGTGCTAACCCCGAGATTGGTGAGAAAGCAGCCGAAGAAAGCCGGGATCAGCTGGTAGAAGCCTTAAAAGGCGCCGATATGGTCTTTGTTACGGCTGGCATGGGCGGCGGTACCGGTACCGGTGCGGCACCTATCGTGGCTGATTGCGCCAAGGAAGTAGGAGCGCTCACCGTAGGCGTGGTTACCAAGCCGTTTACCTTTGAGGGCAAACGCCGCATGAACCAGGCTGAAGGTGGTATCGTTAATTTAAAAGATAAGGTTGATACCTTAATTACGATTCCCAACGATCGTTTGCTGCAGGTCATCGACCGCAGGACCAGCATGCTGGACGCTTTCCGTATCGCGGATGATGTGTTGCGCCAGGGCGTGCAGGGCATCTCTGATCTGATCAGCGTGCCCGGTCTGATCAACGCCGATTTCGCCGATGTGAAGACCATCATGCTTAATGCCGGATCCGCCCTGATGGGTATTGGTACGGCTAAGGGCGAAGGTGGTGCTGTGGCCGCTGCTGAAGCTGCTATCAAGAGTCCGCTGCTGGAAGCTTCTATCGAAGGTGCCAGAGGCGTACTATTCAATATTACCGGTGGCAAGGAACTGTCCTTGTACGATGTTACCGAAGCTTCCAACGTCATCACCGAGTCCGTGGATCCGGATGCCAATATCATCTTTGGTGCCGTTATCGACGAGGCTCTGGAAGACGAGATCCGCGTAACCGTGATTGCAACCGGTTTTGGCAGCAAGAATCCGGTCCTGTCCGGAACGCCTACGGTACATCCGGTGGGCTACGGTTATCGTCCGTCCGGCAGTACCAGTACGGTTAAACCGCGTACCGCTGCACCTCAGCCTGTGGCAAAACCTGCTCCGGCTCCGGTCAGTGAAAATCCGGCAGCACCTGCTCCCGAACGAGGTGGCTATACTCCCGGCAGCAGCGTGATTAAACCGCTCCCGTCCAGCACGGAGATTCCGCCCTGGCTGAGCCGCTAAGCTATAAATATCAACCTCTCCGGTTTGCGCCGGAGAGGTTTTTTCGTCTGAGGCAGCCCGGTACTGGTGCCGGAGTAGCTTGCAAGGCTTAGTACCAGGGCTGCCGCCGGTTTTAAGTTCCGTGCTTTTAGTTGCATTGCCTGCGGAATATGGTATAATAAAAACAATATGATACTATATCTTGTGCCAGCTGAGAAGTGGAGGGAAAATCATGAAATGTCCTTTTTGTTCCTATCCCGATAGCCGGGTAATCGACTCCCGGGCTGTGGAAAATGGTGGTTCGATCAGGCGCCGCCGGGAATGCCCGGAATGCGGGCGTCGTTTTACCACGTACGAAAAATACGAGGAGACCCCCCTGGTTGTGAGCAAGAAAGATGGCCGCCGGGAACCTTTTGATGTGAAAAAGCTGCTGAGCGGACTCATCAAGGCTTTTGAGAAACGGCCGGTATCCTACGAGCAGATTCAGGAGATGGCGTACAGTATTGAAAGGGAACTGCGCCTCAGGGGTGAGTCCGAGGTAAGCAGCAAGGATATCGGAGAGTTGGTTATGCAGCATCTGGCCAAGATTGACCAGGTGGCGTATGTGCGTTTTGCTTCGGTCTACCGTCAGTTTGCCGACGTGCAGAATTTTATGCAGGAACTGCAGCAGCTGATGAAGGATGAGAAGGAACCGGAGCCGCCGGTGCAGAAATAAGTTTTCCCGGGCGGAGAAGTGAAACAGACAAAGAAAAAAACCTGCTTGTTCGCACAAGCAGGTTTAATTTTTGCAAAGCTTATTTTACAGCGTTGACTTTTTTGGCCAATCTTGATTTCTTGCGGCTGGCAGCGTTCTTATGGATAACGTTCTTGCGAGCAGCTGTATCAATAAGGCCGGATGCATTGACAAATGCAGCCTGAGCTTCCTCTTTCTTACCGGCAGCAGCTAAGGTTTCCACCTTACGTGCGGCACTCCGGACGGCAGCCTTTACAGGAGCATTCTTGTCATGGCGCTCGGCATCGGTTTTGACGCTACGGATAGAAGACTTAATGTTAGGCACTGGATTCACCTCCCAAAATAACTTTACCGGACTATTCTATCACGGGGACGAAGTTTATGCAAGTCTTTTGCGGAACCGGACTGCGAAAATTATTTAAGAAGCGTGGTGGCAATACGGTCCGGCTTCAGATTGTCCAGGGTTCTGGCGCTTAAGGGCAGTTTAGGATACCCTACGGCCAGCACGGAGACCGGTACAAAGTCCGGCGGTAATTGCAGGGTCTGCAGGAGCTCGTCTGTCAGGGGAACCCTGTTGACCATGGCCCACAGGAAAACGCTGCCCAGCCCCAACGCGGTAGCGGCCAGATGCATGTTTTCCATGATGCAGGCTACATCGGCGATGAAGACCGCCTGACCGTCAGCCTTAGGCTGGGCGGATACGAAGATGAGGGTCGGCGCCTGGTAGAACATATGGTAGTTGGGATTGCCGCTGGCCGTGGTACAGTGCTGGTCCCAGGCTTGGAGCACTTCCGGGTTCTGCAGGGCGGTGATATGGACCCCTGCAAAATCGCTGTGACCTATCGGCGCGGACTGTCCTGCTTTCAGGATCAGGGCCAAATCGTCGTCCTTAAGCTGTTCCCGGGCAAAGATACGGGTGGAACGGCGCATGGCGATAGTGGTGAAAAAATCCATGATGCTGACCTCCTTGTAAAATGACAACGAACCTTGCTGCTGCCGGGTGACGGCCGGATGCCTGGTCAGTTTGGCAGCAACAAGTTCTACTCTTGTGAGTCTACGGTTGCTACTGCTTTTATATTATACTATATTATTTCTATCCTGAACAAGTTGACTTGGAGTGTAGTTTAAGATTTATACTAAGGTGCAGATAGTTTTACTTATTTTTCTGCCCGGTGATTTGGAAGGCCGTTCTTTTTATGTTAAAATAAATTATTAAGTATGAAAGGATCCGTGAAACCATGGGCAATGTCCGTTTTCATTTTTTTATGATGATCGGTCTGCTGGGCAGTGTTTTAGGTTTGGTCCAGTGGTATGTATACAGGAAAGGTTTTACCATGCTGCACTCCTGGTGGACGGCAGTTTTCTGCCTGCTGTTGCCGGTGATCTTTTTACTGCCGCATTTTGTGACCGGTCTGCCTCTGGGCCTGACCAGGTTTCTGGCTACGCTGGGTGGTTTCTGGCTGGGTTTCTTTTACTATTCGGTGCTGCTGCTGGTTTTGTATCTGGTCCTGTTCCTGGGTTTTAGCGTCCTGGGACAACAAGCGGCCTGGAACGTCTTTGCGCCGCGCTTAGTCCGGGCAGCCCTGGCCGTGCTGGTGGTACTTTTGGCCTGGGGCGGCTGGAATGCCCGGCATCCGGTGTACCGGGAAGTGACGGTAACGACGGAAAAAGCTTTGCCCAGGGATATCAAGATAGCTTTTGTTACCGATATGCATCTGGGTACGGTACTGGGGGACAGCTACTGCGCCGGATTGGTGCAGCGGCTGAATGCGCTGCAGCCGGATCTGGTTATTTTTGGCGGCGACCAGGTGGACGAAAGTTTGCAGCTGGTCCGGGACGAAGGCAGTTACAAACATCTGGCAGAGCTGCGGGCGCCCTTGGGTGTGTACGTTGTGCTGGGCAATCATGATTATCTGGGCGGCACCTGGCGGGAAGAGATGGAACTGTTTTCCGGGCAGGGGCTGCATTATCTGGTGGATGAGACCGTGGCCTTGCCGGATAACCTGGAACTCACCGGTCTGCCTGATTACAGTATGGGCGGACGGCAGACTGCTTTACAACGGGGACAGGCGGAACGGTTCCGCATCCTGGTAGACCATCAGCCGCGGCGGATGCGGCAGGCGGCTGCCGCCGGTTATGACTTGTATCTGGCGGGGCATACCCATGCGGGACAGTTGTATCCCAACCGGCTGGTAACACAGAAATTGTACGAGCTGGATTACGGAACTAAAATTTTTGACCGGATGCTGGCGGTAACCTCCGACGGCTACGGCTTCTGGGGTGTACCTGTACGGACAGGACCGGCGCCGGAAATTGTGGTGCTGACGCTGCAACATAAACACTAAACTCTCTGACAGGAAGGAGAAACAGTATGCAGGGACAACGTTACCGGATCCTGGACGGCGTGCGGGGTTTTACGGTCCTCAGCATGGTCCTGTACCATGCCTGCTGGGACCTGGTCCATCTGGCCGGGCGTTCCTGGGGCTGGTTCCAGACTGCCGGAGCCTATGTGTGGCAGCAAAGCATCTGCTGGGTCTTTATCTTTCTGGCCGGGCTGTGTTTTAACCTGGGCCGGCGGCATGTACGCCGGGGACTGGAACTTTTACTCCTGGGTACGGCTATCACGGCGGTGACCTTATTTTTCCTGCCGCAGGACCCTATCATTTTCGGCATCCTGTTTTTCCTGGGGGCAGCAACGCTACTAACCTCCTGTCTGGCACCGTTGCTCTTAAAAATTTCTGCGGCGGCGGGACTGGGGGTCAGCGCCCTCTTCTTTGCCGTGCTGCGCAACGTGAACGACGGCGCCCTGGGTTTTGCAGCCTGGCACTGGCTGCCCGTGCCGGCAGCCTGGTATGAACTGGGATCTGCCGGGGCATTTTTAGGTTTTACGCCGGCGGGATTTCGCTCTGCGGATTATTTTTCCCTGTTGCCCTGGTTCTTTTTGTATCTGGCAGGTTATTTTACAGGACGGATCTGGCTGGAACAGCAGCGGGAGGAAGTCTGCGCGGAGGCGAAGGTTGGTGTGGAGCGGCAGCTTGCCGGGGGGAGAGCGGCAGCCGGTAGTACAGGATCTGTCTGCTGCCGGAGCCTGCAATTTTTAGGCCGCCATGCCCTGGCCGTCTATATTTTACATCAGCCGGTGCTCCTGGCGGGGCTGTGGCTGCTGGGAAGTGGAAGTTAAACTCTGCTGTCTAACTGTTACTACGTACAAGGTTTTACGTTCAAGAAACTTAGAGGAACAGAGATTTAAAAAAGCCTGAAGGTTGTAGTGGTAAACTAAATTTGGACACTTGTAGTATATTTTTTAGACACATGATTATATAATTACAACTGTGCTAAAGAAATTTAAAACAAGAGGTGCAAAATGCCATACCATGGATATACCAAGGAAGATCGTAAAAAAATTGCAGAAGAAATTAACAACAAAACCCTGACATTGAAAGAAGCTGCTGCCAAATATGATATTAGTCCTTTAACGGCAAGAGATTACTTGTATCAATACCGAAGAGAAAACAATATCATGAGTACATCCCCTTTGAAAGGCTTTTTCAAGGAAACCGGTGAAAGAATTTCAGATTATGAAAATATGAGCAAGGCTGAACTTATCAATGAGCTAATCAAAGCCAAGGTAAACGAGGCCAGGGCAAAAAAAGGGTACCAAGTGAAGGGGGATGGTCCAAACAAGGAGTACAGTTCTTTAAACAACAAGAATTCCAAATAGTGTTGGAGTTATCTGCTCAGTTTCCGGTAAAACGGTTATGTGAAATCATGTCGGTTAATCGAAGTGGTTTCTACAACTGGAAAAAACGATTAGAGAATCCATCTGCCAAGATTAAGATACTGGTAGACAATGTACTGTTGTTCAAAGGATATCATGCCCAATATCCCTCTCATGGTTATAGATGGCTGAATGCCAAAATCCGTTTGGATACAGGTCTTAAATTTTCTGATCCATATGCTCATAAGTGTTGCAAGATTGCGAACGTGGTTAGTGTAGCTAAACATTATCGATATAAGAAGCCTGGCGACCCGTTTAGGGTTTATCCCAATCTTCTGCTTACAGGATTAAAGATTGATGGACCTTTGCAGTGTATAGTCAGCGATATGACAGCGTTTTATCTTAAAGGTTGTTATTATGAGTTAACCTTCTACATGGATCTCTGGAACAATGAAATCCTGTCTTACTCACTTTCATCCAGACGTGGTGATAGGATGACATACATTGCAGGCCTTAATGGGTTGATAGATTTAAAGAAACATTATCCTGAACTGGAAATGGTACTGCATACCGATCAAGGTTCGGTGTACTCATCTAAGGCTTTTAATGATCTGCTCCCGCTATACAATATTGTGCACTCAATGTCTAGGGCGGGTACACCGACAGATAATGCAGCCATGGAATCTATAAACGGCTGGATTAAGGCAGAGTTATTTTCAGATTTCCACATAACAAATAACGAGCTGATTAAACAGGAGATAGACGAGTATATAATTTTTTTCAATGAGCAGCGTCCAGCGTATTCACTGAAGTATTTAACACCTAAGCAGTATAAAGAATTGAATTCCCCTGTCATCTGATTTTATATGGTGCGTAAAATCTTAACTAAAGTGTCCATTTTTCGTTGACTAGTTCAAGGTGTTTGTTCGTACTGTCTAACTGTTACTACGATGTTTAGAAATTACTTACAAGATACTTAGAGGTTTAAATACAAAGAGAGAACCAAGAAAGAAAATATATAAAAGAAAGAACAAGAGACAAAGTTAAGAGTGAAACACGAGCTGAAAGAAGTTTTACAACCGAGCTGAGCAAAGCGGTAAAATTTTGAACCTCACTAATAAAGACGCTAAAAGTTTAAAAAATGTGATATTTTTTTTAAAACCTGCTTTCCGGCTCCCCATCTATACAAGTCACCTATATGCAGAATTTAGGCTCACTTTTTTAGAAAAATCCTACTTTGGATGTAGAAAAGTAGTTGACTTAGAGTGGACTCCAGTTGTTACACTGGAACAGGAACAGCAAATCTTTTCCGGGAAAGGATCAGGTGAAACCTATGAAGATACAGGAAGTCAGTAAAAAATTTGATTTAACCGCCGATACACTGCGTTACTATGAACGCATCGGCCTGCTGCCCCATATCGGGCGCAACGAGAGCGGCATCCGGGAATATAGCGAAGAAGATTGCGGCGCCATTGATTTTATTAAGTGCATGCGCGCTGCCGGTGTCTCCATCGAAAGTCTGCTGGAGTATGTGACCCTGTTCAAGGAAGGGGACAAGACACGGTCGGCCCGCAAGGCCATCCTGATGGAAGAACGGGAGAAGCTGCAGGAAAAGATGGAGATCATGGAAGCCACCATGGACCGGTTGAACTGGAAGATTGAGAATTACTACAAATGGGTAGACGATAACGGTGCCGAACTGATTAAGAAAAACAAGTGCGGCGAGAAGCTGACGGCAGCCAGGTCTGCCTCCGGAAAAAAACGCGCGTCTGCCGGGAAACCGTCCGGTATTAGTAAGAAAGTACGTAAAGTAAAGGCGAAGGAGTGACGGAGTCATGTGGAAAAAGATAATGGCGCTGGCAGTTTTGCCGGCTCTGTTTTTGGTAGGCGGCTGCGGCTCAGCCAAAAAAGATGCGGCACCGGCCGCTAAACCGGCTAATACTACGGCGGCAGCCACCGGTACATCCCAGGGCAGCCTGGAGAGTTTAAAAGGCAAAAAAGTGCTGGTAGCTTATTTCTCCTACAGCGGCAATACCCGCAAGTTAGCCGAGACCGTGCATAATAAGGTGGGCGGCGATATGTTCGAGATTACCACGGTAAAACCCTATGCGGCTAAGTACGATGACTGTGTGGAATATGCCAAAAAAGAGAAGGCGGACAAGGGCCGTCCGGAACTGAAGAGTAAGGTGGCAAATATGCAGCAGTATGACGTCATCTTCTTGGGTTTCCCCGTCTGGTGGTACACCCTGCCCATGCCGGTTTATACTTTCCTGGAAAGTTATGACCTGGCCGGCAAGACTATCGTGCCTTTTATGACCCATGGCGGCGGCGGTGAATATAACTGCTTTAAGGACGTGGCTAACGAAGCGCCTAAGGCTAAGACACTGGCCGGTTTGTGCCTGCCCGGCGGCAGTGTGAATAATGCCGGCGGCGACGTGGATACCTGGCTGAAAGGTTTAAAGTTCTAATTTACGCAGAAAACAGCTGTCTCCGGGCGGCTGTTTTTTATGTCTCTAAAAATTTAGACAGACGGACGATTTAATGTTATAATTTATTATTATCAATTTCAGGAAAGGAACACGTGCCGTTTACGGCGCGCGGTAACCAACATGCAAGAAAGCCATATCAGAAATTTTTCTATCATCGCTCATATCGACCACGGCAAATCTACACTGGCGGACCGGCTCATCGAGATGACCGGCACGTTGTCCAAACGGGAGATGGAGGACCAGATCCTGGATTCTATGGATTTGGAACGGGAACGTGGCATTACCATTAAGGATCAGGCGGTCCGCAGCATTTACAAGGCTAAGGACGGCCAGGAATACATGCTGAATTTTATCGATACCCCGGGCCACGTGGATTTTAACTACGAGGTTTCCCGGGCGCTGGCGGCCTGCGAAGGCGCGCTGCTGGTCATCGACGCCACCCAGGGCATCGAGGCCCAGACCCTGGCTAACGTGTATCTGGCCCTCGATAACGACCTGGAAATTATTCCCGTCATCAACAAGGTGGATTTGCCGGCGGCAGATCCGGAACGGGTGAAGAAAGAGATTGAGGACGTCATCGGCCTGGATGCCTCTGACGCCATCCTTATCAGTGCCAAGACCGGCTTTGGCGTGGACCAGGTCCTGGAAGCCATCGTGAAACGTATCCCGCCTCCCAGCGGCGATATGAACAAGCCTCTTAAGGCGCTGGTCTTTGATTCCAAGTTTGATGCCTATAAGGGCGTGATGCTTTATCTGCGGGTGTATGACGGCAGTATCAAAAAAGGCATGCATATCCGCATGATGGCCACCGGTTCGGAGTTCGAGGTCACGGAAGTAGGTATCTTCCGTCCGGCTCCGGTGAACGTGGACGTGCTGGAACCGGGACAGGTAGGTTTTCTGGCGGCGGCCATCAAGACCGTGTCCGAAGCCCGGGTGGGCGATACGGTAACGGATGCCGCTAATCCTACGCCCAAGGCTCTGCCCGGTTACCGCAAGGCAACCCCCATGGTCTTCTGCGGTCTGTATCCCATGGATACCACGGAGTATGATAATTTACGGGACGCCCTGGAAAAATTACAATTGAACGATGCGGCTCTGTCCTTTGAGCCGGAAACTTCCACCGCTTTAGGTTTTGGTTTCCGCTGCGGCTTCCTTGGTCTGCTGCATCTGGATGTGAGCAAGGAACGTCTGTCCCGGGAGTACGGTCTGCAACTGATCACCACGGCGCCTAACGTTATCTACCAGGTGGTAAAGACTAACGGGGAGGTCCAGGTGGTGGAAAATCCTTCCGCTTTCCCGGATCCTTCGGTCATCGACCATGTGGAAGAACCCTTCGTGAATGCTACCATCATCGTGCCCAAGGAATATGTGGGCGCGGTCATGGAACTGTCCCAGGATAAACGGGGCGAGTACGGCAACATGACCTATGTGGAAGAAAACCGGGTCATGATTCATTATGCCCTGCCTCTGTCCGAGATTATTTATGATTATTTTGATAAGCTTAAATCCCTGACCAAAGGTTATGCTTCTCTGGACTATGAGCTGGCAAACTACCGTCCCAGCGACCTGGTGAAGATGGATATCCTCCTGAATGGTGAAAAGGTGGACGCTTTGTCCTGTGTAGTTTTCCAGGACCGGGCCCGTATCAGGGGACGCCAGCTGGTAGAAAAACTGCGGGGCCTGATTCCCCGTCAGCTCTTTGATATTCCGGTGCAGGCAGCCATCGGTTCCAAGATTATCGCCCGTGAGGACGTAAAGGCTATGCGCAAGGACGTGCTGGCCAAGTGCTACGGCGGCGATATCAGCCGTAAGAAGAAGCTGCTGGCCAAGCAAAAGGAAGGCAAGAAACGCATGAAGCAGGTGGGCAACGTGGAACTGCCCCAGGAAGCATTCATGGCGGTTTTAAAAGTTTAACTGCGGCGGTGCGGTTCAGGCGGCCGGCTAATAATACGGCGCTGCCACCAAGCGCGGCGCCGTTATGTAGGAGCAGCTATGTTACAGCAGGATTACGAAGGGGTATATGTACATACCCCTTTTTGTATGCAAAAATGTCTATATTGCGATTTTGCTTCCAACGCGGGACTGGGGGCAGACCTGCAGGAGCGGTACGTGGCGGACCTGTGCCGGGAAATTACCCTGCGGGGGCGCCAGGTTCGCAGGGGCGCCACCCTTTTTTTTGGCGGCGGCACACCTACGGTTTTAACTACGGAGCAGCTGACCCGGATCGTGACGGCGCTCAAGGCACAGGGTGTGTGGCAGCAGCCGGCGGAAGCAACTATTGAAGCTAACCCGGGGACGGTGGATCTGGCCAAACTTACAGCTTTAAGGCAGCTGGGTTTTGACCGGCTCAGCTTGGGAGTGCAGTCTTTAAATGATGCGGAACTAAAAGCTGTGGGCCGCATCCATACGGCGGACCAGGCCCTGGCAGCTATAAAGCTGGCACAGCAGGCCGGGTTTACCCGTATCAATGCCGATGTGATCACGGGCCTGCCCGGACAGACGGTAACCAGTTTGCAGCATACTCTGTCCCGGTTGGTGGACAGCGGCTTGCGGCATTTATCGGTGTACAGTTTGATCCTGGAGCCGGGGACACCTTTGGAAAAATTAGTACAGGCCGGCAAGATATTCCTGCCGGACGAAGACCTGGAAGCAGAACTGTACCAGACAGCGGTAGAGTTTTTACAGAAGACGCCTTTACAGCGCTACGAGGTGAGCAACTACGCGGTGCCCGGTCAGGAATCCCGGCACAATTTGTTATACTGGCACTACCGTCCCTATCTGGGACTAGGCGCGGCAGCGGTCAGCTTTAACGGCCGGGATCGTTTTAACGCCGTCCGCACCGTGGAGGCTTACTGCCAGGCGGTGGAACAGGCGGAGAACGGTACCTTACCCTGGGGGCAGGTAGAAAGCTTGACGCCCCGGGACCACCTGGAAGAATATTTATTCTTAGGCCTCCGGACTACGGCTGGTCTTAACCTGACCGAAGCCGGGGAGCGTTTTCACTGCGACGTGTGGGCACGGTATGGTAAGGAGCTGCAGCCTTTTATTGCTAACGGCTGCCTGGTCCATGTGCCGGGACAACGTTTGTATTTAACCGCCAAGGGATTGCGTTTTGGCAACCAGATTTTCGAAGTCTTTATAGAATAGGTAGGCACGAACACGGGAACAAAAGTTCTCGTGTTTTTTTTGTGAAACCTCTTGACATCTCCTACGGGTGGTGCTATTCTGTATACAAGGTTGTTAGCACTCAAGAGAAAAGAGTGCTAATAATCGAAAGAGGTGGAAACAATGCTAACGGAAAGGCAGAAAAAAATCCTGCAGATTATCATTGAGGATTATATTGCCACGGCAGAACCGGTAGGGTCCCGGACGATTGCCAGGAAGCACGGACTGGGCTTAAGCCCTGCCACCATCCGTAACGAGATGAGCGACCTGGAATTGTTAGGTTACCTGGAACAGCCCCATACTTCGGCGGGACGTGTGCCTTCGGCACAGGCCTACCGTTTTTATGTGGATTCCCTGGTGGAACCTGGTACCCTGACAGATAACGACAGGGCTTTGATTGACGGCTGGTATCAGGAACGGAAGCGGGATATCGATGATATCTTCCAGTCCACGGCCAAGATCCTGTCCCGGATGACGCAGAATGTTTCCATGGTGCTGGCGAATAAGCACAGCGCCGCCACTTTTAAATACATGAAATTTTTGCCCCTGGATAGTACCCATGCCATCCTCTGCATCGTCACCGATGACGGGCAGATGGATAATTGTCTGGTGAACATTCCCCTGGGGATGCGGGCCGAGGATTTAGATTATCTGGCCGGACGCATCAGCAAGATGTTAACCGGGCGCAGCCTGCTTACCATTAGCGGTGCTGATCTGGACCGGGCTTATCTGAATGTGACCAAGGACAAGGTACTGTTGCTGCCGCTCAGTTCCGCCATTAAGAAGATGGCGGCGGAAAGCGCGGAACAGAAAGTGTTCCTGGGCGGAGCCAAGCAGCTCTTAAACCAGCCTGAGTTCCGGGATGTGGAAAGAGTAAAAGATTTACTGGGTATCCTGGAAGAAGAACGGGTGGTCAAAGATTTACTGGCTGCCGGTACGGATTCCGGCATGCGCATTACCATCGGTTCCGAGAATAAGTTCTCCGGCATCAAGGATTGCAGCATGGTACAGGCTACCTACCGCCTGAACGGCGAGATCGTCGGCACCATGGCGGTGCTGGGTCCTACCCGGATGGAGTACGGCAAGGTCATGGCCGTCATGAATTATTTGCACAAATATTTGGAAGTTATCCTAAAGAATCAGGAATAAAGGAGGAGAGAGCATTGTCCAACAAGCTGAGGGATTTTTTAAACCACAACCAGGAGACAGATGCTGCCCAGGGCAGGCCGCCTGATACAGACGCTGCTGCTGCCGGGGCAGAGCAAGATACAGTCCGGGAGGCAGGGGCTGAGGCCCAGGCCGGGACGGACGCTGCACCAAAGCAGCAAGCCGGGGCCGGGGAACAACAGGCTCCGTCGGAGCAGACTGTCGCAGGTACCGCATCAGGTGCTGCTGCAGCCGGTGGGACGGAAGAGGCTGCCAAGCAGGAAGAACCTGCCCAGCCGGTACACGACCCTAAGGATGATCAGATTGCAGATCTGCAAAAACGGCTCTTGCGTCTGCAGGCCGATTTTGAAAATTTCCGCCGCCGCAACGCTGCGGAACGGGAAGAGCTTTCTACCTTTGTGACCATGGATATCGTGGGCAAATACCTGAAGATCCTGGATACCTTTGAACGGGCCCTGACCGCCGCACAAAAAGCGCCGGATGTGGCCAGTATCGTTACGGGCATGGAGAACACCCAGCGGTTGTTCCTGCAGACAATGACGGAGCTAGGGGTGAAAGAGATTCCGGCGTTGAACCAGAAATTTGATCCCAAGCTGCACGAAGCGGTGATGCGGGGCCAGAATCCGGACCTGGAAGATGAAACCATCGATGCGGTCTTTGAAAAAGGCTACGAGCTCCGGAACCACGTGATCCGCCACAGCAAGGTGCGGGTCATCAACAATGATTAACCAGTGGATAAGCTGCGTGGATGCAGCTTGACTATAGATAGAAAAATTAAACATGTTAAAAAATCAAGGAGGAATAAATCATGTCTAAAGTAATTGGTATTGACTTAGGTACTACTAACTCTGTTGTAGCTGTGATGGAAGGCGGCGAAGCCACCGTCATCACGAATCAGGAAGGCAGCCGTCTGACTCCTTCTGTTGTCGGTTTCACCAAGAACGGCGAGCGCCTGGTAGGCCAGCTGGCAAAACGTCAGGCTGTGTCCAACCCGGACCGCACCATCAGTTCTATTAAGCGTCATATGGGCGAGCACGAGTACCGTGTGGCCATTGACGACAAGAAGTATTCCCCGGAAGAAATCTCTGCTATGATCCTGCAAAAATTAAAGGATGATGCGGAGAAATATCTGGGCGAGAAAGTAACGGAGGCCGTTATCACGGTGCCCGCTTATTTCTCAGACAGCCAGCGTCAGGCTACCAAGGACGCCGGCAAGATTGCCGGTCTGGATGTAAAACGTATCATCAACGAACCTACGGCTGCTTCCCTGGCTTATGGTATAGATAAGGATAAAGACGCCACGGTTCTGGTTTACGACCTGGGCGGCGGCACTTTTGATGTGAGCATCCTGGAATTAGGCGACGGCGTCTTTGAAGTTAAATCCACCAACGGTGATACTCACCTGGGTGGCGATGACTTCGATGAACGTATCATGAATTGGATGATTGACGAGTTCAAGAAGTCCGAAGGCATCGACCTGTCCAAGGACCGCATGGCCCTGCAGCGTCTGCGTGAAGCTGCCGAAAAAGCTAAGATTGAGTTGTCCGGCGTTATGACCACCAACATCAACCTGCCCTTTATTACCGCAGGCAGCGATGGCCCGAAACATCTGGACATGAATCTGACCCGTGCTAAATTTGATGAACTGACCGCGGATCTGGTTAACCGCACCGAAGGCCCCATGAAGAAGGCCCTGGCTGATGCTAACCTGACCCCGGATAAGATTGATAAGGTCATCCTGGTCGGCGGTTCTTCCCGTATTCCTGCCGTACAGGCGCTGATTAAACGCGTCATGGGCAAGGAACCCACCCGCAGCGTGAACCCGGATGAATGTGTAGCCGTAGGCGCCGCTATTCAGGCAGGCGTTCTGGCCGGCGAAGTTAAGGACGTGCTGCTGCTGGATGTTACTCCGCTGTCCCTGGGCATTGAAACCCTGGGTGGTATCTTCACTAAGATCATCGACCGCAACACGACTATTCCTACTTCCCGGAAGCAGGTCTTCTCTACCGCCACCGATAACCAGCCCTCTGTAGATATTCACGTGCTGCAGGGCGAGCGCGAGATGGCAGCAGATAACAAGACCCTGGGCCGCTTTGAGTTAGGCGGTATCCCTGCTGCTCCCCGCGGAGTACCTAAGATTGAAGTTTCCTTTGATATTGATGCCAACGGCATCGTCAACGTCAGCGCCAAGGATCTGGGCACCGGCAAGGAACAGAAGATTACTATTACTTCTTCCGGTACTTTGAGCAAGGATGAGGTAGACCGCATGGTGAAGGAAGCTGCTTCCAATGCTGAGAAAGATAAACAGCATAAGGAAGAAGTAGAAGTGCGCAACCAGGCCGACAGTCTCTGCTATCAGGCCGAGAAGACCATTAAGGATATGGAAGGCAAGGGCAAGGACGATTTGATCGGCAAGGTTAAGACCGCGCTGACCACCCTGAAGGAAACCCTGAAAGGCAACGATGTGGCTAAGATTAAGGCTGATACCGAAGCTTTGACCAAGCCGTTATATGAGTTGTCTGCCGAACTGTATAAACAAGCTGAGGCCAATAAGGCCGGTACCGGTGCAGCCGGTGCCGCTGGTGCGGCCGGCGGTGCTTCTGCCGGTGCGGACGCAGGCAAGAAACCGGAAGACGATGTGGTTGACGCCGAAGTGGTGGATGACGACAAGAAGAAATAATTGGTTGCAGGATGGTGTAAAAATTGGCTGAGAAAAAAGATTACTACGAGGTGCTGGGAGTTTCTAAAACTGCCACGGCAGAAGAGATAAAAAAAGCATATCGTACCCTGGCACGTAAGTATCATCCTGATTTGAACAAGGATAATCCTGCGGCAGCCGATAAGTTTAAAGAAGTTAGTGAAGCCTACAGCGTCCTCAGCGATGAGACGAAACGTTCCCAGTATGACCAGTTTGGCCACGCCGCTTTTGAGAACGGCGGGGCCGGCGGGCCGGGAGGTTTTGGCGGTTTTGGCGGCCAGGGCGGTTTCGGCGGGTTTGAAGCCGGAGGCATGGAAGATATTTTTGACATGTTCTTTGGCGGTCAGGGCCGCAGAGGCGGCGGGCGTCAGGGCGGACCCCAGCGGGGCAGTGACCTGCGCTATGATCTGGATATTGCCTTTGAGGAAGCTGCTTTCGGCGTAGAAAAAGAAATCAGTATCTACCGGGACGAACAGTGCGAACGTTGCCACGGCAGCGGCGCCGAGCCCGGGTCCAAGGTGGAGACTTGTCCGGAATGCCACGGCACCGGCGAGGTGCGTTTTGTCCAGAATACCATGTTTGGCCAGATGCAGAGCGTACGGCCCTGTTCCCGCTGCCATGGTGAGGGCAAGATTATTTCCAATCCCTGCCATGATTGTCACGGCAAAGGTACCCAGAAGAAGAGCAAGAAACTGAAGGTCAAGATTCCGGCCGGCGTGGACAATGGTTCCCGCCTGCGGGTAGCCGGAGAAGGCGCCGCCGGTACCAAGGGTGGCCCTGCCGGAGACCTGTATGTTTATTTGAATGTGCGCGCCCACAAGTTCTTTGAACGCAGTGGCGTGGATGTGTACTGCGAGGTGCCGATTAACATCGTGCAGGCCAGCCTGGGAGCGGAGATTGAGATTCCTACCCTGGACGGCAAGGTGGTTATGAAGGTGCCGGCAGGCACTCAGCCCAGTACGGTGCTGCGTCTGAAAGGCAAGGGTATTCCCAGCCTGAGGAGCGGTACCCGGGGCGACCAGTTGGTACGGGTCAAGGTTGTGGTACCCAGGAAACTGAACGACAGGCAGAAGGAAGCTTTACAGCAGTTTGCGGATATCTGTAAGGATAATATCAACCCTGAGGAAAAAGGTTTTCTGAACAAGATCAAAGGTTTGTTTAAGTAGATTAGGTGTACGCAGGTCCGGTCCATTTGGTCCGGACCTGTTTTTATGTTATAATATACCAACATGCAACAAGATAATTTTAGGGTGCACACCGCAGGAGAGAGCCTGAGCGGGAAGACTTTGCAGTCCGTGTACCGGAGGAGTAACAGCGTGGAACGATGGTTAGAGGTAAAGGTACAGGTGCTGCCTGCGGCTGCCGAAGCCGCGGCAGAAATTTTACGGATGCACGGCGCCCCCAACGGGGTAGTTTTGGACGAGGAACCTGCGGTGGTTACCATTACGGCATACTATCCCCAGGATGAACGGTTGGAAGGACGCTTAGCCCGGATTGAGCAGGAACTGGCGGATGTGGAGACGCGTATCGGCGCCTGCCGCTTAGGTGAGCTGCAGCTGAGGGAAGTGTCAGAGGACAGCTGGATTAATAACTGGAAACCCTATTTCCAGATTACGCCGGTAGGGCAGCATTTTGTCATTAAGCCGGCCTGGAAAGAATATAAGTCCAAACCGGAAGACCTTGTTCTGGACATTGACCCGGGAGCAGCTTTTGGCAGCGGCACCCATCACACTACGGCCCTGTGTTTGGCGGCCCTGGAAAAAATTATCCGCCCCGGCATGCAGGTGGTAGATGTTGGCACGGGCAGCGGGATCTTGGCTATCGGCGCGATAAAATTAGGCGCCGGCAGCGTTCAGGCAGTGGATATTGACAGTACGGCGGTACGGCAGGCTCAGGCCAACCTGGCCCGCAACGGCATCGGCAGGCAGGTTACCGTCCGGGAAGGTGATTTATTAACAGGTACGGCCGGACAGTTTGACCTGATCGTGGCCAATATTTTAGCGGATATCGTCATCAGCATGCTGCCGGATGTGCCGGGCAAGCTCAAATCCGGCGGGCTCTTTTTGACCAGCGGCATTATCGTGGAACGGCAGGAAGATGTGGTAGCGGCGGCTCAACAAGCGGGCTTACGTTTACGCAACGTGACTACCAGCGGCGGCTGGGTGGCGTTAGTATTCGAGGCAGAACATCATGCATAGATTTTTTCTTCCCAAGGCGTTTAGTCCGGTCATGACCATTACCGGCATGGACGCCCATCATATTAAGGATGTGTTGCGGCTCCAGGCCGGGGACCAGGTCCAGGTAGTGGCCGATGACGGCATTACCGCCCTGGGAACCATCACGGCCGTGACTACCGGCAGTATCAGCCTGGCCTGTACCCGGCTGGAAACCGGCAGCCATGAACCCCGGGTGCGCTTAGCTTTGGCCCAGGGTCTGGCTAAAGGCGAGAAGATGGAGTGGGTCATCCAGAAAGCGGTAGAGCTGGGTGCAAGTATCATTTATCCCGTGGCCATGCGCCATGCGGTGGTGCAGTTAGATGCGGCCCAGGCCGCCAAAAAAGTACAGCGCTGGCAAAAGATCGCAGAAACGGCGGCCAAGCAGTGCAAGCGGGATCTGGTGCCTAAGGTGGCGCCGGTCCAGACCTTGGGCGAGGTTTTACAGGCAGACGCCAGTCAGATCAAACTTCTGGCTTATGAAAGCGAGCAGCAGGTCAGTTTAAAAGCCGTGCTGGAAGCGCATTCCGATGTGACTTCGGTGCTGGTGATTATCGGTCCGGAAGGCGGACCGGCGGAAACAGAGGTGGAGGCGGCTACGGCAGCCGGAGCCATCTCCGTCAGCTTAGGGCGGCGTATCCTGCGCACAGAAACGGCCGGCATGGTAGCCCTGGCGGCCATCTTATACGCCAGCGGCGATTTGGGTTTATAAAGAGGAGCATTTAAGAGAGCATGCAGAAGACAATTGCTTTTTATACTTTGGGCTGTAAGGTGAACCAGTCGGATTCCGCCAGCATGGAAGCCTTGTTCGTCCGGGAGGGGTTTAAGGTAGTACCCTTTACGGCAGGGGCGGACGTGGTGGTGGTGAATACCTGCGTGGTAACCAATACCGGGCAGCATAAATCCCGGCAGATCATCAACCGGGCGGTCCGGAAAAATCCGGACGCACTGGTGGTAGTGACCGGGTGTTATCCCCAAACGGCGCCGCAGGAAGTGGCGGCTATCCCCGGGGTGGATTTACTCATCGGCAACCAGGACCGTCCCCGCATCGTGGAGCTGGTGCAGGCTGCTTTAACGCAAGCTACGGTGGATACTTCCAGCTATGTACATAAGCTGGAGGCGAATACTCATTTTGAGGAGCTGTCCGGCGGGAACGAGGAAGATAAGACCAGGGCCTATTTAAAAATTCAGGAAGGCTGCAACCAGTTTTGTACCTACTGTATTATCCCCTATGCCCGTGGTCCCTTGCGTTCCCGGAGCCTGGCCAATATTACGGCGGAAGTGCAGAGACTGGTGGATAAGGGCTACCAGGAAGTGGTACTCATCGGCATCCATCTGGGGTGTTACGGCCGGGATCTGGCTGCCGGGACTACTTTATTTGATGCGGTAACCGCTGCCTTAAAAGTACAGGGTCTGGCACGGCTGCGGCTGGGTTCCCTGGAATCGGTGGAAGTAGAAGACCGACTGCTGCAGCTTTTTGTTACCGATAAAAGACTCTGCCCCCATTTACATCTGCCCCTGCAGTCCGGCTGCGACAAGATCCTGCAGGCTATGCACCGTCCTTATACCACGGCGAAATTCCTGCACTTGTTGCAGCATATCCGCAGCCTGGTACCGGATATCGCCCTGACCACGGACGTGATTGTGGGCTTTCCCGGGGAGACGGAAACAGATTTTGCGGCGACAGGTGCCTTTGTACAACAGTGCGGGTTTGCCAAGATGCATATTTTCCCTTACTCAGAACGGCGGGGAACTCCTGCAGCCGTTTTACCGGATCAGGTTCCGGAACAGGTAAAGGCGCAGCGGGCACACCGGTTAGCGGCTGTGGATGAAAGGATGCACCGGGCGTACCGTGAAACTTTACTGGGCCGGACAGTACGCGTGCTGGTGGAACAGGAAACAGCTCCCGGACTGGTGGAAGGATTGAGCGATAATTATGTGCGGGTGTCGCTGCCTGGGAGCGCATCCTGGTGCGGCCGGCTGGTGGCAGTGCGTGTAACCGGTCTCACGGGTGAAGGCGTGCGGGGCGAACGTACGGAATAAAAAAGCGCAACAAGAAAAAACGGCCGCAGTCTGTGAGCCGCATTTAAGAAGTTTTTGTGAAGCTGGCAGCAGGAAAAAGGATTTTGCGCCGCCATGTTGAACTTAATCTGTAGTAATTTATGAAGGAGGAGGACCAAGGATGAGTGATTGTATTTTCTGCCGTATCATCGCCGGCGAGATTCCTTCCCAAAAGGTTTATGAGGATGAGAAGATGATCGCGATTAAGGACGTGTCGCCGGCAGCGCCTGTGCATGTTTTGCTTTTGCCCAAAAAGCATTATGACAATATCATGACCGCAGACCCGGACCTGGTAAAGTATATGCTGGGTAAGGTGGAAGCTTTGGCGGCGCAGCTGGGCGTTAAGGAAAAAGGGTTCCGCATCGTGATTAACACGGGTAAGGAAGGCGGGCAATCTGTAAATCATTTACATATCCACCTGATTGGCGGTAAAGAATTAGGGTGGCCGCCCTGCTGATTTCTTGACAGTCGCAGGCGAATAATATATAATAGCTTAGTAAATACTGTTGGTAAAGTAGCTACTTTACCTGACAGCTACACTTAAAATACACTTCCCTAAGTGTGTGGAGGGAGGGAGATTAGATGGCAGAAGTTAAGGTCGGCAAAGGTGAGTCTTTGGAGAGCGCCCTGCGCAGATTTAAGAGAGCTACCCAGAAAGCGGGTATCCTTTCTGAAGTTAGAAAGCGTGAGCACTACGAGAAGCCCAGCGTAGCCAGAAAGAAAAAGTCTGAAGCAGCTCGTAAGCGCAAGACCAGATAATGGAGGCGCGTCTGCATGTCAATTAAGGACCAGTTAGTCGCGGATATGAAACAGGCCATGAAGGACCGTGAAGCTGGTAAGTTACGTTTAGCCGTCATCAGGATGGCACGTAATGATATCAGAAATGCCGAGATTAACGGGAAAAAAGATTTAACGGATAATGAAGTCATCTCCATCCTGCGCAAAGGCGTCAAGATGCGTGAAGACTCCATCACAGAGTTTACCAAGGGTGGACGTCAGGATTTGGTGGATCAGAACAAAGCTGAAATCGCCATCTTGGAAAAATATCTGCCCGCTGTTATGAGCCAGGAAGAATTAACCGCGCTGGTAACAGCAGCCATTAAGGAAACCGGAGCCACCGGGCCCAAGGATATGGGCAAGGTGATGAAGGCCGTGATGGCTAAGGCGGAAGGCCGTGCTGATGGCAAACAAATCAATACGGTGGTCCGGGGTTTACTTAAATAGTTAAAACTGGAAGAAGCAGTGCTTAGCGGCACTGCTTTTTTTATGCCGCCGGCCGTACTTTCTTCACAAAGATTTCTCAGTTTCTGGCCGCCGGACACGCTTCTTTTTGGGGAGAAGTTCTATACTTTTTCCGGGTTTTGTGGTATCCTTAAATATATATGTAAGTTTAAAAAATGGGAGGTTTAGCCTCTCTGGAGAATATGGAAAGGAGACTTATCGTGAGCCTTGAGGAACAATTTGTGCTGGCGGGCATTTTTTTGCTGATCCTGGAAGTAGCCATTCCCGGGTTTGGTGTCTGTGCTGCCGGCGCGATCTTGTGTTTTACGGTAGCCGCCTACTTCTTTATGGGGGGAGGCATCGGTTCGCTGCTGGTCATCGCGCTGGTCTATGTGGTGGTTATTGCCGCCCTGGTCTGGTTGTGTCATACCTTGCCCTCCGATTGCCGCTGGAACCCTATCGTGCTTCTGGAACGCCAGAATGCGGTAAAGAGTATGGAGAAAGACGAAGACAGCTATCAGCAGCTGCTGGGTAAACAGGGCGAAGCCCTGAGCATGCTTCGTCCGGCAGGGACCGCCATGGTGGACGGCCGGCGTCTGGATGTACTTACGGAAGGCGATTATATTGCCAGCCACAGCCGGATTAAGGTTATCCGGGTAGAAGGCAGTAAGATCATAGTGAAACAAGTTGCCGCTGCTCCCACAGGTGAAAGTAGCGCTTCTTAAAGTGGCAGCGGTGCCGGAGCAGCAGTCAGGCTGGCCGGTGACCGCTGGCTTGTTTATAGGGATTGTGGTGCAGAGATTGCCGGGCAGTGAACGGCATCTGCAGGAAAACTAAGGTGAAAGAGACTTAAGCGCTGCTTAAGCAGGAGGAAAATAATGTTGCAGTTTTTATTCAGCGGGGCCTTTTCTTTTATCATTATCGTGATGCTGATTGCCCTGTTCTTGAATTTTGTGCCTTTGGGTTTATGGATTTCCGCCATTGCCGCCGGCGTGAACGTGGGTATTTTTAATCTGGTGGGCATGCGTCTGCGCCGGGTGCCGGCCGCCCAAATCGTGCTGCCGCTTATTAAAGCAAATAAGGCGGGCCTGGATGTGAATGCCAACCAGCTGGAAGCGCATTACCTGGCCGGTGGTAACGTGGACCGGGTCATTGACGCCCTGATTGCGGCGCACCGGGCCGAGATTCCTTTGACTTTTGAACGGGCCTGTGCCATTGACCTGGCCGGCCGTAACGTGCTGGAAGCCGTACAGATGAGTGTTAATCCGGAAGTTATTGAGACGCCTACGGTTAGCGCGGTGGCCAAGAATGGTATTGAGCTGAA